>NZ_LDPE01000005.1 GCF_001447995.1 Maribacter dokdonensis DSW-8 | reverse complement strand
AACAAAGAACTGAGATAAAAAACAAACAAATTCTTCTTTAATCCGAGACAATATTATTTCAGGCTCATAGATTCAATAACTTGATTCTTTGAGCTTTTTTTATTCGATCTAGCTTCTATTTATCTAGGCAATATTGAAACGTAAGTTTCATCATATGGCCTGCCAGATTTTGCAATGGCAAAAGACTGCTTTAAAAGTTTGTTGGCAACGGCTATCAGTGCCAGTTTCTTGCTCTTTCCCCTGTTCACGATCCGCTCATAAACCTCTCTGCATGCCCTATTGTGCTTACAAGCGTTAAAAGAACATAGAAATAATAGGTTGCGAAGTTTTCTATTGCCGACCTTACTTATTCGCGCACGACCTCTCACACTGCTCCCCGATTCCCGTATCGTTGGGGTTATACCTACATAGCTACAAAGCTGTGCCGCATTTTCGAACTTATTGAACCCATCGGTGACCACTATTAGGAACAATGCAGTCTTTTGACCTATACCGGGTATTGACATCAATAAAGTCAATTGCTCCTGTTGGTCCTCTTTTACCAATGACAGAATCTTTGATTCGATAGCGGCTACCTCTTTATTGAGCAGTTTCTTATTACGTATCAAGGAACGATAAACAAACTTTGAAGGTATGCCCAGAACAGCTTCTCCGTGTATCTTGTTCTTGGTCGCGGTACGTTGTTTTAAATAGATATCCAATAACCGGAACAACTGTAAGCATTCGCTCTGGATATCCGTCAAGGCATTGTAAATAGGTACCTCGTTGACCAGTGCATATTCACATATAGCCTTGGCATCGCTCTTATCCGTTTTTACTTTAGCCAGTTTCATTTGAATGAAACGTTTTACGGATAATGGGTTTACTACTGAAACTATTACCCCATTTTTGTAAAGAAACTGGGCAAGTCTATAATGATAATAACCGGTAGCTTCCATAACGACCAATGAACATTTGGGCAGTTCCTTAAGGAATTTCTTAAATCCAGTTTCATCGTTCTTATACTGGTCGTGACCTTTGTTACTACCATGTACATCAAAGACATCTTTACTGATGTCGACTCCAAAAGTTTCTTTATATTTATTCATAAGATATGTTTTACGAAAGAACCGGCTACTTCTGCTCACAACAACTTGAAAACGAGATCTAAGGTCTCACAGAACTGAACGTGATCTAAGTAGTAAAAGAGAGAGGATTATCAATGTTGTCGAAGTCTAAAGCTTCACCGTATATAGTAACCTTAATTCTCTCTTTTGTTCTTTCTAGTTATATCAACAATTTACTGAGAATCAAACTTAAGACGTGTATAGCTCATTGCGGCTGAATTCCTAATCGGAATTCATTGCAATTTGCTATCTTTCGGTTACGGCGGAAAATCATAGCTGATTTTCCGCAACGAGCCATACACAAGTCCGTTAGCTGCTATATTCCATGAGTGCATATAAAGAACTTAACGCCGAACTTAAAAAGCATGGGATTGACGACATTGATGCTTTTGGAGAAACATATGGACCTGTTAATCGACTTGTAAATTCAAAACTTTCATCCAAGCCATACGTCGAAATTCTAATAAAATATCTCGGAAAACTAAATCGGAACGAATCGGAAATGGTAGTCCGAGCCTTAACGGAAAAAGGAAATAAAAAAGCGGTTCCTATGCTTTTGGAAATGTTTAAAAGTGGAAAAGATGTTGACTTATGGGTTATAGGCAACGCCCTCTATGTAATTGATGATAAAAATTCCTATGATGAGATTCTCAAATTATGTCAAGACAAATCCTATGGAATAGGTCGACAAATGTTAATGGGAACATTAGCCCGAATGAAATCAGAAAAAGCATACCGAGTTTTAGTCGAATGTCTTTTCGATTCCACTGTGAAAGGACATGCAATAGAGGGTCTCGGTAGGCTTGGAAATCCCAATGCGCTAGAAATATTGGAAAAAATTGAGGTGGAAAAAGGAAAGTATGAGTTCAAAGCCAAACATACAGCGATACGTCGATTGGAAAGAAAAAAATACAGCAGCTAACAATGTGTCCTATGAAAAGCCCTAGTCCAGTTCTCTAAAGTTAATATTTTATTTTTTATTGGTCCATAATGTTGATTTTGGGGTGTTGGATTGTTGGCAACCCTTTCCAGCATAATGCTTGGTTGTCAATACTTCAACACCATATATAACTTGCTCCGCATCCTATATGTGGTCCGTGCTTTGGGCATGGCCACCGGCATCTGTATGATCATAAGTTATAATAAGCCCGGTCACTTGCTAACCGATGTGGTTCCCGCCAGCGGCGGGACCACCTACATTGTTCTGTGATCCGGACTTTTCTACTTCTATTGTGAGCTCGGTTATCCTGTTGTTTTACTTTCTCTATATTCTATTCCAATACCCCTATCGCATAAGGGGTCTCCGTCTTTATCACCGCCAATGTCCTGCTCAGTAGTTTTCTGGCCACCTTTACGATGACACTCTTCACATTTTTTCCGTGATGCTTGCGGTAATAGCCCTGCATCACGGGATCCGTTCGAATGGCCTGCCAAGAGGCCTCGATGAAATAACTGCGTATCAACCGGTGGGCACGCATGCTCACCCCCGTATGTCGGATGGTATCGCCACTTTGGTAAATGCCCGGTGCCAGACCTACATATCCGGCCAAATGTTTGATATTACCGAAACGGCGCAGGTCGCCCAATTCGCTCAAAATACCACTGGCCACTATGGGACCTATACCGGGAATGCTCCGTAAAAGCATATAATCTTTCTTAAAGTGTTTCTTGGTATACCGGCGCAATAAGGTAGAAACTTCCCGGAATTCCCGGTCGATGAACCGAAAACTGCGCATACGGCTACGCAGGACCTCATTGCCCGTATCGTACCCGAAATCCAGTTCATCGAGCCAATCCCTGAACTTATGGCTCCAATGGTCGTTATCGAATTCTTGGGGTATCCTTATACCGTAATACAGCAACTGCATCTTGATATAGCTCTTGATCTGGCGCATATCCTTGACCAGATCGTTCCTGCGACGGAAAAGGCTCCGCAGTTGTTCCCTGCACTTGTCCGGCACACAAATACCGCTCAACCTGCCGTCCTTGAGCTCCCGTGCTATGAGTTGGGCATCGATCCTATCCGTCTTGGTATGGCGCTCCTTGCCCCGCCTGAATATATCGGCCGGATTGACCACCAAGCTGCGCCAGCCATAACCTACAAAGCACCGGTGTGCACGGTATCCGCAACAGCCCGCCTCATAAGCGGTGGACACTTCATAACCTGTATAATGCTTGGCTACATATTCATAGAGCAGTTCGGCATCGGGCGGCATGCTAAAAGTCTTTCCGGATGACAGATCCGTCGCACAGTGTACCTTCCAACTGCGTTTGTGTATGTCGATACCAATGAATAACTTAGGTGTAGCAGTAATTTGAGTGTTCATATCTTTGATTTTTAGTTCATCTTAAAGATACTCGACTTACTGCTTTTACATAGATGCTAACCGCAATTACGGCGGATTCGACTACGTCCGAATCCACTCGGAATTGCTAACGTCAGTGCTTAACCGAAAATCATTAACTTTAATCCCGTAACTGACGGTTATACGAGACCGTTAGGCAACATTTGGGTGAAACCCTGCAAAAAAGCAAGCAACCTAATTGAAATGTACTATTCACTCATTCTAACTTTTAAAAAACTGCTTGAAATTATAGTTTTGATGTAACAAATGGATTAAAAAATAAATTAAACCAATGAAAAACATCATACTTATTCTTTTCGGATTTTTAGCAATTCAAACTTTTGCACAAAACAAAAACTTTATTGACCAACCATTTATAGAAACGATTGCGGAAATCGACACTTTGGTGAAACCTGACAAAATTCATTTAGTAATTATATTAAACGAAGACGACAATCGGAATCGAAAATCAACTGAGGAATTAGAGGCTTCA
Source organism: Maribacter dokdonensis DSW-8 (assembly GCF_001447995.1). NCBI lineage: Bacteria > Pseudomonadati > Bacteroidota > Flavobacteriia > Flavobacteriales > Flavobacteriaceae > Maribacter > Maribacter dokdonensis. Next base: position 153,176 of record NZ_LDPE01000005.1, on the reverse strand, counting down.
ATGATGAGAGTTCTGAACTCATTGAAAATCGATCTAGAAAAAAATCTTTCTCTTTTGGATTATAGTAGTGAATTCAAAAAATACTTTTTAAGTGGACAAAAAATTCTGAAAACAAAAATGTATTCTCTAATTGTAAATGACGCTCAAACTGTTGGAAAAGTAATGGCAGGATTAGAGCGTGAAGAAATATCAAACGTATCTATTACTAAAACTGAATATTCGAAATCTGACCAATTATTACTTAAGCTAAAATCAAAAGCTATTCTGAAAGCAAAACAGAATGCCGAAAAAATGGTCGAACCTATAAATCAAAAAGTTGGTAAAGCGATATACATTTCGGATTTAGAAACTGAATCGATAACTAGTCAGTTGCAAGGAAAAGTGGCTGGAGTTCAAATCAGAGGATATTCAAGCATTTATGGAAGTCGTGCACAAGAAGATATCATTATTGATTTTGAGAAAATGAAGTTTTCCTCAAAAGTAAAAGTGAAATTTATAATCGAGTAAAAACGTTGCTTAACACGATATATAGCAAATAGGGCGATTAGTGTTTAATCGAAAGGTTGTTGTTTATTTGCAAAGTCGCCAAATCTTTTGATTTGGTATTAAAGAGAAAAATTAAAACAAAATGCAAAAGTTTGGCTTAGTGCTTAATCGAAAATAATCACTTGTCCTCTGCCCTAAATGCCATATATTTAACGTTGTGTTTAATTTGAAAAAACATTGAAAAATTTAATTAACATCATAATTTTATTTCTTTTTCTTCTTGTTATTGGGTGCGGGAAAACGGATAAAAAAAGAAAATCTTATGACCCAACGGTTGTCGTTAAACTTTTAACACCGTCAAAGATTAATGAGCCCGTTAAAGCAGTTGCAATATTACTAGACTCGGAATTCGCTGATAAAAATTCACAAATATTTGTCGTATTGCAGTCTGGCGGAGATGAACTTTTAAAAAAGGACTTATCAAACGAATATGAAATTGACATTGAAGGATTTGCTAACTTAGAAATTGATTCGCTAAATCAGAAATGGATTGAAAGCAAAGATAAAAGACATAGTGCAGTATTTGGAAGAACATTCTATGAGCCTGGAAAAAACAAGCTTAGAGGTTACGTTTGGGACTTTTATGGTTTTGAACATACGGACTCGATTATACCCTCACAAAGTAGGAAATATTATTTCGAATTTGAGGTGGACACAGAGGATGGGAAGTAAAAACTAAACACAACAAAACCTAAAGATCATGCGGACTTTAGCGCAAAATTGAAAGGTCTTTGTATATTTATGAAGTCGCTAAATCTTTGGAATTTAGCTTTGGACAAAAAAAGAAAAAGCAAAACCAAAAGCTTTAGCTTCGTGCGCAGAAGGAAACGAAAAGTTTCCTTGCCTCCGCACTACGCTAAACCGAACCGTTGTGCAACATTTAAGAAAAATCTGAACTTAATGAAAATGTTTCCTGAAAATGTCTACTCAATAGAATTAAACAATGACTACTTTGTAGGTATTTCGGAATTAAAAAATCAAACTCTATCCAAAGAACAGTTTGTTACAGACTGGAATAGTCAGACATTCATCGGTATAATTGAGAAGAATGAATTTGAAGTGAAACTTTCAAAAAAGTTAATTGGAGAAATTTGTATTCTAAAAGGGAAATTGGAAAATAAAAAAGGGACATTAGAAATTCGTACTGGTCGAATTTTTAAAATCATTTTTATTGCGATATTGTTGTTTGCTCTTTCTGGCATAATCACTGCTATAATCCAAAAAGAATTCGAAGTAATATTTCATCTTATTATGACAGTTTTAGTAATGAGATATATTTTTATGGAATTAGGGTTTAGAATTATATCAAAAAGCGGTATAAATAAACTGACAGAAATTATCGGAATAAACAAACTGAATAAAATCGTTGCACAACACGGTGTATAAAACATAGCTAATAAATGTTTATCCAAAAGGTTTGTGTGTATTAGAAAGTCCGCCAAATTTTTAATTTGGCTTTTAAAAAGAGAAAATTAAAAACAAAATGTAAAAATTCGGCTCTGTTTTAATCTGAAATATTAGTGTCTTTTTGTACGCTTTGCTTTATAAATAAGTCTGTTGTAGCACATTTACCAAAACCAACTAAATGCTTGAATTAATACTTTCGACTTTAGCAGAATTTGGACTAATCCGTGAGGATTATAAACATCGGAAACGAATAAGTAAAAAAGAAAAAGAAGATGGTACTAAAAGACCTATTCAAAAATATTTTTTGCAACCAAGTGCATTAATTTTCATTTCTGTTTTAGTCATTGGGAGTTTAATCTTTATTCTGTTTTTTACTTATCAAAGAACATCTGTTTTTCCTGAAAGAACTGTGAAAGAAATCTCTGAAATGAGTGACAGAATGGAAAATTGGAACCAAAAGTTCGGACGATACCCATCAAACCTTAATGAGTTAATTGGAAATAGTCCTGTAAGACAAAGTTGGAAAAAAGACGCTTGGAACCGAGAATATGAATTTACGATTTCGGAAAACGTAAAAACGTTTTTAATCACCTCTGCTGGTTCTGATGGAGAATTTAATACAGAAGATGACATTGAATCGCAATAATAAAACCTGCGACAACAAAACCTATAAACAATACGGAATTAGGGTTTTAACACCAATAACTATGTATATTTATACGGTAGTTAAATTTAAAATTGCGTGTAAACGAAATGTTCAAATTTAGCTTTGCATCAATCAAAATAAAATGAATACAGTAAAATGAAAATTAGAGAAGTACATAAAAATGATTATACCATTTCAACGGACAAGAACAAGTTAGATATTGAAAGCATTCATAAATTTCTTGCTAACGAAACCGATTGGGCTAACGGAATTCCTATCCAAACTTTAAAAACATCCATTGAAAATTCTCTAAATTTTGGGGTGTATTACAAAAACAAGCAAATTGGCTTTGCCAGAATAATTAGTGACTTCTCTACCATTGCCTATTTAGGAGATGTTTATATCTTAAAGGAATATAGAGGAAAAGGATTGAGTAAATGGCTCATGAACGAAATAACGGAACACCCTAACCTCCAAGGATTAAGACGCTGGATTTTATTAACCGACACCGCTGAATGGCTTTATAAAAAATATGGTTTTACAGCATTGCCCAATCCTCAATTATATATGGAAAAACATAACACCAATGTATATAAGGGTATGGATCAAACCAAAGCTAACAATTCCGAAAATTCTTATTCATAAACGCATCAATTCTAATATATGACCTAAACCCTTTAAAACTTACCATTGTGAAAACCGAACTTAACACCATTTGGATAGATTTAAATGAAGAACTGTATACCTTTATTTTAGGGAGAATTAAGGATGAACACATTGCTAAAGATATTCATCAAGAAGTATTTTTAAAGGTTCAAACTAAAATACATCAGCTTAAACACACCTCTAAGCTTACCTCTTGGGTATATCAAATCACACGGAACAGTATTATTGACCACTATAGAAAATCTCCCAATAAAACTATTTCAATAAACGATATGGATTTCCCCGAAGTGGATAGTGAAAATTTTGAATACGCCAACCTAACAAATTGTATCAATCAAAAAATTGAAGACCTATCCTCTCATCATAAAGAAGCCATTATATTGACTTCTTTTCAAAATTATTCGCAAAAAGAACTTGCCCAGCATTTGAACATCTCCTATTCCGGTACAAAATCCAGGGTACAAAAAGCCAAGGAAATTTTAAAGGAGAATATTCTAGATTGCCCAAATGTAGCATCTGATGATACGGGCAAATTAATAGATTTTGAAAAAAAGTAATAATTACTACGTCTTTTTCCAGTGCACAGCGTCCATCTTGTATAACACATAAATTATTACAAATGGAAAAGTCAAAACAAAAGATAACCGTACAAATTTTAAATGCTTTTGCCGAACATGGTAAAGGTGGCAACCCTGCAGGAGTTGTGCTAAACGCAGATGCCCTAACTAACAAAAACAAACTTGAAATTGCCAAAAAGGTTGGTTTATCTGAAACAGCATTCGTATCAAAGTCTACAACCGATGATTTTAAATTGGATTTTTTTACGCCCAACAAGCAAATTGCGCATTGTGGTCATGCCACTGTTGCCACATTCTCTTATTTAAAGCAAATGGGCATATTAACCAAAAATAGCTCTTCAAAAGAAACGATTGATGGCAGTCGAAAAATAGAAATCATAGGGGATTTAGCGTTTATGGAGCAATTGCCCCCAAAATATACTGAAATAAGCGACAAACATGCCGTTTTACAATCACTTGGATTACGTACAGCGGATGTTTTACCAAATGCCCCTATGCTATCCGTACATACGGGTAATTCATTTTTGCTTATTCCCGTTAAAAACAGCGAAACATTAAAGAATATAGTACCCGATTTTGACATGATCAATAAAATCAGCGACGAGTTGAATCTCATTGGTTACTATGCGTTTACCACAGATACTTCATATGATGCTACCGCAAGAATGTTCGGTCCGCGTTATGGTATTTTGGAAGAAGCCGGTACAGGTATGGCCGCCGGTCCGCTGGGGAGCTATTTATTTGATATTCTAAAGCAACAGAAAAGTACTTTTCATATTCAACAAGGCAAATATATGGTACCGCCTTCGCCCAGTTTAATTACCGTTAAACTACAAATTGAAAAGGAAGAAATAAGCGGTTTAATGGCTGGCGGCATAGGCATTTTGAACAAACAATTAGTTGTTGAGATCGATGTTTGAAAATGAGCTTACCATTCATTTAATTATTTAATAAAAATAATCTGGAACCATTAATATAATATTACACAGTCTTAATGCCCTAAAATGGTCATTAAGACTGTATTTATAATTTAAAGCCCTACTGTATTTTAATCTGTAAAAGTAAAATCTGGCAGTTTTATGATCTCTCCTCCTTTTAAAGCGGATTCGTGTGATAAAATACCCACACATGTAATGTTAGCAGACTGTTTTGCATTCGGATAAGGAGTAGTGTCATTGAGCAAACCGTTTACAAAAGCATGTACTAAATGAGGGTGAGAACCACCATGACCAGCCCCTTGGGTAAAGGATAAATGTTGATTATCATCCTCATCATATACGCCGTGTGTGGTAAATGACTGAATTTCTTTGGGCAACAACTTTGCAAAATCCGGACAGACAACCTCTTCAGGTATTTCCTGTTCTGGTTTCTTGGCCGTATGCATTACAAGGGGTTTACCCTTGATCAAGGGCCATTCTACAGATTTCTTGGAACCGTATACTTCAAAACTTTCCCTATACTGCCGTGCTACATCAAACAAAGAGCGATATACCTGAGCACTTAAATCGGAATTTCTAAATTTAATATGGGTAGTTTCTACAGCGAATGGTGAATTGTATTCTTTAATTAGTTCATCGCGAATTGTACCAGACCCAAAGCAAGAGACATATTCTGCCTCATTCTGAGTTAATCCTAAAACCGGTCCTACACAATGTGTAGCATAGTGCATTGGCGGTAAGCCCGGCCAGTAATTGGGCCAACCATCCATATCTTGTTGATGACTTGCTTTTAAAAATTGAATTTTCCCCAGATTACCATTTTCATATAACTCTTTCATGAATAAAAACTCCCTAGCATATACCACGGTTTCCATCATCATATAAGTTAACCCGGTTTCTTGGATCAAGGCCACAATTTGCCTACATTCATCAACAGTTGTTGCCATAGGCACCGTACAGGCTACATGTTTACCTGCCCTTAATGCTTGTATAGATTGCTGACCATGAAGAGGTATTGGTGTATTTATATGCACTGCGTCTATATCTGGATCCTTCAAAAGCTCCTCGTAAGAAGTATATCTTTTTTCTATATTAAACACATCCGCTATTTGTTGGAGTTTTTTATCGTTTCGTTGACATAATGCTACCAATTCCGCATTAGGATGTTTTTTATAAATAGGAATAAATTCTGCTCCAAAGCCAAGTCCTATTATAGCGATCTTAATTTTTTTATCACTTAAATTCATATGTTAATCCTTAAATGTTCTTCTTAAAAATTCTAGTCCATTTTGTGCAAATTCATCTTGACTCTTTGCCTTGGTCTTCCATATACAAACGGCACTAGCCAATTCCTTTATCTCCGGAGTAAAACTTTCAATGACCATAGCTCCGTTATAATTAATATCCTTAAGACCTAGGTAAATATCGTTCCAAGGGGTGAGCCCGGTACCAGGAGTACCTCTATGATTTTCAGAGACTTGAATATGTATAAGTTTATCACCTACTACATTTATAGCTTTACGTAGATTGTTTTCTTCTATCGTCATATGAAAACTATCTAAAGATACCATAGCGGCTTTATGATCCACATCTGCAATTAACTGCATTACATCTTCTGCCGTATTGACCATATCTGACTCAAACCTGTTCAATGGCTCTATTCCTATTTTAAGATCATATGCATAAGCTAAATGACAAGCATGTTTTACATTGGCTACCGCTAAATCCCATTCTGTCTTTCTTTGATCTGTAGATAACATACGCGCCTTTCCTACAGCCGAATATAAAGGGCCAACAAAAGATGTTGCGCCAAATACACTGCAGATTTCAAAACATTGCTCTAAATATTCAAAGCAATGCAAATGTACTTTCTCATCCTTACTGGTCAGGTCTTTAGTTGGTCCAAATGCCCCGCAAATAGAAGCTTTTAAACCATAATCATCTAGCGCTTTTTTTACTTCTGCCGCATTGATTAATAACGGATCCTCTATGGGGATTTCAACAACATCAAAACCCATTTTTTTAATTTTTGGAAACAATCCAATACTTTCAGTGGAAAATGGTGATTGCCACAGCCAAGTACTCACTCCGAAAACCAACTTATTCTTATTCAAATCTCTCATCTATTTAACGATCATTACCCCTTGCATAATTCTCCAATGTCCGGGAAAGGTACAGATATATGGGTATTCACCTGGTTTACTTGGGGCCGTAAACTTTAGGGAATACGTTTCATCTGGATTCAATATTGGTGTTGCAAATAGCACATCGCCCAATTGCGGTACATAATTAAGTGTCGCAGCATTAGGATCCGCAGCCATTTTATCTGCCGCTTTTCCTACAATATCTTTTTTACCGGGTTTAGTTATGACCAAATTATGCTGCATATAATCAGGATTTTTCAATACCAATTCTACTTGTTCACTAGCATTTACCTCAAACCTGGTAACATTGAACTTCATTTCATTTTTTAAAACCTTGATTTCAATCACCTTAGCGTCATTTTGATCAATGTTTTCTTGAGCTTCAATTTTGTTAGATTGATTATCGTAGTACTTATATAAGAGGTTGACCATATCAAAAACGTTAGTTACTTTTTCCTCTTGATCCAAAAAGCTTTTTTCGACTTTATATTTATAGGCTCCATTGATCCTAACCAAGGATTCACCTGCTTCTATATACATCTGCCAAAAATTACCATAAATACCACCTTCGCCTCCAGTATCTTCAACTTTAATGGCAATCGTATTTTTACCTGGTTTTAATACCCCATCTGGAATTTTATAATGTCTATTGGAACTATAACTTGATGCCATACTACCTACTTCAATTCCGTTGATATAGGTAATATCTGAATCATCAATGGGACCTAACGATATTGCAGCACCCTTAACCATGTTGGCCGGTATATGTACTTCTCTTCTAAACCAAATAACACCATCAATATCCAGTCCGGCATTTTCAATATACTGGGGCAACTCCATAGTTTCCCAATCGCTGTCATCGTAATTGACCAAACTCATATCAACTCTTTTTTCAAAAGAAATTTCATGTGTAGGATTGGCTTTATGAAACGCATTTAAAAACCCGCTTAAATGAATGGCCGCATTGGCATAAAGTGCCTTATATAACCAAGGATCACTCATCACCTTATGGTCTTGTGAAAGGTTATACATTAGTTGCCCCATTTTCGTGGAAGAGGGTCTTTCTGTAAAATAAAGTAATGTTGCCAATTGAACACGAGGGTCTGTATCATAAAGTGTATTGGCTTTTAATATAGCTGCATCGGTCTGTGTATTTCTAGGTAACATTTGCAATGCAGCTTTTCTAACTGCCCATGCTTTATGATATAATGCACTACGTACTACTTTAAGTGCTTCATTATTATTTTCAATGGCATTTAATCCATTAATAGTCCAAAGGGCATGTATTGCAGCATTATTTAATCCGTTTTGATCAACATGTTGGTCATTCACTAATTCATAAAGACCACTTAATAAGTCAACATACTCATTTTCAACTATAAGGCGTTGGGCGGTTAACCTCCAAAATTTATTGTCATCACTTAATGCTTTCAATAAAACATCTGGTTGTTTTTTTGACAATTGTTTTGGCTCATAGGTATCATCATCTTTTGGTACCACACGCCAAATTCTACCATGACCTTTATCCCTTAAAGGATTTACATAGGCATTACCGTCTCCATTTTCTGCGTTATATCCGCCACGATCTTCATTAGGTGTAGGGTTGTGCTGTACTATAAAATTATACCAATCTGCAATCCAAACAGCTCCGTCAGGTCCAACCTTGGCATCTACCGGTGAACTCCATTCATCCGCAGATGCAAATAAATTACCATAATCTTCTTCAGCATAACCAGAACCATTATTGACTATTTTAGCTTGGTGCACTAGCCCACCCGTTGGCTCACATACAAAGGCTATTTTGTTCCAATACGGCTCCGGATATGCACGTGCAGTATAGAAATAGTGACCCGCCGCTGCAGTAAACCCTCCAAAAACATCTACTTGTCTTACATTTGAAGTAATTGGCTGCATATAATAATGCCCGTCTATTTTAGCACTTCCGTCAGCCCCAATTCCTTTTACATCCTTTAGGTTTTTATTCGGAATAGCTACAAATGCACTATGCGTGTTGTTCGCTGTAGATGCGAATATCTCGTTATCTTCCGTTATGCCCAACCCCCAAGTGTTATTACTGGTATTAGTAATAACTTCAAAAGTTTTCTTCTTGGGGTTAAAACGATAGACATTCTGATTGAATTTTAAATCTTGTCCAAAAGCATTTCCATCAAACCCTGAATACCCTACTACACCGTAAAGATTATTGTCAATACCATATTGCAGATTTGATGGTCCTGCATGTGTATCAAAAGTTCCCCATCCATCTATTAGTATCTCTTTTACATCTGCTTTATCATCACCATCAGTATCTTTTAAGAAAATAAAATGAGGTGCCTGTGAAACTATAATACCGCCATCATAAAAAGTAAAACTTGTAGGTATATTCAATTCTTCTGCGAAGATGGTTACCTTATCCGCTTTTCCGTCACCATCGGTATCTTCCAAAATTTTTACCTTATCATCACCTTTACTATTATCATTACGAACAGTATTTGGATAATCGACAGTTTCAATAACCCATAACCTACCCTGTTCATCCCAATCCATAGCAATTGGGTTTATAATATCTGGTTCAGATGCAAACAGTTGTACTTCAAAACCCGCAGGTACCTGAATTAATTTTTTTGATGCTTCTGCAGATAACGGTAGTTGATATTTTGGCGCAGGATCTCTTTTTTCATAGTTTGGTATGTTTGCTCGTTCTTCATAGGATAATATTGGCATATTGGCCATAAATGCTGTCCAATTCTTTTTAACCTTTTTATTTACAGCCCAAAGAATTCCAGATTTAATTAAGCTTTGAAATCCTTTATTGTTCCATGTACGATCGTCATGACCAAAAGCTGTATAAAATATTTTGCCTTCTCCTACTTCTTTTACCCATGTGTAAGGTTCACGGTGATCACCTTCTACACGCTCCATTAAAACGGTAATATCATCAGCTATTTTATCATGAACATAAGTTTCGTCCCAAGTTCTAAATGGAGCCAAATTTTTAGTAACAGGATGATCTTTATTAACAATCTCTGCCATAAATGTACCTGTATGGTGGCTTTTAAATTGCGCACCGACTAGTTTTATGTATTCATTGGAGTTCTTAAAACAAAAACTAGCCGAATGTATAGGAATGAATGCATTACCATTTTCTACAAAGCTTAATAATGCTTTTTCCTCATTATGAGAAATCTCTTCTTGATTTCCATACATAATGAGTCCGTCATACAATCTTAAATTTTCTTCATTAAGGTCAGATTGTTTTTCGGTATATGTAATATTTATACCATCCTTAGTTAATGCAGATGCCAAAATGGGAAAATAGGTTCTTGAATTATGATGCTCCAATTCATGACCTAAAAAAAGTAATTCTATTCTTCTCGGCTTATCATCTAACCGTTCTTTACCCATTGGCGAGCAAGCCGATAGACAGATAATCAGTGATAAAAATAAAAATGGGTAAGAATAGGTTTTCATAGGTGGTCTATTTTTCTCAGGTCAATATTACCCAAAAAACAAGCTGAAAAATTACTCTCATTTACCACAAACCGACTATATATTATCATTCAAATCATAATAACTATATTTTTTTGATACATTAGTATAAATTCCATTTAAAAATGGAATGTATTAAGCCAACATTATGTCATGAAATCTGCTCTACAAAAATCACCGATTCCCAAGCATCATGCCTATTTAGCTAGAATGCTTAAAGAGCCTGTTTTTGATCCTCATTGGCATTTTCATTCAGAACATCAGCTTTTTCTAGTTCTAAAAGGTAGTGGCACAAGATTTATTGGCGATAGCGTTAAATCATATATTGCTGGTGATATCACTTTTATAGGTCCTGACCTTCCACATCTTTGGCGTAGTGAAAATGAGGAAGAGCAAGAAATGAACATTGCTTGGTCTGAAGGGATCGTCATTTATTTTCATAAAGATTTTTTAGGAAAAAATCTTTTGCAGAGCAATGAAGCCATACGTTTACGAAATGTTTTCCATAAAAGTCTACGGGGAATTGAGTTTACCCATAAGACCGCTGCAACCTTAAAAACAATGATGATTGACCTTGTAGCCATGACCGGGTTTGATGGTGTGCTACAATTACTAAAAATTTTAAATTTTATAAGTACAACCAACGAATTTAATCTTTTGGCCAGCGCTGGTTATACCAACACCCTAAGGGAAGCAGATACGGAACGTATGTTCAAAGTGTATGCTTTTGTCATGAAAAACTTTAAGCAAAAAATATTCTTGACAGATTTAGCCAAACTAACGAATATGACCCCTACATCATTCAGTAGATATTTTAAGCAACACGCTAATAAACCTTTTTCAGATTTTGTAAGTGAAATTAGAATTGGTCATGCTTGTAAACTTTTAATCGAGAAGAAAATGAATGTTTCACAAGCTTGTTATCAAAGCGGATATCAAACGCTTTCAAATTTCAACAAACAATTTAAGCATATCACTAAATTAACCCCTTTGGCATACAAAAAGAAATACGAGATATACTAAACGTCAATGCCTAGTTTAATGGAATCAATTGCGGAATTTTTGAATTTCCAATAATAGATTTCTTGTACCATCCGCACAAATATAAGGCAAAGCTAAAAGTAATTACCACAACGTTTCAACTTTGACAAAATAAAGGTATATATGCTCATCTTACCCATAAGAACAATGTTATATTATTCCTAATACAGACCAATAGCACAAAGGGTTTTCACTATATTTCGAAAAAATACGCTAGACTACCTAGTAGCTATATACATAGAAAATTTAGACTTACATAATGCAAAAACTAAGAGAACAGACCGATGCTAAAATAGCTTTTGGCAGACAAAAAAATCCTGAATTCATGAAAGGCGTCGATGAGATCATCGAAGAAGCAAAGGCTTTTGAAAAAGGTAAGAATGCGCTAAAGGTAGGAGAACAAGCTCCAAATTTTGAGTTACCGGATGCTTTAGGCAATCAAATAAAATTATCCGGTTTATTGGATAACGGTGCGGTAGTAGTCACTTTTTATCGTGGTAGCTGGTGCCCATACTGCAACTTACAATTACGTGCATTACAAGCTAAGCTACCGGAAATTCAATCTCTTGGTGCTACGCTGATCGCCATTAGTCCAGAAGTTCCAGATGCATCAATGACCAAGAATGAAATTAGTGAGATGGATTTTACAGTTTTGTCTGACCAAGATGCAAAAGTAGCGTCTAAGTACGGCGTAGCTTGGGAAGTACCAGAATTTCTTTTGGACCATATGCGCGTTGACCGAAATCTTGATCTAAAACAAATAAACAACGGAAATGGAACGGTATTGCCAATACCTGCTACCTTTATTGTTGGCACAGACGGTGCAATTCAATGGAGCTACGTTAACGTTGATTACCGCACACGTTCAGAGCCAGACGAAATTGTTGAAGCTTTAAAAAGTATCTCTTAAATAAAACCACCAAACCTTTTATCAGTGAAAATTATAGACACACCAGAGCAAAACCACCTTAAAATTGCCATGGCACAAATAGCACCGGTTTGGCTCAACAAATCTGCTACTATTGATAGAATTAAGGAATATATTATAAAGGCGGCCAAAGACAGTTGTGAGCTCGTTGTCTTTGGTGAGGCATTGTTACCGGGTTATCCTTTTTGGGTTTCTATGACCAATGGTGCAAAATTCGATTCTAAAGTTCAGAAAGAGATTCATGCGCATTACGTTAAAAATTCGGTTCAAATTGAGGCTGGAGAATTAGATGACATCTGTGCGCTTGCGAAACAACATAAGATTGCCATCTACTTAGGTCTCATGGAACGAGCACAAAACAGAGGCGGTCATAGTATTTACTGCTCCCTTGCATATATTGACAACCAGGGCGAAATAAAATCGGTTCACAGAAAATTACAGCCTACCTACGAAGAGCGGTTGACATGGGCACCGGGTGATGGTAACGGATTACAAGTACATGATCTTAAGAACTTTAGTGTTGGCGGATTAAACTGTTGGGAGAACTGGATGCCCTTGCCTAGAGCTACCCTGTACGGATTGGGAGAAAACTTACACATTGCCGTTTGGCCCGGATCGGATTACAATACCGCCGATATCACCAGGTTCATTGCACGAGAATCCAGGTCTTTTGTAGTTTCTGTATCTAGCTTAATGAGCAAAACCGATTTTCCAGATGACACTCCACATTTAAACGCCATTCTTGAAAATTGCCCGGAAACATTGGCAAACGGTGGTTCTTGTATTGCCGGACCGGATGGGGAATGGATTTTACCTCCTGTAATTGATAAAGAGGGATTGATCACAACAACTATAGATTTCAACAGGGTTTTAGAAGAACGTCAGAATTTTGATCCCGTAGGGCACTATTCTAGACCAGATGTCACTAAACTTTCCGTGAACAGAGAAAGACAGTCTACCATAGAAATCAAGGATTAATAAGGGGAGAATTATCCCTTCTCCCCATTCAATTCTTTCATAATCTCGGCAAACATACGGTATGATTTTATGCGGTCTTTACCGTCATAAATATTGGTAACCGCAATAAGTTCGTCTACTTGGGTATCGGCAATAAACTGTTGCACTTGTTTTTTAACGGTTTCTTTGCTACCAATAAAGGAATACTTCAACATTTGCTGTACAGACGGATTTTTACTCAATTCACGTAAATCAGGAGTCATGGGTACCGGTGGTTGCATATAGCCCCTTTTTCCTGTCAACAAACCAATGATCATTTTATAAAGGGATGTTGAAATGCGTTCCGCTTCTTCATCTGTATCCGCAATGATAATATTTACGCCGGTCATGGTATACGGTTTCTCCAAAACCTTAGAAGGCTGAAACTCTTGATGGTAAATTTGCAAGGCATTCATTAAATGATTCGTTGCAAAGTGACTCGCAAATGCATATGGCAATCCTTTTTTGGCGGCTAAGTGTGCACTATCCGTGCTTGAACCCAAAATGTATAAAGGTACCTCTACCCCTTCTGCCAAGGTAACACGCACTTTTGCATCTGCATTTTCAGTAGAGAAATAGCGCTGAATTTTTTCCACTTCTAAAGGAAAAGACTGTGCCGCTTGGAAAAAATCTGACCGTATGGCTTGGGCGGTTAATTGATCGGTTCCGGGTGCACGCCCCAAACCTAGGTCTATTCTATTTGGGTACAGTATTCCTAAAGTTCCAAACTGCTCTGCAATTATCAATGGGGAATGATTTGGTAGCATTATACCACCTGACCCCACTCTTATAGTTTTTGTTCCTTCGGCAATGTAGCCCATTAATACAGACGTGGCGCTACTACCAATAGCTATAGAATTATGATGCTCTGCCAACCAAAATCGGTTGTACCCCACTTCTTCCGCAGCTTGTGCCAATGCCAAAGAGTGGTCAAAAGTATCTTTTAACGTTGTACCCTCTGATACAATGGCCAAATCCAATATAGAATATTTAATATTTTTCATTCAAATAATTTCATTAATACATTTAAAAGTATCTATATGTTTTATCAAAAAAACTACAGTTGCTTCAGTCGTAACATGTAATTATCCCAAACTTCATGATTTAAGGAATAGTGATAATTACGTCCTATTTTATGCTGATTGATGAGTTCTGCCTCAACCAACCTTTTTATATGATGACTGATGGAAGGTTGACTTAAATCCAGCAGGTTACACGCTTTGGTGCATTCAACCTTGCCTTGATTTTTCTGCATATACTGCAGTATTTTTAAACGATTTACATCACTTAATGCTTTAGATATTTTCTCCACTTGTTTTAGCTCCATGATGATATATTATATAGATACATGTAAATATATAGATAAATATTGACACTAAACTTTTATTGTGATTATCTTAAAAATGATTAACTTGACTTTAGGAATAATACTACAACCAACAGATGACTAAAATTACCAAAACACCCCATATTGTTTTCTGGATTCTGATTCCCATAATACTACTCACAGGATTTCTAAAACCTGATAAAACATTCTACTTTAATATTCATGACACCTATTATGTACTGGGGTTGATCAATTTAGCGGTACTAATCTCTATTATATTTGCAATTATAGGTTTTGGATACTGGGTCGTAATTAAACTGAACAGAAGGTTAGTAAATTGGCTGACCATAATTCATTTAATAATTACCGTTATTGGCTTCTGCTTAATTTTATTCATTCCATTTTTCTTATCAGATTCAAATCAAGATTTTGGTTCTCATTTAACCGTGACTTTATGTACACTTGCGGCAGTCTGTGTGCAATTACTATACCTCATAAATATTATAACTGCCTTCATTAGAAAAATTAATTAGTTTTTTAATAAATCAGGGTTATAATACAACATGTTAACATTGTGCCAAACCTTAACATTTGTATTGGTTTTTTGATAAATAATCTAACTTTGTTGCCTTAAAATTAAGGCAACTGACCACCAATGAACCTTACCATAGAAAACATACTTCTTGTAGGCTCTATATTACTGTTTATCAGCATTATAGTCGGTAAAACTTCGTACAAATTCGGGGTACCTACATTGATTCTTTTCTTGGCTATAGGTATGCTTGCCGGATCTGATGGTATTGGCGGTATTCAGTTTGATGATCCTAAGCTTGCCCAATTTATTGGTATTGTCTCTCTTAACTTTATATTGTTTTCTGGTGGTTTAGATACCAATTGGAACGCTGTAAAACCTATTTTAAAAGAGGGACTTGTGCTATCTACCCTAGGGGTTTTGCTCACAGCGGTCACCCTTGGAACTTTCGTCTATTATATTACCGATTTTACCATATACGAAAGCATGTTGTTGGGCTCTATTGTATCTTCTACAGATGCCGCAGCGGTTTTCTCCATTTTACGTTCTAAAAATTTAGCTTTAAAAAGTAATCTAAGACCCACGTTAGAGCTTGAAAGTGGTAGTAACGACCCCATGGCTTATGTGCTTACTCTTGCTTTTTTGACCTTGGTCATTAATCAAGACCTGAGCGTTCTCTCTATCATTCCCTTGTTTTTACAACAAATGATATTGGGCGGCATTGGCGGTTTTGTATTTGGAAAGCTCAGTGAAATTATCATAAACAAAATTAAATTAGGCTTTGAAGGTTTGTACCCTGTACTGGTCATTGCCTTAATGTTCATAACCTTTTCCGCTACAGACGCTGTTGGCGGTAATGGCTTCTTGGCTATTTACATTTGTGCCGTGTATTTAGGCAATCAAGATTTAATACATAAGTCAACCATTTTAAAAATGTTCGATGGTATGGCTTGGCTAATGCAGATCGTATTGTTCTTGACCTTAGGCCTACTCGTTTTCCCTTCTCAGATTTTACCTTATTTAGGTATTGGTCTGCTTATATCGGTATTCTTAATTCTTGTGGCAAGGCCTGTAAGTGTTTTATTAAGCCTTATGTTCTTTAAAATGAAACTAGGGAGACGTTTCTATATCTCATGGGTGGGCTTACGTGGTGCAGTGCCTATCGTATTTGCAACTTATCCCCTATTGGCAGGCATTGATAAGGCCAATATTATATTTAGTATCGTATTCTTTATATCGGTTTCATCGGTTTTAATCCAAGGTACTACCCTATCTATTTTTGCCAAATGGCTTAATGTTGCTTTACCGGAGGAAGTAAAACCTATTGCAGAAAATGATAGATACATTCTTAATCTACCTAAATCCGCTATGGAAGAAGTTACGGTTGCTCCCAACAGTTTTGCTGTAGAAAAACGAATTATCGATTTACATTTTCCCAGGTCGGCTTTTATTGTCATGATAAAGAGAAATGGTAAATTTGTACGTCCGGGCGGTGCTACGGTGATTGAAGCAAATGATATTTTGGTTTTACTTCTAGATAATGAAGAAAGCTTAAAAGAAGTTAATGAAATACTGGACCAAGTAGTTATAGCGTAAAATGCAAAGTTTTAACAACATAGTAAAAGTTCTACTCCTCGTTACAATTTATTGTTTCGGGCTGGTTAACTCTGCAGATGCCTTAACTAACTTTAACCAAACACCATTAAGCGAAAATAGCGAGCAAAAAAGCTATTTTACAGCGTCCACCAAACTTTTATCTCCACATGCTCAGCAAACTGAAGTTTCGGTTTCAGATGTTGCCGAAGTTGTTTCGCCTAATTACAAGCTTCCGTTTACTGGCTTTACCGCTAGCCTTAACGGTATTGATTTTGCCTCTATTTCTAGATATAGGCAATATATTCTTTATGCCAAAACGCTATTGATCAAGTTTAGAAAAACTGATCTTATTTATCCTTTCCATAATTTCTGGTAGACCTCTTCATATAGGCTATCAATTTGATAGCTAAACAACTAGGTCTTATGATGTATCACTTTACATCATACAATAATCAGTATTAAAAAATTAAAATTTACAACATGGAATTTGGAGTAACTGCTATTGGTTTAGCATCTGTTGCACTATGTGCAATGCCTTTTGTTTTAACGAACAGAAACAGAAAAATAAAAGAAAAAAAAATGATGTCATCTTTAAACGACATCGCAACTACACATCATTGTAGACTAACGGAATATGAAATTTTTGGTCACTATGCTATAGGTATGGACACTGAAAAGAAATTTGTATTCTTTGTCTCAAAAAATGGCGAAGAATTACATGAACAGTATGCCGATTTAGCCACTATTAAAACTACTGAAATTGCGAACATTGGTAAATCCTTTGCAAGAAAAGAGAAAATTACAGAGCGATTGCTGCTGCAACTTTTCCCAAAAAACACCAATGCACCAGATGTAGTTTTTGAATTTTATGATGTTGAAGTCAACTACCAACTGAGTGGAGAATTTCAGTCTATAGAAAAATGGAACAAAGCGATTAAAAACTTGCTCAAAAGCAATTAGTATATATCAAAAAAGTTCTTTTTAATTATAAAAGCGAATAGAAAATCTTATAAAAAAGGTTAACTATTCGCTTTTGCTTTTGAGATGATTACCAAGTACTTTAGTTCTCTGAATTGTTATAAAGCAAGCATTATGAAATTATTTGATATAGAGGTTGACCACAAGAAAAACCTACTTCCACGTGACGGAACGGTACATTACTTTGGTAAAATATTAAATGAGGAAGACGCTATACACTACCTAAATGTCTTGTTGAACAAAATAGAATGGAAGAATGATGAAGCCATCATCTTTGGCAAAAAGATCATAACGAAACGAAAAGTAGCATGGTATGGCGAAAAACCATATCAATATACCTACTCTAAAACCACTAAACTAGCCCTACCATGGACTACAGAGTTGCTTGAATTAAAATCTAAAGTAGAGCAAGAAAGTGGCGAAACCTTTAACTCTTGCCTATTAAACCTATATCATGATGGCAGCGAGGGCATGGCGTGGCATAGTGATGGAGAAAAAGACCTGAAAAAAAATGGCGCAATAGCTTCAGTCAGTTTTGGATCGGAGCGAAAATTTGCATTTAAACACAAAGAAACGAAAGAAAAGGTTGAACTCGTTTTAGAGCACGGTAGCCTTTTAATTATGAAAGATGCAACACAGACCCACTGGTTACATAGATTGCCACCCACTACAAAAAGTAAAACGCCAAGAGTAAACCTCACATTTAGAACCATCATTGAAAAATAATTTTACCGCTACAGACCTTATGCATTTTTAAGCCGCTACAGCTTTACATCATCTTTTTACTTTAATTTTGCCCCATGATTAGAAATGTACAGCTAAGGTTAACTTTAAAGGAAGAAGCAACCCCAAACGGATTACAAATTCGTACAGCGCAATATCTTGGACTCGAAGAAGGGTCGTTTACCCTTAAAGTCTTACGTAAATCCATTGATGCTCGTAAACCTAAAATTGTATTCAATTACAAATTGGCGGTATACATTAATGAACCTGCACCAAACGATACATTGCATTTTGAATATAAAGATGTATCAAATGCCAAACCCATACATATTGTAGGATTTGGACCTGCAGGTATGTGGGCGGCATTACGTTGTTTAGAAATGGGTTACAAGCCTATTGTTTTGGAACGTGGAAACAATGTAAAAGATAGAAGACGAGATTTAAAAGCCATTAATCAAGACCATCAGGTAAACCCTGAGAGTAATTACTGTTTTGGTGAAGGTGGCGCAGGTACGTATTCTGACGGAAAACTATACACCCGTAGTCTTAAACGTGGCGATGTACGTCGCATATTCGAAAGTTTGGTATTTCATGGTGCAACAGACCAAATATTGGTAGATGCACATCCGCATATAGGAACCAATAAACTCCCAAAAATTGTACAGAATATTCGTGAAGTTATACAGCAGCACGGTGGTGAATTACATTTTAATACCAAGGTGACCGATTTTGTTATCAAGGACAATACATTAAAAGCCATTGTTTTAAATGACAATAATGAAATGGCCGTGGATCGCGTAATATTGGCTACGGGACATTCCGCTCGTGACATTTTTGACTTATTACATAAAAAAGATATTGCGCTACAAGCAAAATCATTTGCCATGGGCGTGCGTGTAGAGCATCCGCAACATATTATAGACAGTATTCAATACCACTGCTCTGGTGACCGAAGCGAATTGTTACCTGCAGCTTCTTATAGTTTAGTGGAACAAGTGAAGGAACGTGGCGTGTATTCGTTCTGTATGTGCCCTGGCGGATTCATTGTGCCTGCTGCCACTTCCCCTGGCGAGGTGGTTGTAAACGGCATGTCACCATCAAAACGAAATAACCTATATGCCAATTCCGGTATCGTAGTGGAAATTAATGTGGATAAAGATATTCCTAAATATGAGAAATTCGGGGCTTTGAAAGGATTGGAATATCAAAAGAATTTAGAGCGACTGGCATTCACTTCTGGCGGAAGAACGCAAACTGCCCCAGCTCAGCGATTGACCGATTTTGTGGAAGGAAACTTATCCGTAGATCTTAATCCTACCTCGTACCAACCCGGATTAAACTCCGCTCCCCTACACTCCCTGTTACCTAAACTTATTGGTAGTAGATTGCGACAAGGCTTTAAAGCTTTTGGTGATAAAATGCATGGTTATTACACGGCCGAAGCAAATATTGTGGGCGTGGAATCCAGAACCTCATCACCTGTGAGCATCCCTAGAAACGAAAAACTGGAACACCCAGTAATCAAAGGACTTTTCCCATGTGGTGAAGGTGGTGGCTATGCCGGTGGAATTGTTTCTGCAGCAATGGATGGCGAAAGATGTGCCGAAGCTGCTATGGCAGGGTTGTAAGTTTAAGTGCAAGATTCAAGTTCAAGTTCAAGTTCAAAATGAGTTGTTGGTTGTTAGTTGTTAGTTGTTAGTTGTTAGTTGTTAGTTGTTAGTTGTTAGAAACTATAAAATTTAGCTTTGCTAAATAGATTTGATTAGGAACTAATCAAAAAAAGTCTATTTTCTTTATTCTATTTTCTTACTTCCAACTACTTTATACTTTATACTTTATACTTTATACTTTATACTTCTTACTTAATACTTAATACCAACTACTGTAATTACGCCATTTTAGGCTTGTTAGCTTTAGTGATAAAATTCAAATCTCTTTTAATTCTTGAATTTTTGAATTTGTATAAACGAGCAACCTCAGTAGTAGATTCCGTTTTAACTTCATTTGTAGTTTCCGTAACAATGCTCATTTCAATAGTTTCAACTTTAACCTCTGAAGTTGTGTTTTGAGCTTGAGCATTAAAGCTTAAAAAGATGATGAAGATGATAGTTGCTAATGTTTTCATGACTTGCGTTTTGTTACAATTATAAAACGCCGTAGACCTTGTTTTACTAGGTGATGAATCGCTGAAAAACACCGTATTCTCGTTACTTGACAAAGATTCGGATTAAGTGTAAAATCTCGTCGATTAACGACATTGCCCCTATTTTCACCTTACCGATTTTTAGTGTCTTTAATCGACAATCGATGTTTTAAATACAAGCGCAATCTCAAAAATCAAATTCAAAATAAGTTGTTAGTTGTTAGTTGTTAGTTGTTAGTTGTTAGAAACTATAAAATTTAGCTTTACTTAATACGATTGATTAGGAACTAATCAAAAAAAGTCTATTCTCCTTATTCTATATTCTTACTTCCAACTACTTTATACTTCTTACTTAATACTTAATACCTAATACTTCTTACTTTGTACTTTAACCCCACTTTACAATTCCTTCCACATTAAAGCGTACCTTTGCAGCTTATTAAAATTTTATGACATTTAAAGAACTCGGCTTAGCCGAACCTATCCTTAAGGCATTAGAGGCTGAAGGATATACTCACCCTACTCCAATTCAAGAACAATCCATACCCATATTACTGAAAGGCAAAGATTTATTGGGCGTTGCACAAACGGGAACCGGTAAAACGGCTGCATTTGGTATTCCTATCCTACATCAATTATATGAAGGTATAAGCCTTAGCCAGAATAAAAGAAAAATTAAGGCGCTGATAGTAACACCTACCCGTGAACTTGCCATTCAAATAGCCGAAAGTTTTACGGCGTACGGAAAATACACAGGCCTACGTAATACCGTTATTTTTGGCGGAGTAAAACAGGGTAAACAAGTAAACGCCCTTAGAGGAGGCGTTGATATATTAATTGCTACTCCCGGTCGCTTATTAGACCTAATGAACCAAGGTTTTATTTCTTTTAGAGATTTAGAACACGTAGTACTTGATGAAGCTGACCAAATGCTGGACATGGGCTTTATTCATGATATTAAGAAAATCATAGCAAAATTGCCTCCTAAACGACAGTCATTATTCTTTTCGGCAACTATGCCAAAAGACATTGTTGAGCTTTCTAGAAAAATGTTGGGCGATTTTGAACGCGTTACCATTAAGCCAGAACAAGCTACAGCAGAGAAAGTTGAACAAGGGGTATATTTTGTTAGCAAGCCTAACAAACCAAAACTGCTTATCCATATCATTAAAGAGAACCCTGAGAGTACCCTTATTGTTTTCTCCAGAACTAAGCATGGTGCCAATAAAATTGTCAAGAAATTAGACCAAGCAGGTATACGTTCTGCAGCCATACACGGTAATAAATCGCAAACTGCAAGACAAAAGGCACTAAGCGCTTTTAAAGAGGGAGATCTTAAGGTATTGGTTGCAACCGATATTGCCGCAAGGGGTATTGATGTAGAAGACCTTTCATTGGTCGTTAATTATGATTTACCAAACGTATCCGAAACGTATGTTCACCGTATAGGCAGAACAGGTAGGGCAAATGCAAGTGGTACGGCACTATCTTTTTGTGACAAAGAAGAAAGACCCTACTTACGTGATATCGAGAAATTAATAAAACAATCTGTACCTCGCATGCCAGAGCATCAATTCGTAGATGAAGACACTCCGCAAGATACGGACAGTCAACCGGCACAACAACAAAGAAAACAAGGCAACTCCCGTAATAAAAACAAAAACAGAAACAGGCCTGGTGGTAACAACTTTAGAGGTAAGAATAATAGGAATTCGAGCAGACCTAAAAAACGAACAGATTCTAGCAGAAGCGAATAGCTTCTGTTAATAATTCATTTTATCTTTAGCATAAAAATTTTATCGTCTTTATGAAAAAGCAAATGGTAATTTACGGCAGTGGCCGCCATACCGTACCTTTCTTAAACTACATTGCCAAAGCTACTGGCAAGGAAAAACCGAATATGTGTTTTATTCCTACAGCTAGTGGTGAAGACGCTCAGTATATTGCTTCTTTCTATGAGGTGTGCTCACAGATAGATGTTACCCCACATGTACTTTCGGTCTGGATTAATTCTTACGACCAAAAAGAATCGTTCGATGAGATCATCTCCCGGATGGATGCCATAATCGTTGGTGGTGGAAATACGTTGAACATGCTCGCCATTTGGAAAGCGCAAGGCATTGATGTTGCCCTTAAAAAAGCTTATGACAACGGCGTAGTTATGGGTGGTGGCAGCGCTGGTTCTTTATGCTGGTTTAATGGCGGTACTACAGATTCTAGACCAAAAGAATTAAGTATTGTTGGCGGCATGTCATTTATAGACAAGAGCCACTGCCCGCATTACAATTCTGAAACTTCACGAAGACCTTTATACTTTGAAAACATAAAGACCGGCAAACTATCCGATGGTTATGCCTGCGACGACCGTTCCGCTATTCATTTTATTGATGGTGAAGTTCATACTTCAGTCTCATTGAACAATGAAAACCATTCGTACTACGTATATTTAAAAGATGGTGAAATTGTAGAAGAACTGATACCGAGTACTGTTATTACATAACTTCAATCTATAACTATATTTTATGTGCTAATATCCTTATTAAGGATTCTAGTTCATCTCTTGCATCTAAATTCTTAATAAAACACTCTTAAAGTAAAAGTTATTACGTACTTTAAGGGTGTAAAATTCCCCTTTATTTTTCTGATTCACAATATGTTGCTCATCGCCCCCTGATGTGTAGCCTTATTTGTCTTGTGTTTAATTCAAAAAATTAAATACGAGGATGAAGTTGTAATCAGTGCTATTTTTTTAAACCAACCACCAATTGTGCATGAAATTAGCTTTAAAAAGGGAAAATCAAGTCATTGAAATCAATACCAAATGGCTACTTGGTTACATAAATGTCTACCAAACAACCCATACTTACATTTTCAATGATGACACTTGTTTTAATGGTACTTCTGTCAATAAGTTATCTTTAATTATCTCTTCAACCTCCAATTTCTTTAGAACCATTTTTGAACTAGGTTCAACTAATAACTTAAAAATTAATGATTAAACAATCCCTCCTATTCATCACGCTATTTTTCTCTATGCTAATTACGGCAAGTGGGCAAGAAAACCCGGTAGATAAAAATGGATTGGCACTAGATACCATTATACATTTTACGAAAGCAGATGTAGATCCACTATTTGGTTTAACGTTGAAAAATAGAGAAGGTTGGATTTTTAAATCGGGCAATGAAAAAGATTTATCTCCTGTAGAGATTGATTTAGCTGGCTGGGAACGATTAAGTCCTTCTGAGATAACTAATGATATGGTAGATAGTTCTGGAAAATTTGAAGGATGGTTCAGATTGCAGTTTACTATTGATAGTGCTATAGCAAAGCTTCCTCTCTATTTAGATAAAGAAGATCATGCTGCTGAGGATATTTATTTAAATGGAAAGTTGTTCCGCCAATTTGGCGAAAAAGGGAACGATAGAGCCTCATTTAAAGAACACATTCAAGATTTTGAAATAAGAACCCCAATATTTTTAGAACCTGATACAGTACATACATTAACGATACATTATGTTGACTATAGCACTTATGGAAACATAACCAAAGCTCTAGTGGGTTCAACCAGAATTGTATCCAACGCGTATTTTGACTATATGAGTTTATTGAGTTTTAAAGCTTTATTTGACTTGATCAGCTCTTTTATATTCTCAATTCTTTTCTGGCTTCTCTATATTCTAATTAGAGATGAAAAGGAGTTATTAATTATAGCTCTTTTTTGCACTGTAATGTTACTAGAAACCATTGCATCGGCATTCTTTGGTGGAGATAGTTTATTTTTCACCCTACCTTCTAACATCATGATTACATTAGATTATGTAAGTAATATTTTATTTTTCTTCTTCCCTATATTATGTCTTTTATTGGGCTATAGGATGTTATATGGAAACCTTAAAAAATGGTTGATTCTATTCTGTATAATAGCATCTTTAGCAATGTATTTCAGTTCTTATTCCTACCTAATTACGGTAATAGGGATTGCCATATTTTTACTCATTTTCGCATTAAAATCCAGAAAAAAAGTAATATCTGTCAGGGTAGTCATGTTTAGTTTATTTTTATCATTTACTACTTCTTATCTAGGACTTATATATAGATGGCTCGCTTCTGGTGATCATCTTAGTTTAAGATTAGTTTCTGTAAACAGTGACTTAATCGGTAAGGGAATTTTTTATTTTGGAATGTTGGCATTTGTCGCATATCGCATGAGAGAGAAAAATGAGGATATGCGTAAAAATGCAATGGAACTTGTAAAGGTCGAAGCTGAAAAGAGTGCGCTTATTGCTTCTCAAAATGAAAAGTTAGAATTAAAAGTAAAAGAAAGAACATCAGAATTAAATCAATCCTTAGATGAATTAAAAACCACCCAATCTCAACTCATCCAATCTGAAAAAATGGCGAGTCTTGGAGAGTTAACTGCTGGTATTGCCCATGAAATTCAAAACCCCTTAAACTTCGTCAATAATTTCTCTGAAGTAAGCAGCGAACTTGTTGATGAAATGAACGAGGAATTGGATAAAGGAGATTTTGAAGAAGTGAAGGC
Source organism: Maribacter dokdonensis DSW-8 (assembly GCF_001447995.1). Taxonomy (NCBI): domain Bacteria; kingdom Pseudomonadati; phylum Bacteroidota; class Flavobacteriia; order Flavobacteriales; family Flavobacteriaceae; genus Maribacter; species Maribacter dokdonensis. Next base: position 127,954 of record NZ_LDPE01000005.1, on the reverse strand, counting down.
TATTTCGTTGGATATCAAACAAAACCTTGAAAAAATAAACCATCACGGCAAACGTGCAGACAATATTGTAAAAGGTATGTTACAACATTCTAGAAGTAGTAATGGCACAAAAGAACTTACGGATATAAATGCCCTTGCCGATGAGTATTTGCGCTTGGCCTATCATGGTCTGCGAGCAAAGGATAAATCTTTTAATGCAGAACTCATAACCGATTTTGACGAGAGCATTGGAAAAGTAAATATTGTACCACAAGACATGGGGAGGGTAATTCTCAATTTGATTACCAATGCCTTTTATGCGGTAAATGAAAAAGCTAATTCTGACATTGAAGGTTATAAACCTACCGTAAAAATTACCTCAAAGCGAACTCCCCTCCTTGGAGGGGTTGGGGGAGGGTCTCAAAGTGTACAAATTTCTATTTCCGATAACGGTAATGGCATTCCGAAGGAAATTGTAGAGAAAATATTCCAACCCTTTTTCACCACCAAACCTACCGGGCAGGGTACCGGCTTGGGTTTAAGTATGAGTTACGATATTATTACTAAGGGGCATAGTGGTGAATTGCTGGTAACAACACAACAAGGTGAAGGAACCACTTTTAAAATCATTTTTCCTATAATTTAAATGATAATGAAACATATATTATACATTATTGGCTTTCTACTTTCGTTGACAGTTTTTAGTCAAGAGGACAAAGTGTTAGTCATTACAGATAGTACTGTTGCTGATAACTGGATGATTCTTGGAATGGATTGGCGTTATCAAAAAGGAGATAATAAATTATGGGCAAATCCAGAATTTGATGATTCTACCTGGAATAAATTCTCTAGTAATAACTTAAATCTGCTTGATGGAAAAAACGTAATTGCAGATAGGGGCGAAATTGTATGGTTGCGTAAACGTATTATGGCAGACCAGTCATTAAATGATGCACTGGTTTTAAATATCTTTCAAGAAGGAGCTTCAGAAATTTATTTAGATGGCAAACTAATTCACCAATTGGGCAGTGTAAGCTCTAATAAGGATGAAGTTATCTACCATAACCCATTTAGCCAAGTGCTTCATTTACCTTTAGAGATAGGCAAGGAACAAATTTTAGCTGTACGTTTTGTCAATGCGCAATACAAATACCCTATCTACTATCATAACGGACTAATTAGAATTTATATATCGTCTTTGCGTAATGCCAATTCAACTGATGTGGTAAAGAATAAACGTGTAGCTTTTTTTCAACAATATGTCAATAGTTATTATATCTCACTTGGTCTTGCTATTCTAATGTTTATTATTTTCCTATCGTTTTTTATTTTCTTTCCTAAAGAGAAAATTAACGGTTATTTTGCTGCCTCTTTATTATTCTTAATTCTATTTACATTAGGAGTATTGTCGTTCTATCATAATACTGGCACTTATTTTTGGCTAACTTTTTATTATGACACTTGCATTCTTATTTCAAGCCTTATTCTTTTGTTCTGTTTTTACAAAATATTAGCACAGCCTATAGACCTTGTTTTTAAAGCTATTAGTTTTTTATGTTTTTTAACTATAGGTTGTTACTTTTTATATGATCCTGAGCAGTTGGGGCCAATCTGGTCAATTTTCCTTTATGCTGGTATTATACGTTTAAGTTTAAAATCTTGGAACAAAAATAAAGTTGCCAGCTTTTTATTTTTAAGTTCTAGTTGTATTAACCTGGCCTTTTGGATTTTAATGATATGTTGGTATATGGGTTTAGTAGACCAGCGGATAGATAAATTTATTCCTTTTTCTTTTATGCTCGTTCCTGTTGTTTTAGCTATCTATTTAGGTTACGCATTTGGAAAGCGCAGTCAAGATTTAAGATTAAATTTAAATCGTGTCCAAGAATTATCCAAAGAAAAAGAATCCATTTTATCTCAACAAAAAAATACTTTAGAGCAACAAGTTAAGGAGCGCACAGCAGCACTTAATCAATCTTTAGAAGAATTAAAAACCACCCAATCTCAACTCATCCAATCTGAAAAAATGGCGAGCCTTGGTGAACTCACTGCCGGCATTGCCCATGAAATTCAGAATCCGTTAAACTTCGTCAATAATTTCTCTGAGGTAAGCAACGAACTTGTTGATGAAATGAACGAGGAATTGGATAAAGGAGATCTTGAAGAAGTGAAGGCTATTTCATTGGATATCAAACAAAACCTAGAAAAAATAAACCATCACGGCAAACGTGCGGACAATATTGTAAAAGGTATGTTACAACATTCTAGAAGCAATAGCGGCACAAAAGAACCAACTGATATCAATGCCCTTGCTGATGAGTATTTGCGCTTAGCCTATCATGGTCTGCGAGCAAAGGATAAATCATTTAATGCAGAACTCATTACCGATTTTGACGAGAGCATTGGAAAAGTAAATATTGTACCACAGGACATGGGGCGGGTAATTCTTAATTTGATTACCAACGCGTTTTATGCGGTAAACGAGAAAAAACAAAGAGATGTTAGTTTTAAGCCCATAGTTGCTGTCAGTACCAAAAAGTCTGATGAACATATCACTATTAGTGTTTCTGATAATGGTGATGGTATTCCTGAAAAAGTCAAAGAGAAAATATTCCAGCCCTTTTTCACCACCAAACCTACCGGTCAAGGTACCGGCTTGGGGTTAAGCATGAGTTATGATATTGTGACAAAAGGACATGATGGAAAGTTAAAAGTGGAAACAACAAAAAATAAGGGAACCACATTTATTATAGAATTACCAAACTAGACCAACAACCAAACCAGTATGAAAAATATACAACAAAGTAAACTTGTACTTATAATAGGCTTTTTCTGCTGCTTGTTTTTGGTTTCTTGCCACAAACAAAGCAAGTCCGAAACGGAAACTACAGTAGGTAATTTTAAGGTTCCAGAAACCATCCCATTACAATTTACGGACCCCGAACCTTTTGAATGGGAAACCATAATCAATGATACGCTGACAACTCCCGTTTTTTATGATTTAAACGTAGATGCCTTGCCAAGCAAACCGTTTGAATTTAATGAATTTAAGCCACTGGAAACTCCCATGAAAGAATACGATTTGGATTGGGAAAATTTTCCTGTAGAGAAATTGAAGCTTGATTCTGCGTCATTTACAGTTACAAAATCTACCATAAAAAAACCAACTATTACTAAAATGAAACCCCCAGCGAATATGGCTGGCACAAATGTGAATCTTCTACAGCTTTCCACAAATGAGGGATTGCCCTCTAACGATATTACATCGTTTTTAGAAACTGAGGATGGTGGTATTTGGATAGGATCTTCCATGAATAATACACCCCTAACCTACTATGATGGTGAGAACGCCTTAGTTTACGATTACCCAGGAGTGTATAAAATGACATTTGACCAACAAGGTAAGCTTTGGTTGGTAAGTCCTGGACCAAATTTTTTAACGGTGTTAGACTTTATAAACAATACAGCCTATACAATAACTAAAACGGCAAGCTTTATACCGTTTGACATTCTTTGCGATCATACGGGAACCCTATACATAATCTCCGATAGTGAAGGGATATACAAAATGGACTCGGAAATGAAAAGTTTGCAAAAGATTTCAAATATAGGACGAAATAAGCCCTTTAAACTTTTTGAAGATAGCAAAGATAACTTATGGTTAGGGTTTATAGATGGTCTTGCGGTATTGAATAAAGAAAGAACTGAGATTAAAACAATCTCAACTATAGCCAATTTAGAAATAAATTCTGTTGTTTATGAATTTAAAGAAGATGCACAAAATGGTATTTGGTTAAGTTACCCTTACCCAAATCCTGATACTAAAACCACTCCAAGCATTTTAAGAATAGCATTAGATAAGAATAAAGTTAGTGTATTAGGTGAAGAAAACGGATATACCATAAAGGGTGACAATATGGAATTTGATTCTGACGACAACTTATGGATATTTGGCCCTAGAGAGGCATATATTCTAAGTGCAAATAGAAATGCCTCTAAAAAAATTAAGCTAAACGCTAAACGAGAAGAATCCCTTAAAATACCAACACCCTTAAAGCGTAAGGATGGGTCACTTTGGATTGCCTCCACTGATAATGGAGTAATTATCGCCAATGAATTTACTTTACAAACAGAATATTTTGATACCACCAGAGGCTTAATAGATGACCAAGTTTGGGAAATAGAAGAAGACTCAAAGGGTGAACTATGGCTTGGAACCGCTGCGGGTATAAATATTATTGACTTAAATAAAAATACTATAAAAACCCTAAGTTTTGAGCAATTACATAGTGCACCCAATACAATCAATTTTATCAAAGAAATATCACCGGACATGTATTATTTAAGCACAAGGCCCGGCTTTTCTATTCTTGATAAAAAGAAAAATAAACTTTCCGTCTATGCCAATTCTTCCAACATTTTTGGTGCAGGAATTTCTATTTTAAATGAAGGTACAATTGCGAACTACTCTAGATTAGGACTGTACATATTTAATATTGAAAACAACACCGTTAAAAAAGCAGTCTCTAAAAATGGCCAGGAAATTTTAAATGCAGGAAGCGGATCCATCATAGCTTATGACAAAGAAATTCTTTGGGTTCCTACTACAAACGGACTAGCCAAACTAAATTTAAAAACGAACTCTGTTAGTTATCTTAGTAAAGAGCAAGGTCTTAGCCATGAAAATGTATCTTCAGCAAAACTTTCTAATGAAGGTGAATTATGGATAGCAACCTTAAACGGTATAGACATACTTAATTTAGAACAAAATACGCTTACTACTATTGAAAGTGAAAATGGATTATACCCACTAGATTTTTACGACCTAGTTGAAAGAGGGAACTTTATGTATGCGGCTAGTGGTAATGGTTTAATTGCCATGGAAAAAGCCACTGCAAAAACAACAGATAAAGGCTTCTACAATTTTAATGGTGGACTCGGTTTTAAATCGAATGATTATTTACAAAATTCACCTAAATTTTTAAAAAACGGCCAGTTTTGGTCAGGTGTTACGAATGATTCCAATGAGTGGAAACTACTTGTTCTTAATTCAGAACCACAACAAGATAGTACTACTGGAACAGTGAAAATTAACAACATTTTCGTCATGGATGAAAACCCGGGGTTCGGGTTCAATCTAAAGAAAGATTCTACAAAGGTGCAAACTTCAACCTATGCCAATACCAATGGTATAACATGGGAGTCGGTAAAACATCTTTACAACCTACCTCAAGGCCTTATCCTACCCTATGACCAGAACAGTATTAGTTTTAGTTATGGAAGTAATGATATATTCAACAGGGATAAATTAAACTATCGTTTTATTCTAGATGGTGAAGATGAAGATTGGAGCTATGCTGCAAATGCTACCAAGACCAAAAACTATTATAACTTAAAACCAGGGGATTACACCTTCAAAGTGGCTGATAGAAGTGGGAATAGCGACTGGTCCGTTCCAGATACACTTTCATTTAAAATAAATCCGCCATGGTGGCAAACTTGGTGGGCATACTTGCTCTTCGGTTTAATTGCAGCTAGTATTTTAAGGGCATATATTGTTTTTAGAGCCAGAAAATTAACTAAAGAGAATAGAATCTTAGAAGAACGTGTTTCTCATAGAACGGTTCAGCTTAAGACTAAAATAGACGAATTAAAGTCTACACAATCAAAGCTTATACAATCCGAGAAAATGGCAAGTTTGGGTGAACTCACTGCCGGGATTGCCCATGAAATTCAAAATCCGCTAAACTTTGTCAACAACTTCTCTGAGGTAAATAAAGAACTTCTGGAAGAACTGGAAGAAGAAATTGAAAATGGTAATTATGATGAAGTAAAAGCTTTGGCTAAAGATGTATCTGCCAACGAAGATAAAATTATCTTTCATGGCAAACGTGCCGATGGTATCGTGAAAGGAATGCTACAGCATAGCCGTAGCAGCACCGGTCAAAAAGAAATGACTGATATCAATACTTTATCAGATGAATACCTACGCCTAGCCTACCATGGTTTACGTGCAAAGGACAAAAGCTTCAATGCCACGTTAAATACCGACTTTGATGATGCTATCGGTAAAATAAACATTGTTGGCCAGGATATTGGGAGGGTTATTCTAAACCTCATTACCAATGCCTTTTATGTGGTAAAAAAGAAAAAAGAAGAAAACCCAAAAGGTTACGAACCTACCGTTTCTGTAAGTACAGAAAAACTGGGCAAAATGGTGCTCATTAAAGTATCTGATAATGGTAATGGAGTGCCTAAAGAGGTATTGGATAAAATATTTCAGCCCTTTTTTACTACCAAACCTTCTGGTGAAGGCACCGGATTAGGACTATCGCTAAGCTATGATATTGTAAAGGTACATGGTGGCGAATTAACGGTAGAAACAAAACAAGGAGAAGGCACCACCTTCACCATCTCATTACCAATGAAATAAACAATTAATGTTCCCCATAAAAAGTATTAAAAATTATAAAAAATCCACCTTATGAAGATATTAGTTGTAGATGACGAACAAGATGTAAAAGTGCTTTTTCAACAGCGTTTTAGAAAAGAAATAAGAAAAGAGGAACTAGAATTTGTTTTTGCATTCTCGGGAGAAGATGCACTCAAAATTATGAAAACAATGCAGCATGAAGCGGTATTGATTTTATCAGATATCAATATGCCTGGCATGAGCGGTTTAGAGTTATTGGAGAATATCAAAAAAAATTATGTGAAACCACCACCAATGGTTATGATGATTACCGCTTATGGAGATGATGAAAATAGAACAATGGCAAAAAATCTAGGTGCAGACGACTTTCTAACCAAACCTTTAGATTTTTCACTTCTTAAAGACAAGCTTATAACCTTAACGTAAGACTATGGCAAAAATAATGGTAGTAGATGATGAGACGGACTTAGAGATACTCATCAAACAGAAATTTAGAAAACAGATACGGCAGAACGAATACGAGTTTGTATTTGCTATAAACGGTAGAGATGCGCTAGAGAAACTTGGGAAAAATCCCGGTATAGATATTGTTTTGAGCGATATTAACATGCCAGAGATGGACGGTCTTACCCTACTCTCGGAATTGCATGAATCTAGCCCTTTAATTAAATCGGTTATTGTTTCCGCCTATGGTGACATGGAAAATATTCGTGTAGCCATGAACCGAGGTGCATTTGATTTTATCACCAAACCCATAAACTTTGAAGACTTGACCATTACCATGGAAAAGACCCTAAAGCATGCCATGGAAATTAGAAAAACGCTGCAAGCCATTAAAGAAAACAATATTCTAAAAATGTATGTTGATGAAAACGTACTCAATTTTATGGGTGGCCAAGAATATGAGTCTAAGATAATGGCAAACGAGAATATTGAAGGTACCATAATGTTTGTAGACGTATGCGGATTCACAAAAATTAGTGAGACCACTAGTCCTGACATTGTTGTTTCAATGCTAAATACCTATTTCGATACCATGGTAAAAGAAATAATGGAGCAAGATGGTATCATAGATAAATTTATAGGTGATGCCGTTATGGCCGTTTTTAGAGGAGAATATCATTTAGACCGTGCCATTGATGCCGCATTGGCCATTAGAAATCAAGTGAACAGCTTACCCAAAGAGGAAGGCAAAGAAACATACCAGCCAAAAGTTTCTATAGGTATTAAAAGTGGTGAAATGATTTCCGGAAATATTGGTTCCGCTACCCTTAAGCGTCTAGATTACACTGTTATAGGAGACTCGGTAAATACTGCCGCTAGATTGCAAGATGCCGCTAAAGAAAATCAAATTATCATCTGTGAAAGTTGTTATGAACAGGTAAAAGAAGCCTTTAAATGTGAAAACTTAGGTAGTATCAATATGAAAAATAAATCGCAACCGCTTACCGTATACAATGTGATAGAATAGTTTGTGATATTAAACTTAAAGCCATGACCAAACCGATTGACAATAAAAACAAGAATTCCAATAAAACCAAACAAGAGCATAACCCATTGTCCGCTTTTGAGAAAGGTCTTTTAGATGAATTAAAATCCAAGGGACATGCAGAAGAATTAGTAGATCATTATTGGGGCACCATTAATTATGTATCTGGACTCATAAAGGCTTCGGAATTGAAGGCGGGACTTATACTCTCTTTTTACGGTATTATTCTCAATTTCATCTACCAAAGTGCTGCTCCCGTAATGCATTCCGTGTCAAATGCCATTTTGTTCTATATACTAATTGGACTGTGGTTTGTAGCTACCGTAGTTTCCATTTTTTTTAGTGTACGCTGCTTTATTCCAAAACTTGAAGGGAACTACAGTGATAATGTGTTTTATTTTGGAGATGTCATTACCAAATTTGGAACCATCAAAGAATTTTCAAGGAAATTTTACAACGTGAGCATTAATGAACAAGAAGTTTTTGAGCAACTGGGGGAACAGATTTACATCAATTCAAAAATATCTGCGTGGAAGTTTAGAAACGTTCAACGATCTATATTCTTTTTAGCTATTAGCCTTGTGCTACTGCTATTAACAGCAGTTTATTATGGAGTGTTAAGAATTATGTGACCATAAGCACACACCGCTATAACACTTAAATGTATTATTTAAAACTAACATCAAATAACCCATATAATGAATACTATGAAACCTTTACTACTACTTATAACTTTATGCTTGACCACTCTGGTTTTTGCTCAGACAGATTCAGAAAAAGCAGAGATGACCGTTGATAAAAATGAAATTGAGGGACATATATATTTTTTGGCCGATGATGCCCTAAAAGGTCGTGCTACTGGATCTCCAGAATTAAAAATAGCGGCATCCTATCTAGCTAATACTTTACGCGGGTATGGCATAAAACCGCATTCTGCCATAAATTCTTACTATCAGAAATTTAATTTAATACAAACCACTGCACCCAAAGTACTTAAGGTTTCTATAAATGGGGAAAACTATCCACACACCATTGCAGTGGAAGCAAAAGGGAGTGATCTTTCCGGAGAAGCAATCTATCTTAATTTTGGAATTGAAGAAGATTACAAAGGAAAAGATGTCAACGGAAAACTTATTATAGTAAAAGGTGGAACTTCAGAAGCTTCAGATGCTAGAGCAGTTTATAATGCACATAAAGAAAAACAGGAATTAGCAATCAAAAATGGGGCAATAGGGTTACTTGAGATGACTTTACTTGAAGAAGATTGGTGGACCAGGGTTTCTCATTTCATGGAAGAAGGTGTTAAGATACCTGATACTAAAAATGAACAAATGCCAAAACCAGATTTTATTCATCTTTGGGTAAATTCCTCAGCTAATAAACTTGCTACATTCAATAATGCTAAGCTAGCATATGCAATAGAAACTGACGGAATAAAAGAAGAAACACTAGAAACACAAAATGTAATAGGTGTTCTAGAAGGTACCGATCCAAAATTAAAAGAAGAATTCATTATGTATTCTGCACATTATGACCACGTGGGTATTGGTAAACCTGATGCTGTGGGTGATAGTATTTATAATGGTGCACGGGATAATGCCATAGGCACTACTGCTGTTTTAAGTATGGCAGAGAATATTGGAAAGTTTCCTACAAAACGGTCAGCTATATTCATTTTTTTTACCGGAGAGGAAAAAGGTTTATTAGGTAGTCAATATTATGTTGAGCACCCTATATTTCCACTCAAGCAAATAGTATATGGTTTCAATACCGATGGTGGAGGGTATAACAATACAAAATTGGCTACCGTAATTGGATTAAATAGAACAACAGCACAAAAACATATTGTTTCAGGTGCCGCAACTTTTGGTTTAAAAGCCATTGATGACCCTGCTCCTGAACAAGGACTATTTGATCGTAGCGATAATGTAAGCTTTGCCAGTAAGGGTGTTCCCGCTCCTACTTATTCAACTGGTTTTGATGCCTTTGATGATGAAATTAACAAATATTACCACCAACCTGGTGATGAGGCGGATAGTTTGGATTATGATTATCTAGTGAAATTTTACCAAGGCTATGTGCTTTCAGGTAGGTTGATAGCCAATGACCCTGAAACTCCTTTTTGGATGAAAGATGATAAATATGAAGCTGCAGGTAATGTGTTGTATGGTAAGGTTCCTGAAGCTCCAATTAAAAATTGAACCCCCTCTAAAATAAATCAATTTGACGCCAAGAAATCAGAACAATTGACCAATGATTAATTTCTTTAGAAAAATCCGCAGAAACCTGCTCGAAGAAGGCAAAGTCTCCAAGTACTTAAAATACGCCATCGGTGAAATTATTCTCGTTGTTGTTGGAATATTAATTGCATTACAGATTAATAATTGGAATGAGTATCGTAAAAGCAGAGAAGTAGAACTGAATTACCTCAAGAACATTCAAGAAGATATACTATCGGATTCTTTATATTTTGAAAGAAGTTGGTTTAAAAGAGGTGATAAAAAAATACAAGGCTTAAATAAAGCTAAAAATTATTATCTGAACGGTATTATACCAACCGATACCATCACATTTATAAATGATGTAGCTTATGGTGGTATTTATGGCATCGGCAGGCTTACCCCTAATAACAGAACTTATAATGAGTTGTCAAGTACAGGTAATATTAGCCTAATCTCAGACCAAGACATTCGTGATGAGATTGTTGCGTACTATTTAAATTTAGAATTCTTATATGAATATGGGGCCGATTCACGTAGTGATTATCCTCATTTTATGAACTCATATAAAGTATTTAACCCTAAATTTCCAGATTCAGTAAGCCCCGCCGAAATCCCCATTCTTTTAAAAATGATGCGTAAGGATAAATTTTACCAACTCACTAATTCAGAATTAACCTATGCCTATTCCATTCTAAATAGGCTTGAGTATGTCAAAAAAGATGCTGCACTCTTATATCACAGAATAGATAATTATTTAGAGCATCATGAAAAGTAAGATTCAAGCTAGTTTTTAATTACTCATCACTTACCACTCCAAGGTAAAGAAAATGATTGTGCACAGTGTATACTTCTATTATCATTTCACATAAAAGAAAAATTTAGCAGACTCAAAGAACCCACCCCTAGCCCCTCCAAGGAGGGGAATGTTTAATTGCTTTACTCCAACCAATTCATAGAATGATACGTGTAAATTAACATTTAAAAACGCTAAATACTCACAAATATCACGTATTCCTCCCCTCCCGGGAGGGGATTAAGGGGTGGGTAATACGAATAGTGAATCAACCTGCTAGTGCTCTCAAAAATCTACAAATCTTTATAAGCCTTCAACACATTCTCAATCTTAGCCTCTGTCTCCTCATTTATGTTTTGATGTTCTGGATGCTCTAACAACCACTTTACGGTCCTCTTTATCCCTTCTGAAAACGGAATTGTAGCTTTAAACCCCGGTACAAAAGTTTTTATCTTGGTATTATCGAACAAGACACTTTCTGCTTTGTCCGCTAAAAGTGTACCCGTAAATGACGGCTCTACTTTACAAATAAAGTCCGACGCTATATGAACTACTTTTGCTTCCTTCCCTAAGGCATCAGCCAAAATCTTATAAATCATATTCCAGGTCAGCACCTCATCTGAAGTAATATGAAAAGCATGCCCTATTGCGGTCTGTAATCCTAATAAACCTACAAATCCCTTTGCAAAATCATCTGAATGTGTCACTGTCCAAAGTGAGGTTCCGTCTCCATGTACAATTATTTCTTTACCTTCTAATATTCGCTGTGCGGTATTGAACTTATCAAATCCACCAACGGCTATAGGTATTACCGTATCATACGTTAAGGATGGTCTTACTATGGTAATAGGAAATCCTTCCTCACGATATGCTTTCTGTAACCTGTCCTCACATTGAATTTTACCTTGAGAATAATCCCATAGATTATTATGTAACGGAGTAGACTCCGTAATTACAGGATAGCTCAATGGCGTTTGATAACAAGATGCCGAACTTATAAAAATGTATTGCTTGGTCTTTCCTTTAAACAATTCAATATCGCGCTCAATATCATCAGGTGTAAACGCTATCCAGTTCACCACAACATCCCACTCATGTTTTTTCAGCTCTTCAAGTTCATCCGGTTTGTTGATATCACCAATAATACTTTGTGCGCCCTTAATATCAACTTTGGCTTTGCCCCTATTTAATAGGTACAAATCCATTCCTTTGGCAACCGCCAATCTACTACTTGGTGTACTTATATTCCCTGTTCCTCCTATAAATAATACTTTCATTTCTATATTTTAAATTCTTGATGATTCCATGAAACTGAACGGTCTAAACATCTCTATAAAATGTTAATCCGTTTTTAAATGGATCGTAAAAAGCAAACTCCCGTGTTCCCCATGCGGTTTCCCTTAGCAATGTATGTGCATTAAAAACATCTACGTTTGAATACTCATTGTACAAAGCTTCTATGTTTTGAGATACAATGCGCAACATAGGTCTATCTATATCTACCTCCCACATTTTTTTATTGTGCCATTGCAAATGAATCTCAATATCGTCCCTTAAGATACCCGCATATTTTGGGTTTTTGGCATCATCTGCGAAGGCAATCTTAAACCCCAATCGGTTAACATAAAAATCTAACGCTTCAACCACATCCCAAACCGGAAGCACAGGGTGAATTTGATGTAAATAGCCTTTTTCTTCCATACCGTGAAAATACAAAAAGGATTAAAGGATTTAATGTTAATACTTCCTCAATTCTTAATGCATGTCGTTCTATTTTTTTAAGTAATTCGCTATCTTCATAGGATTATTTCAAACCAAATTCAACACTATGCAAGTTATTACCAAAACACTCTTTCTCCTATTATTTTCAATAACGGTAACTGCACAAGTTTCTTCAAATCTTGAGCTTACCGATATATTTAACATGGAGTATGTATCTGATCCTCAGATATCGCCAGATGGCAGTAAAATAATCTACGTTAGAAACTTCAAGGATATTATGACCGACAAGAATTTATCTAATCTTTGGATCATAAATTACGACGGTTCACAAAATAGACCTTTGACAACTGGCAACCAAAACGACTACTATCCACGCTGGTCTCATGACGGTAAAAAAATCATTTTTAAATCGAACAAAGAGGATTCCAAAATGAAATTATACCTCATGTGGATGGATACCAAAGAAATTGCTCCTTTAACGAATACTCCTAAAAGTCCCGGTGCCGTAAGCTGGTCTCATGATGATCGTTATTTAGCTTTTACCATGTTTGTGCCAGAGGCTGAAAAATCTATCGTAAAAATGCCTTCTAAGCCTGAAGGCGCCAAATGGAATACCCCACCAACATATATTGACAAATTAAACTATAGGGGTGACGGTCAAGGATATATTAAAGGCGGACATACTCAAATTTTCACCTTATCTATTGATGGCGGTACGCCAAAGCAATTAACGACTACAACATTTGACCATGGTGCTCCCGTATGGGCCAAAAATGACAAAGCGTTATACTTCTCCGCAAATTTTAATCCAGATGAGGCTTTTGAACCTGCCAATAGCGAGGTCTATAAATTAGACTTATCAACAGCAGAGGTAACTCCGCTGACTTCTAGATATGGACCGGACAATTCACCTACAGTTTCTCCAGATGGTAAGTTAATAGCTTACACCGGTAAAGATGATAAATTACAGGGGTATGAAATTACCAATCTTTATGTGATGAATACCGATGGAAGCAACCCTAGGTTAATTTCCGGTGATTTTGATAGGGATATTGCCAATGTGCAGTGGTCAAATGATGGCAAAGGTCTTTATTTTCAATATGATACGGAAGGAGCTACTAAAATAGGCCATATTACCTTAAGCGGTAATGTAAGCACTCTAGTTGAAGGTCTTGGTGGGTTGTCATTGGGAAGACCCTATAACGCGGGTGATTTTACCGTTTCTAACAACTCTAAATTTGCCTATACGTTAGGTAATACCGAACACCCGTCTGATTTAGGTGCTGCCGATAAAAAAGGTTCTAAACGATTGACTTTTGTAAACGACGATCTTTTCTCTTTTCGTGATTTAGGCAAGACCGAAGAAATTTGGTGGGAATCTTCATATGACCAGAAAAAAATACAAGGTTGGGTGGTTACTCCGCCAAATTTTGACCCAAGTAAAAAATATCCGTTTATTCTTGAAATTCATGGCGGACCGTTTACTAGCTACGGCTCAGTTTACAGTGCCGAGATACAAGCTTATGCTGCAGCTGGTTATGTTGTGCTATACAGTAACCCAAGGGGAAGTACTAGCTATGGAGCGGAGTTTGGTAACTTAATTCACCACGACTACCCTAATCACGATTATGAAGATTTAATGAGCGGTGTAGATGCCGTCATTGAAAAAGGATTTATAGATACCAACAATCTATTTGTTACCGGTGGTAGTGGCGGCGGAGTACTTACTGCGTGGATAGTGGGTAAAACTGACCGATTTAAAGCTGCCGTGGTTGCCAAACCAGTAATAAACTGGACAAGTTTTGTGCTCTATGCAGATGGTGCCGCTTTCTTTTCTAAATATTGGTTCGGCAAAAAACCTTGGGAAGATCCGGAAAACTATTTTAGACGTTCTCCGTTAATGTATGTTGCCAATGTTACTACGCCAACCATGTTACTAACGGGTGAAGAAGATTATAGAACGCCTATTGCAGAATCTGAACAATTCTATACTGCCCTTAAATTAGAAGGTGTTGAAACGGCTATGGTGCGTATTCCCGGAGCAGGACATGGTATTGCTAACAGACCTAGTAATTTAGTAGCCAAAATTGCCAGTGTACTAGCTTGGTTTGAAAAATACAAGGATGCGGAATAGTATAGAATATATAAGTTTTGTTCTGGCATTATGCATGTCGATTTCAAGCCTTTGTGGTCAAGAAATTAATGTACTTACCTATAATATAAAGTACGACAATGTTAATGATACGGTAAACAATTGGAACTATCGCAAAGCTGCCATGGTTGATCTTTTACAATATTATGACCCTGGTATCATTGGCATGCAAGAAGTTCTGCATCATCAACTAACGTTTTTAGATGAACAGCTTTCCAATTATAATTATATAGGTGTTGGTCGTGATGACGGAAAAGAAAAAGGCGAATACTCCCCTATTCTGTTCAACACCAAATTATATAAACTATTAAAAAGTGAAACATTTTGGTTGTCCGATACACCAAATAAAATATCTGTAGGATGGGATGCCGCAATGGAACGTATTTGCACCTATGGATTATTTGAAGATTTAAATACGGGAAAGCAATTTTTGGTCTTCAATACGCATTTTGACCATGTAGGTACAGTTGCCCGTGAAAACTCGGCAAAACTCATTGTATCCAAGATAAGGAAGGTTAATGGTGATCATCTTCCGGTGGTGCTTATGGGCGACTTGAATTTGAATCCCACGAAAAAACCGATTCAATTTTTACAAAATGCCTTGGCTGATGGAAAATCAATCGCTCAAAAACCTTTTTACGGACCAACGGGAACCTTTAGTGGTTTTGACCATTCGCGCATATTAACTAATCGTATCGATTACATATTCGTAGAAAACTTTGAAGTTTTAGAGTACCTACATATTGATGATAGAATGGAAAACAATAAACATATCTCTGACCACCTACCGGTCTTTGCAAAGCTTTTCATGAACAAATAAGTACTTCTTTCATATTAGATAATACGAAGCCTCTTCTTCTTAAAATTAAGAGGCTTTGTATTTCAATATAAAAGTATTTTCAACTAAAGTTCCAATACCAGACTCTTGTAAATAAATCCCTTATCCCCGCTTAAAAGTTCTATGTGTGCCCAATCATTTGTATACCCTAATAATGACAAGGTATCATTCCGTTTTACTTCTCCTAACTTTATGCCCACAACCTCTGGGGCATTTCTATAATTGGCAATTGCTGCCGATACTTTTATAAATTTAGGTGCGCTCAATACCCTTTTTATATCAGGTCTTTCTGTCTTCTTCACGAACGGAAGCGGATCAATAGCCCCTTGACCGGATTTATAAATTCCAAAATGTAAATGTGGTGCAGTAGTACGGGCATTTCCCGTATTTCCTACCAGGCCCAAAGTATCACCTATTGTTACTCTATTACCGGTTGATACCAATATACTATCCAAATGAGCATAATAAAGCGATTTACCAAAGAGTCCCGCTTTTAACCAAACCTGTTTACCACCTAATCCTTTTTCGCCAGTAGCGCTTACCATACCATCAACCGCTGCAACTACCGGTGTTCCCCTTTCTGCAAAAATATCAATACCCTCATGACTACGTGCTCCACCCCCTCTAACCGCGCCCCAAAAACTTTGAATGGCTTTATTGTCCTTTCCGAGCACGGGAAAACCAAAACTAGGCGATGTATACATTTGAAAGGAAAACATTCCTTGTGAGTTCAATTCCGGTTGAATGGTAATTTTATAAATTCCGGTTTCATAAATAGGCACTTTCGCATGATGTTCTCCCAACTTATTATGAAATTCATCTGTTAAACTACTATCTGGGTTGACCTTTATGAGATTAATAAAACTTCGTATTCCCAATACATTGTTCTCAACCTCAACATTCAATACCTCGCCTTCATTCAAGTACATATTATAACTATAAACTGTAATGCGATCTTTAAAATATTGACCTTGCTCGGCATAAGGAAGGCGTATTTGAAGACTATCGGCTTTTGCCAATTTATACGCCTGTTGCCAGGTATTAAAACGTAACGAATCTAAATTTTCAAATTCTCGTGCATAAAGCTCTCTTGCCGTTGGTTGTACAATGACATCGGTAACTTTTCTTATTTGCTTACAGCTATAAATCATTACCATAAACAGTAGAAAAATACATGCTTTGATTTTTGAACTTAAACTCATTTATTCTATGTATAGCTATTATTACAAATGAAAAATCGGACCTTATCAGGGTCCGATTTTCATTTTATTTCATTCAATTACTTCTTTAAAAAAGAAATCAAAATTTCATTCAATTCGTCAGGGTGTGTTACGTTTAGCCCGTGTGGAGCACCTTCAATTACTTCAAGAGTGCTATATTTTATGCCATCATGTGCTTGTTTTGCGGAAGTTTCTATAGGTACTGTTGCATCGGCATCACCATGTACAATTAATGTAGGTACGGTAACATTTTCAAGCTCTGGTCTAAAATCTGTATGCATCCATGCCAACGCAGCCTGTATAGTAGCTCTAGGTGAAGCAAAAGAGGCAATGGTAAAATCATAGTCTAACTGCGCCTGACTGATTCTTTCTCCTTTATTTTCTTCAAAATTGTAGAAACCTTTACTGAACTCCTTTAAGAAACCCACCCTATCTTTTTGAAGAGCATCAATAATACCTTCCAAGGCATCTTCTGGCACTCCTGATGGATTATCCGGTTTTTGTTTTACCAATGGTATAATAGAGCTGATCAATGCTGCTTTTGCTATTCTACTAGGACCATAATCCGTTAAATAGCGTACAACTTCACCACCTCCCATTGAAAAACCAACAATAATTGCATCCTTTAGTTCCAGCTCTTCAATAATAGCGTTTAAGTCACTTGCCAATGAAGAATAATCATAGGCATCCCATGGAGATGAAGAAGTACCAAAACCTCTACGATCATAAGAAATACACCTAAAACCTTCTTCTACTATTTTCCAAACCTGTTGTTCCCATGATTTTCTGCTCAACGGCCAACCATGAATTAATATTACCGGTTGTCCGCTACCGTAATCCTCATAAAATATATCTACTTGTTCTTTTGCTTTTGTATTTGTTATAAAGGGCATATATGTCTATTTTAAATTCACTTCTAAGATATTTAAGATTAACGAATTTACTTAGCGTTAAAGGTGAAATTATTGGTTCAAAAAACGGATATTTATAACCATCTTTTGAATTCAATATATTTAAGACCATATGTTTATACCAGAACACTATAAGAACACAGACGTCAAAGAAATACATGATTTCTTAAAAAATAACAGTTTTGGTATTTTGATCAATACTATTGAAGGTAAACCTTGGGGAACCCATATTCCTTTAGAACTAAGTAAAAATGAAATGGGTAATGACATTTTGGTGGGACATATTGCCAAAGCCAATTTACAAAGCAAGAACCTTAATAACGGGGATCAGGTGTTATGTATTTTTAATGGACCGCATAGCTATATTTCTTCATCTTGGTACCAGCAAGAAGAAGTACCAACATGGAACTATATTGCAGTACATGTTTATGGTACCGTAAAAATTCAGACATCCGATGAATTATTGACCTCTCTACATGCTCTAGTAGATAAGTATGAGCAACAATCTGAATATCCTGTTTCACTGAACAACATGTCTAAAAAAACAATGAGACAGGTAACTGGCATCATTGGTTTTGAAATTGAAATCAATGATATACAGGCTGTAAACAAACTATCTCAAGGAAGAAGCCATGACCACCCAAAAATTATCTCTGAGTTAGAAAAACAAGGTGCATCTGAAAAAGCGGTTGCAGAAGAAATGAAAAAAAGATTGCTTGAATAAGTTAGTGTTCAAGCTAACATTTAAACCTTTAGAGTTGCCATCCTTTGTGCCTTTCAAGTAATTTTAACTTGAATTTGAACACCCTTAAAATATCTTATGATGCGTGAAGAAGTAACAATTTTTGATTTCAATAAAACCAGCAACCGAAAACAATGGGATTTGGTCAATGATGAAGTTATGGGTGGTATTTCCATGGGGCTTCTTCAAATTGATGATGATGGTAACGGTGTTTTCAGTGGTCATGTATCATTGGAAAACAATGGCGGATTTTGCCTAATTAAGCATGATATAAATCGCATATCGGTTGAAAAATACTCATCTTTCGTTATCAAATTAAAGGGTGATGGTAAAAAATATGCCTTTAGATGTAAATCTGGCGAACATCAACGCCATACTTATAGCTATAGTTTTAAGACTACCAAAGATTGGCAAACTATCCAAATACCTTTTAAAGAAATGGAAGCGGTATTTAGGGGCGATAACTTAGAACTGCCAAATTACCATGGGGATTTTCTGGCTCAAATTGCCATTATAATAAAAAACGGAGTAGCCGAAGACTTCACCTTAAAAATAGATAGTATTAAAATAGTTTAGGCAAGCAAATAAAATAATAAATTATGAACTAATCCCCGTTGATTTTAGTCATTTTTATTTTACTAATTTTTAGGTAAGTTTAGATAATCAACCACCAACAATATGATTTATCAACTTACATCTTTAAAGAGATTGATTGTCCCTTTTAAAGTAGATGCACTCTTACCAAATATCTTCATTTTAATTCCAAGGGTATTTACGGGCTATCTTCTCGCATTCGTATTTGCCATCAACAAATTTGGCACTCCCTGGACACCTAAATCAATGAACCTTCAATTATTTGAAGTATCAGATTGGTTTGTAGAATTAACCAAGGATTTTGGATTACCATTTTCTTTAATGCCAGAAGTTTTTGCTTGGTCTGCCGGCTTAACCGAAGCATTGGGCGGTATTTTACTGTTATTAGGTCTTAATACCAGAATTACAGCTTTTTTTATTACTACAACAATGTTCATTACTATTGCATTTAGACCGTGGGACCAATCTTGGAACATTATGCCCACTTTTATGTTTTTCTGCTTAGGTCTATTTTTTATGGGTTTTGGCTCTGGGAAATTTGGATTAGACTACCTCATTACCAAACGCTAGATGGTTGATATTTTTATATCGGCATTAAATTACGACAATTGGGTGCTACAATAAAACAATTGGGTAATCTACTTTTTCAAAAAATACAGGTTTAAAGCACCTTTGAAGTAATCAATTAATCTTTAAAACCTTTAAAAATGAAAAAGTTACTATTCTCTATTATCGTATTAGCCATGAGTTTAACCATGAATGCTCAAAATAGTGAAGGCATTACATTAACAGTAGTTATTGAAAATGTTTTAAACAGTGAAGGACACGTATTAAGCGGACTTCATAATGAAGACACCTTTATGAAAGCAGAAGGCATAAAAACAAGTAAAGACAAAGCGGAAGCTGGAGAATTGGTATTGACCTTTGAAAATATTCAACCTGGTGATTATGCATTTTCTGTATTGCACGATAAAAACGACAATAACCGAATGGATTTTGCCACTAACGGAATGCCAACGGAAGATTATGCCATGAGCGGTAATTCAATGCCCATGGGCCCACCGACATTTGCAGATTCTAAATTTACGGTTTCCACGGAAGACCTTGAATTAAGGTTGCGTTTCTAACATAAAAATAACTTACATATAGTTCTTGTAATAGGTCATGATAATGGTTTTTAGTAATTTTAAAGCTTTAAACTATACACATGACCATTACTCAATTACAATATGTTCTAGCGGTTGCAGAGCACAAGAATTTTACCTTAGCAGCAGAGAAAAGCTTTGTAACACAACCTACATTGAGTATGCAGGTACAAAAACTTGAAGATGAGCTAGATATACTATTATTTGATCGTAGCAAAAAACCGATAACCATTACTGAAGTGGGTAAAAAAATTGTAGATCAAGCAAAGAATATCGTAAATGAGGCTGCACGTATAAAAGATATTGTAGAGCAAGAAAAAGGATATATTGGCGGAGATTATGTTCTGGGAATTATCCCAACGATAATGCCTACTTTATTGCCTATGTTTCTTAAGAATTTTATTCAGAAATATCCCAAGGTAAATCTAATCATCAAAGAACAAAATACAGAAAGTCTTATTCAAAATATTGAAGATGGCCACATAGATGCTGCAATTGCAGCAACACCTTTAGAAGTAGATTTCATTACAGAAAGACCTTTATATTATGAGCCATTTGTTGGCTATGTTCCTATGGAGCACCGCTTGGGCAAAAGCACTAAAATAACCCCGGATGATTTAGATATTGAAGATATACTGTTATTACAGGATGGTCATTGTTTTAGGGAAGGTGTCCTAAATTTGTGCAAAGCACCAAAAATTGGAGGAGAACACTTTAGCCTACAAAGCGGTAGTTTTGAAACACTTATTAACTTATCTAATGAAGGTTTAGGTATGACATTACTTCCATATTTAAATACACTTGAGCTTGACAGTTCAAAGAAAAAGAATTTAAAATATTTTAAGGACCCATCACCGGCAAGGGAGGTAAGTCTAATATACCATAAAAAGGAACTTAAAGTTCAAATTACGGAAGCCTTAAGAGATGTTATTACTGGCATTGTTCGCGGTGCCATTGCATTTCAAGATGTAAAGATTATTAGTCCGCTCACTAAGTAAAGTACCTCAGGGCAAGCCCGTGAGGCACTCAAAGGAAACTAACTTATAAATTCGAGGTAAGCCTCGGGATATTATACCCTTTGGCGGTGCCAATAAATTTATTGTTTCATAAATCTGTATAGACATCCTTCTATGCATATGCCAGGGTAAGAAGGTGAAAGTGTTAAGCTAGTCTTGCTACTGTTAAAATCTGCCGTAAAACCTAATGTATCTTTTTCCCCTTCGGTAATAAAATACAAATAAAGTTCTGGCGCTATTATTTCATAACTACCTGTATTCAAAGTCTCCTTATCAAAGTTGGTTCTTTCATAATTACCGAATTCATCAAAAATATACCGATAACCCTCATCAACATCTTGCCATTCGGTAGCTCCACCAGGACTTACGTAAGATTCTGTCAAAAGCCACTCTCCCACTAAACTAGTATCGTCTACTGGCGTATTGTCAAATTCCGTGTCATCATTTTGACATTGCATTAAAAAGAGCAAACTAATGGCAACAAATATTCTAGTAATCATCATACTTTTTTAAATAAGACTCACAAAACACCAATTGGTTGCTTAAAAAAAAAGAGCCACTTTACGTGGCTCTTACTTATGCTTTTAAATAAACTAAACTTTGTTTTAACTCTGGTTTATCCGTTATGAAACTTTCTAACCAGATTTTCAATTCTTCTACCTCTTCAGGTAATAACGTCTTTAAGGCTTTCTTTAACTCCTTACAAAAAAGCAAGGTATCAAAACTAACCTTTTTAAGTACTGTTTTACTATACTCTAGCATAGACTTAGACATTTTGTTGTTAGATTAATAGGTTTTGTTGTTGCATAAAGGTAAACAGAAATACAGAATTAATATTGTATACAAAAAGTTAAAGTAATACTCTTCGTGTTAAAATTTTATGGGTATCATAAGATTTCTATTTTGTACTTTCGAATTCATGAAAAACTTGGTTTTAATTATTGTACTTATTTTTCTTGTATCCTCTTGTGGTTCAAAAAAATCTCTCATTAAGAAAAATTTAGACCAACGTCTAACATCCGCTTTTTATGAAAATCAGTTCACAGGTGTTTTAGTAATTGATGCAAATTCTAAAGACACCATTTATAACCTTAATGATCATAAGTATTTTACCCCTGCGAGCAACACCAAAATTTTCACACTTTTTACCGCTATAAAAACACTCCCGGACCAAATACCTGCATTGCAATATATTGATCGTAATGACACCTTGTATTTTGAAGGCACAGGCGACCCATCATTCCTACATCCTTATCTAAAAGATTCTACCGCATTTAAATTTCTAAAAAGTAAAAGGAATTTAGTATTCGCAACAGATAATTTCATGGATACCAAATTTGGACCAGGTTGGGCATGGGACGATTATCAGTATTATTATTCACCTGAGCGCAACGCTTTTCCGCTGTATGGCAATGTGGTAATGATGTACAAGAATACATCACTTTTGGTTTCGCCTACATACTTTAAGGATAGTATTTTACAAATTAGAAATACCAAAAACCGTAAGGAGACTTCGAACCTATTTTTTTACCCACCCAATTATGCTGACACTTTAGAAATACCTTTTATTATAAACACCCTCAACACAAAAGCCATTTTAGAGCAAGCATTGAACAAGCCTATTTTTAACAGGTCTAAAATGCCCATTGGAACAAAACAAACTTTACCTGGAATTCAGGCAGATTCACTCTACATTAGAATGATGCATGAAAGTGATAATTTCATTGCAGAACAATTATTGGTTCTAGCTGCCTCTACATTAAAGGATACTTTGAATAGTGATTTAGCTAGAGAATATATCCTAGAACATGAATTAAACCAATTAACGCAAACTCCAAGATGGGTAGACGGCTCAGGTTTATCTCGCTACAATCTGTTTACCCCACAAAATATGGTGCACGTTTTAAACGAATTATTTGTTCTTGTACCCAAAGAACGATTATATTCCATTTTTCCTGCCGGTGGATTATCAGGAACCCTCAAGAATAGATTTAAAGGTGTAGACCAACCGTATATTTTTGCCAAATCGGGCAGTTTAAGCAACAATTACTGCTTAAGCGGTTATTTACTGACAAAATCTGGTAAAACGCTTATCTTCAGTTTTATGAATAACCATTATAAAAACGCTACCAGTGACGAAAGAACCCAACTTGAACTTATGCTACAAACACTAAGGGACAACTATTGATCATAAAACATCTGTTGATACATGTTTTGCATATTTCTCTTTAAGTAATTGCATTTTTGGCGTAATGTGTGTTTTGCAAAATGGCTTTTCGGTATCTTTAAAATAGTAATTTTGAAATCGTTCTTCTGAGGCATTAAATGCCCCAAATGGTAATATCCCTGTAATAATCGGCTCTTTAAATTCCAATTGTAACGCTGACAATAGCTCTTTCAAAACAGCTTGTTCATTATTCATAAAATAATAAATACCAGACCTATACTTATGGCGCATTGAATGATTCTGGGTACTTCTATGAGTATCTAAATGAATGGCAACTAAATCTTTTAGCGCTATTAAATTAGGATAATAGTACACAATTACAGCTTCTGAAAAATTTTCAGGATCTTCTTTAGGTGCTATAAAACCCTGTTCTACCTTATGTACATCTTTTAAAGCCATAAAAACGGCCTCTGTGCACCAATGGCAACCACCACCAAACCCTATTTTAAAGAGATTTTGCATACCTATTTGTCGATAAACCGTGCCTAAACTAACCCATTCAATTTTGCATATTGTAATAACATAATTGTCTTGGCATCCTTAATTTCCCCCTTTGAAACCATGGTGATAGCTTCATCAAAATTCAATTCTAAGACTTCAATGTTTTCGGTTTCATCTTCTGCGCCACCACCATCACTTACCTTCATACTATCATCATATTCTCCCACAAAAAGAAACAGCTCTTCGGTAACTGAACCGGGCGACATGTAGGTTTGAAAAACTTTTTCCACATTATTGATCTTATATCCGGTTTCTTCCTCAGTTTCCTTTCGTACACAATCTGCAGGGTTATCGCCATCTAAAAGCCCGGCACAAACTTCGATCATCATTCCGTCTTTATTACCATTAACATAGGTAGGCATTCTAAATTGCCTGGTAAGAACCACAGTCTTTTTTTTAGAGTTATACAGTAAAATGGCAGCACCATTACCCCTATCATAAGCCTCTCTTTCCTGGGTTTCCCAACTACCATCTGGCTTTTGGTAGTCATAGGTGTATTTATTTAAAATATACCAATTATCAGAAAGTATTTCTCTTTTTACATTCTTTATGCCTCCATTTTTCAAATCAATAGCCGTTTTAAATTGCGATTATAAAGATAAAGCAGTACGTTTTAAAATGTGAAGAAATAAACTAGGTCTTTCCAATACTTACATTAATAGCTTAGAAAAGGTTATTTAGCAAAAACTCTTGTTAATATGCCCTATGAACCAGTATCTTTTCATGACAAACCAAACAACCTTTGATTTTGAAGCATTTATACCTTTACGCTGTTCTGTTACTTAGCTTAGCTACTTCTTGCAATAAAGAAAAAAAAGATACTGAAACTAAAAACTTACCTAAGATTGCCATTGCCGGTTTGGGCATTGAAAGTAGCACCTTTTCACCTGCCCTTTCTACGGAGGAAGCCTTTCATGCTAAAGTAGGTGATTCGGTTTTTACAAGATATCCCTTTTTACAGCCAGATTCTATAAATAGAAAAAGAGCGCAATGGGTACCAACACTTGTGGGGAAATCGCTACCGGGTGGAACGGTAACGCGAGAAGCCTACGAATCTTTGGTTGGCAAAAGTTTGAAAATGCTAGAAGAAAACAAACCATATGACGGACTCTTTTTTGACATACATGGCGCAATGAGCGTGGTTGGGTTAGATGATCCTGAAGGTGACCTTATAATGCGTATTCGTGAAGTAATAGGTGATGGTGTACTTATTTCTACATCTATGGATTTGCACGGTAACGTATCTGAACGATTGGCAAAACATACCGATTTAATAACGTGCTACCGTATGGCACCGCATGAAGATGCTATTGAATCTAAAAGAAGAGCGGTTACTAATTTAATTGACCGACTTGAAAGTGGCAAAGGTAAACCCGCCTTTAAGGCTTGGGTACCTGTACCTATTTTATTACCCGGAGAAAAAACAAGTACGCGTATAGAGCCCGGTAAGAGTTTATACGAAAAAGTTCCTACCGTTGCCAATCAAGAAGGTGTTATTGATGCCGCCATATGGATCGGCTATGCCTGGGCAGATGAACCCCGTAACCACGCCGTTGTTATGGTGACCGGAGATGATAAGGAAAAAGTTGCCGAAGGAGCAGAGAAATTGGCACAAAATTTTTGGGATGTGCGTAACGAATTTGAATTTGTTGCACCTACTACCACGCTAGACGAAAGCTTAAAACTTGCTTTGGCCAGTGAAAAGAAACCTTACATGATCAGTGATATGGGCGATAACCCTACTGCTGGTGGTGCAGGTGATGTAACTTGGACATTGAAAGAGCTTTTGGTCAGACCGGAATTTAAGTCTAAAAACGGAACCTCTCTTATTTATGCATCTATACCAGGACCTGAGTTTGTAGAAAAGGCGTTAGAAATAGGAATTGGTGGTAAAATTAAAGCTGAAGCAGGCGCTGCCGTCGATGATAGATTTGCAGGACCCCTAACGTTAGAAGGTACCGTTACCGCTATTAAAGAAGGTGATGTAAACGCTGAGATAGAAGTAGTTGTTAAGGTTGGTAATATTGATGTCATCGTGACCAAAAAACGCAAACCCTACCATCTTTTAAGTGATTTTACCAATTTAGGTTTGGACCCTAAAAACACTGATATTGTAGTCGTAAAAATTGGCTACTTGGTCCCTGAACTTTATGATATGCGTGGCGATTGGACCATGGCACTTACTCCTGGCGGAGTGGACCAAGATTTAAATAGATT
The DNA here is from genome assembly GCF_001447995.1 of Maribacter dokdonensis DSW-8. Classification (NCBI taxonomy): domain Bacteria; kingdom Pseudomonadati; phylum Bacteroidota; class Flavobacteriia; order Flavobacteriales; family Flavobacteriaceae; genus Maribacter; species Maribacter dokdonensis. The sequence continues at coordinate 101,753 of NZ_LDPE01000005.1, read as the reverse complement.
AGGTTATAAGAGAATTAAAAGGCCTATGTTTCCATTGGATAGCACTATGGCACAGCCTGATTTAAAACCTAAGTGGATTCCGGCAGCGGATGCGAAATAATTACACGGTAATGGCCTTATTCAAATAACGCCTAAATGGTAGCATTTCTTTATAAGCTGCTATTAATTCATCATCAAACTTAGCTTTGTTGGTTTCCTTAGTACTAAACTCTTGGAATACGGCAAAGGTTTTGTTTTTAAGCAATTCTATATGTTTATGATCTTTGGCGAACCCCTTAGGTGCATTGGTCAGTTTAGCATCTTCATAGAGGTCACCAAAACGGGTTTTAAAAGATTTCTTATTTAATATTTTCACCAATTCTTCTCCATCATAATCAATGGCTTCACGAACACTACGCAATACTTTTGGCTCCGGTCTCCATAATCCTCCCGCAAAAATGCAACGGTCTATACCCAACTCAAAATAGAAATCGGCAGTTTTTGGTTTCTTGTCAAACCCCGCTCCTAAATGGTCTTTATAAATAGGTTTATTGGGATGAAACATAAGATTATTATTGATACGATTTATTCCCTTTTTACCTGGAGTATCATAGTACTCGTCATCAATATCCGATAGTCTCCTATTCATACTATTTAACCAGTCTATATATTCATCCCGTACCTGTTTGTACCATTTACGATTGGCATCCATCCATTCCTTTGAATTGTTTTGCTGTAATTCTTTTAAGAAGTCTATCTGATTTTTGAAACTCATATACTCGTTGATCGTTGATCGTTGCTGGTTGTTGGTTGTTGGTTGCTACTTGTTGGTTCTTGGAAAATTAAAATACAAACTCAAGCTCAAAAATCAAATTCAAGTCCAAATTCAAATTCAAATTTACATCCAAATTAGAGCTTCATACTTCCTATTCAAACATAATACATCAGAACTTTACAAAATATCCTCATAAATTAGTCCATACTCTTTTTCTTAATACTTAGTACTATCTACTTAATACTCTGTTCTTTGTACCTTGTACCTTGTCCATAATTCTTAAAACCTGTTATCACCACCAACAATATCTCCTAAAGTCCCAAGAATACTACCTTCTCCTTTATCTTTTCCTCCTCTTGGTATAGAAGCTAGAACTCTACCTGCTAAACGACTGAAAGGTAAGGACTGAATATAGACTGTGCCGGGTCCGCGAAGGGTTGCGAAGAATAAACCTTCACCACCAAAAACCGTATTACGAATACCACCAACGAATTCTATATCATAGTCCACATCTTTTGTAAAGCCAACAATACATCCCGTATCTACTTTTAGTACCTCACCAGGACCAAGGGTTTTCTTTGCCAACGTACCACCTGCATGTATAAAGGACATTCCGTCTCCTTCAAGTTTTTGCATAATAAAACCTTCACCTCCAAAAAGTCCACGACCTAATCTCTTAGAAAATTCAATACCGACAGATACACCCTTTGCAGCACATAAAAAGGCATCTTTCTGACAAATAAAGCGTCCGCCCATTTCAGAAAGGTCAATTGGCAAAATTTTACCCGGATATGGAGAGGCAAAACTTACCTGTTTTTTACCTTGACCAATATTTAAAAATGCCGTCATAAATAGACTTTCTCCCGTAAGCATACGTTTACCTGCCGAGAAAATTTTACCAAGAACACTATTATCTTGATTGCTACCATCACCAAAAATGGTATTCATTTTAATATCGGTATCCATCATCATAAAGCTTCCTGCTTCGGCTACTACTGCCTCTTGCGGATCTAACTCTATTTCAACATATTGCATTTCTTCTCCAAAAATCTCGTAATCTATTTCGTGTGCGTTCATGTGTATATTGTTTTTGATTGATGCTAATTAGTTGCTAGCAGAAGTACTTTTGTTACAACTAAACCGAATTATTTTAAAAGAGATTTTAAAAATTCTTCGGTCTTTTGCGAGCCAATGAGGTATTTTTCACCATTGGTAAGTATAATAGCTACTCCTTCCCCACCCTTTACATTATAGACGGTACCGTACTTTTTAGTTTTTCTGATACCATACCCTACAAAATCATAATTAACGATCTGTTGTTCTACTACTTCATTTAAATCAATGACTTTACTAAAAAATAATAGATGACGAATTTTTATATCCTTATCTGAAACCACTACTTTAAGTTTTGATAATGCCAAAAATAATATGGTAGCTATATAAACCAGGACGCAGATAAATTGAACAATAGATAACCTACCCGATATCCATGAAATGCTAATATTACCGGAAGCATTAGGAATTTGAGCTGTACATAAACTTATAATAGTTATTACCTTACCTATTACAAATAATAGTATTGGAGCAAGTATGATCAACCACAACCACCATTGGGTAAACTTCTGAGTCTCTTTGAATCTTATTGCTCTTTTCATTGAAACTACTTTTTCTGTTTCAACCTTACCGTCCATTCAAAATCAAAAGTACTTACCATTACCCCGTCTTCATTAACACCAACAGATTTCATCCAAATGGTTTGTCCTTCTCCTGTTGCAATGGTCTTTTCCAAAGCTTCTTTAATTAAGTGTCCGTCCTCACAGGTAAACGTTATTTTACCGGTAGCTTTTTTAGAAAAGTTAGCCTTATTATTAGCGACCAACATAGAAATCTTCTTTCCTGTTGCTTCAATTTGGTCTATCATCATTGCTCCGGTAGATAGTTCCGCAGCCATACCCTGTACTGCCCAAAACATAGAATTAAACGGATTCTGATTGATCCAACGGTGGGTAACGGTCACTACAGACCTATTTTTATCTATTTCTCTTAAACGTACTCCGCACCACCAAGCTGCAGGTAGTTTAAAAAATGAAAACATATTGAATTTACTAGCTGTTACCGCCATATTGTCTATTTATTTTGCTAAAAGTAGTATTTATTTAGACCATTCTAAAATGTTAAAATATTGTTAAATATTATTACTATGCGTTACATAGTACCTTTTTTTAGACATATATTTGCATAGGAAGTTAATAGGTAATCAAAGTAATTGGCTTTTACATAGTATTAAAATCAATCATCATCATCAACGAAGCAATCATGACAGAATCAGTAACAAAACACGAAAGAAACCTCTCTGCACTAATACATGCCAGTACGTTTTCTAAATTCTTTATTCCGTTCGGAAACTTCATCATTCCGCTCGTATTATGGACGGCAAATAAAAAAGAATATGAGTTTGTGGACCACAATGGCAAACAAGCATTGAACTTTCAAATTAGCATATTACTCTACTCTATTCTTGTAGGTATGGTAAGTATTCCGTTTTTCCTAGGTGGATTCTTACCTAATGTTTTTGACTTTGACAATTTTGGCTTAGTGAACGTTCATAGCTTCAATAACATCAATTTTCATTTCGACTCAGATGATTTTTTTGGTCCATGGATGATACCCGTTGGGTTACTAGGACTGGCACAATCTGCCCTATTCATCATCAATATAGTATATACCATTCTTGCGACGATTAAGACCAATGAAGGCGAAGTTTTTGAATATCCGTTAAGTTTTAAATTTATAAAATAAGTGAATCAGTCAATATATATCAGGGTATTCATCACACCCGTAGGAGTTTATTTATCAATCAATTAAAACCTGTTTAAACACAGTCAAAACAATCAATCGATCAACATGTTTATTCATCGAACAAAAAACGAACAGTTAACCTATGCAGACGACAGAAACAATGGAGCAATCCCCTCCAAAAGCGGGACTGCATAAAAAGCAAAAAGACATTATGAACGTAGAAAATACAAAAGCGCAAATGCGAAAAGGGGTTTTGGAGTACTGCATCCTGTCCATCTTGAATGGGGAAGACAAGTATGCTTCAGAAATCTTAAAAACGCTAAAAGATGCTAAAATGCTAGTAGTGGAAGGAACTATTTACCCACTACTGACCAGGTTAAAAAATGCAGGTCTTCTGAACTATCGGTGGGAAGAATCTACATCTGGACCGCCAAGAAAATATTATACACTTACCGAAACCGGTAAACTTTTCCTTAAGGAACTGGATACTACCTGGGACGAATTAAGAAAAGCAACCAACCTAGTAACCAACTCAAAAAACAGCTAATCATGAACAAAACAGTAAATATAAATTTAGCGAACATGCTCTTTCATATAGATGAAGAGGCATACAATATAATGCGTAGGTATTTAGAATCGGTAAAACGATCTTTTGCCAATACACCTGGTAGCGATGAGATCATTGCTGATATAGAAGCAAGAATTGCCGAGCTTTTTCATGATAAACTTGAAAACGAAAGACAAGTCATTACCAAAAAAGAGGTAGATGAAGTTATTGCCATTATGGGACAACCAGAAGATTATATGGTTGATGAGGATATCTTTGAAGACGAGCCAAGGGCTAAAACCGCTTCATCTCAGAACAAGGTGAAAAAACTTTATAGAGACACCGAGAAAAAATATGTTGCCGGGGTTTCTGCCGGTTTAGCACACTATTTCAACATTGACCCATTATGGATCCGTCTACTTTGGATCTTTTTGACCATTTTCACATGGGGCGGCTTTATCTTTATTTACGGCTTACTTTGGATTCTTATACCTGAAGCTAAAACTACGGCCCAAAAATTGGACATGAGCGGGGAAACTGTCAATATCAGCAATATTGAACGTAAAGTTAAAGAGGGTTTTGATGACGTTGCGGATCGTGTAAAAAGTGTTGACTATGAAAAAGTAGGCAATACCGTCAAAAAAGGAGGAAAAACAATCTTTGACACATTTGGAGATATTGTTATGTTTCTATTTAAGATCTTTGGCAAATTCATTGGTATACTTTTAGTAATTATTGGTGCAACCACCTTAATTGGTCTAATTGTGGGTATGTTCACCGTGGGTATACTAGACATAATTCATGTACCGGGCATTGACTTTTACAATGTGGTCAATTCTACCAACATGCCAATTTGGGTAGTTTCATTACTAGCATTTTTTGCCATTGGAATTCCGTTCTTTTTCTTAATGTATTTAGGGTTGAAAATTTTAGTGAACAACTTAAAATCTATTGGAACGGTTGCCAAGTTTGCGCTATTAGGATTATGGTTGATTTCAATTATACTACTGATCATTTTTGGTATAAGAGAAGCAGCTTCACACGCCTATACCGGTAGCACTTCTATTGAAGATGAGATTACGAACGTAATACCTACAGATACTTTGAACATTAGATTAGTATCTACTGACGAGTACGATTATGAAAAGGATATGCATATGGGAGATACCTTTATCTCTTACGATGAGGCCGGTAATAAAATATTGGTTTCAGATGATGTAAGGTTTAGAATTCGTAAATCCAAAGATTCGTTAGTTAGGGTTCAGATCAGAAAAGAAGCTGACGGTCCTTCCAATAGAGAAGCAAAAGATATCGCAAGTCAAATACTATACGAATATGAGGTAAGCGGAAATACCATCTCATTGAATGATTATTTGACCACGCAAGGTCCTAAGTTTAAAGACCAAGAAGTTCGTGTAAGTATATTTTTACCGGTAGGTACCATCTTAACTTATGAACAAACCAATTCTAGAAGCTGGATTACCACGGCAAATACAGATAGGGATACAGACGGCTTAGAGGGATACTTATGGAAAATGAACAATAACGGAGAACTGGAATGTCTTGATTGCCCTGAGTATATTGAAATGAACGATGACGAAGACCACAATGGCTCTAACCGTATAAATATCAACGAGAACGGCATTGACATCAACATTAACGATAACGGCGAAAAAGGCAAGATCATCATTAACGAAAATGGCATTAACATTGACGTAAACGATAATGGAGAATCGTTTAAAATGAAGTTAGACGAAAATGGCGTTAAAATAGATGCCAACGATAGTATCAATTAATTACGGTTCATATACCTAAATCTACAATTCAGTAACATATAGTGGTAGAAAAGGTAACAAACGATCATTTTTACATCATCAAATAACAATCATAAAAACAAACAATCATGACAACATTAGTAAGAATAACAGTAGCTTTTGTTTTAGCCCTTTTACTTTCATCTTGTGGCTTTGACATCAATTTTGGAACTGGAGAAGCCGGCAACGGGGTAGTAGTAGAAGAAACTAGGGAAATAACCGAAGAATTCACCGAAGTTTCTGCCTCAGAAGGTCTAGAAGTTTTTATTTCACAAGGAAGCGATTTTGACATTGCTGTAGAAGCAGATGAAAATATCATAGACCTCATAGGTACCGATATCAAAAACGGTAAATTAAAAATTCATTGTGTAGAGAACATTGGTCGTGCCACCAAAAAGATATTCGTTACCATGCCCAACGTCACAGGGCTTTATGCTTCAAGTGGTGCACACTTAACTACCGAAAATAAAATTAAATCGGACAAGTTGGAGATAGATGCAAGTAGCGGTGCCATATTAAATGCCATGGTACAAGCTAACAATATGGATATAGACGCTAGCAGCGGTGCCAATATTTCACTTGAGGGCAATGCTAATGAAGTATATGTAGATGCCAGTAGCGGATCTAATGTTAGGGCAAATGATTTAGCAACCTCAAACGCTAATGCCGATGCCAGTAGTGGTGCCAATATTAGCATTGATGTAAAAGACAATTTAACTGCTGAAGCCTCTAGCGGTGGCAATATTTCTTATAAAGGAGACCCAACGGTTCAGAAGAATAAATCGGTTTCCGGCAGTGTTCACAAGTACTAAAAAATTCATCAATCAATTCAACATTGGAACCCACTGAAATATCAGTGGGTTTTCGTTTTTTAGTCCTATCCTTATCTGTATATTAGTACTATGCAAGTACATCTAAAAAAATACATTTTACCCTTAAGGCACACCTTTAGCATATCACGGGAATCTCATGATTTTCAAGATACTTTAATAGCTACCTTATCCTTGAACGGTAAAACCGGTTACGGTGAAGCCACTGCTAACCCATATTATAAAATTACGGTTCTGAGCATGACCAATGAAATTAATGCCATAGCCTCAGAGATTGAAAATTTCAATTTTACCACACCTGAACTTTTTCACTCATTTTTGGTAGGTAAAGGCTTATCTAATTTTGCCATTTGTGCACTTGATCTGGCAGCTCATGATCTGTATGGAAAATTACAGGGAAAACCATTATATAAGTTATGGGGTACCGATAATGATCATTACCCTACCACAAATTATACTATTGGTATAGCTCCTATTGAAGTAATGCTCGCCAAAATGCAAGAAGTGCCATGGCCTATCTATAAAATTAAATTGGGTACAAGTGATGATGTTGCCATTGTTCGTGAGTTACGTGAACATACAAATGCCGTTTTTAGAATTGATGCCAATTGTGCGTGGACGGCAGAGGAAACCATACATAATGCTCCTTTATTAAAAGATTTAGGTGTAGAATTTTTAGAACAACCTTTAAAAGCGGACGACTGGTCTGGCATGGAAGAGGTTATGCACCACAGTGTGCTACCGGTAATTGCAGATGAAAGTTGCATTGTAGAAAACGACGTTGAAAAATGTGCACTGCATTTTAATGGTATAAATATTAAATTGACCAAATGTGGAGGCCTAACCCCTGCCCTACGTATGATTAGCAAGGCAAAAGAATTAGGTATTAAGGTAATGGTAGGCTGTATGACAGAATCTACCGTTGGTATTTCTGCAATAGCCCAACTAATTCCGCAATTGGATTATGTAGATATGGATGGCGCCATGTTGTTAAAAAGTGATATTGCCACTGGAGTTCAAATAACAGATGAAGGAAAAGTAATTTTTCCAAACTTAGCCGGTAGCGGTGTTCAACTTTTAGATTGATGCTTACTATTAATGAATTTCCAGGAAGGACGATAACCAAAGATGGTAAAGAACACCTCTATTTTGGAGGCACTTCTTATTTAGGACTTCAAACCAATGAAGAGTTTCAATCATTGTTCATTAATAACATCAAAAAATACGGCACATCCTATAGTGCTTCAAGAAAGTCTAATATTAAGATTTCTATTTTTGATGAGATTGAAAGCTATCTTAGAGAGCTAACAGGCAGCGAGGCTTGTGTTACCATGTCTTCCGGTTATTTGGCCGGGCAACTTGTATGTGACTATTTCAGTAATATCAACTACAGTTTGTATTATGCACCAAACACCCACTCGGCACTCATTAGAAATCAACAAAAAGTATTTAAAAACTGGCAAGAACTTGAAGGGGCTATTCATAAAAACACTGGCAAAACACCAGTCCTTTTTTTGGATAGTATTGATTTTCATGGCGACAATTTCCCTGACTACAACTTTCTTAAAAAACTACCGCTGAAGGATATCATTCTAGTAGTAGATGATTCTCATGGAATAGGAATTACAGGAGAGCAAGGTGGCGGAAGCTATCGTTATTTACAAACGTTACAGCCAAAGGAACTATTAGCTTCTTGCTCTTTAGGTAAAGGTTTTGGCATACAAGCAGGCGCCATTTTTGGGAGTAACAAAACAATAGAAAATTTGAAAAACACCTCATTTTATGGAGGTGCCAGCCCTGCCACTCCAGCATCATTAGCTACTATAAAAGATGCCAATATATTAATATCGAACAAAAGGAAACAACTGGATCAACATATCCATTTGTTTCTAAAAACTATCGTTGACCCTTCGCTATTTGTATATGCAAAAGGGCACCCTACCTTTAATTTTCAAAATGAATTACTCGCCCAATATTTACAAGAAAACAACATCATAGTTACAAATTTCAGGTATCCTACAGAAAACGATTCTTTAATGAGCCGTATAGTTTTAAGTGCTTCCCATACCCAAAAAGACATTATAAGTCTTTGCAATATTCTTAACACTTTCCCTACACAATCATAGTATTTACTACAATTACTTAATTTTCAATATATTATTCATAATTATTTGATATTATTTTTATCAAATTCTGAAAATTATTCGTATCTTTTTAATACACATTCAACTCTTTTATTAACTAACACGCTACCACTATGAAAAAATTACTAGGATTGGTATTGTTGATGCTGGTATTGGTCTCAGCCGCTTCAACAAATTCCATAAACGACAACTACATGCATACCATACAAGGCACATGGGAACTTGAAAGTTTTTATAATTACGATGGTCAACAAATAATTGATACCGTGCCCACGGCTGACGGATATAGACAGGTTAAAATGTACTATAATGGTAAAATTATGTGGACAAGGTATGTTCCTATAGACAAAATAGGAAGATTCGGCTATGGCACTTATAAAATTACCGATGACAGATTAATGGAAACCTTGGAATACGGTGATAATGAAATGATCCAAGCTATGGATACCATGCGTATTTTCACTTTTGAACTACAACTTACCGATGACAGGTTCAGCCAAATAAGCCTTGATGAAGAAGGCAACAGAACATTTTCTGAAAACTACGTTAGAATAGACTAACCACATTTGGTAAACAATAAAAGAGCCCGTTCACATGAACGGGCTCTTTTAAAATATTATTGAATAGTTCTTAATATTTATCGGCTACTGCTTCTTCAACAGAACCAATAGAGGCTAAATAGCGTTCAGCATCTAGCGCTGCCATACAACCGGTTCCAGCAGCTGTAACAGCTTGTCTATATTCCTTATCCTGAGCATCGCCACTAGCGAATACCCCTGGTAAATTGGTCATCGTAGACTTACCTTTGGTAATTAGGTAACCCGTTTCATCCATATCCAATTGACCTTTAAAGATATCTGTATTAGGTTTATGCCCAATAGCAATGAAAAGACCGGTAATTGCAATTTCTTCCTTTTCACCAGTCTGATTGTTCACCATACGTAAACCTTCTACAACTTGCTCACCCAAAACCTCATCAACCTCAGTATTGTAACGTACCTCAATATTCTTGATACTGTTTACCCTATGTTGCATAGCTTTAGAAGCTCTCATTTCATCTCTACGTACCAACATAGTTACTTTATTACAGATATTGGCCAAATAAGAAGCCTCCTCTGCCGCAGTATCCCCTGCACCAACAATTGCAACGTCCTGTCCCTTATAGAAGAAACCGTCACAAACGGCACATGCGGATACTCCACCACCACGTAAGCGTTGCTCACTTGGCAAGTTTAAGTATTTAGCGGAAGCCCCTGTTGAAATAATAACAGTTTCAGCCTCAATTTCCTTATCATTATCTGCGACAACCTTATGAATACCGCCTTTTTCTTTTGAAAACTCTACAGAAGTAATCATACCAATTCTAACCTCTGTACCAAAGCGTTCTGCTTGTTGTTGCAACTGTACCATCATAGTAGGACCGTCTATACCCTCTGGATATCCCGGAAAATTATCAACTTCAGTCGTGGTGGTCAATTGACCTCCAGGTTCCATTCCTGTGTACATAACAGGCTTTAAATCTGCACGTGCAGCATATATTGCTGCTGTATAACCTGCAGGTCCAGACCCTATAATCAATGTTTTTACACGTTCTATTTTATCAGACATAATATCAAGTGGTTCTATTAAATTTTCTATAACAAAAGTAGGTTTTTGAGCTAGAAACTTACAATATAGTTATCAAAAGTTTTTATACGATTATTAGCAATGAAGATAAGTATTCACTATTTTTCGGCTGTTTTTCCAAGTTTAAATTAATATTAATCTTTAGAAAAATGAACCTTCCCCCATTCTTAACGTAAGTATCGTAGAACTTTTATGATTATTGAATGAAGACCTTTAACTGTGCTATTATAGAGGATTCCATTACCCAAAGGAAGCTTCTAGAACAAATTATTGCAAAAAGTAAGCATTTAAAATTAATACACGCTGCCAGCGCCAATGCGGAAACTTTAAAGGAAATAAATAAGTCAAAAATTGATTTATTATTTCTTGATATTGAAATGCCGGACATGAACGGTTTTGAGTTTTTATCTGGACTAACCATACAGCCCCAGGTAATTATTACCAGCCATGATCAAAAGTATGCGCTTGAAGCGTTTGATTTTAATGTAACCGATTTTTTATTGAAACCCTATAGCACCGATCGGTTTGAGGCTGCCATTACCAAGGCCATAGATAAGGTGAAATCTGCTAAAAAGAAACAGCCGGAAAGCAAATTGGTCGTAAAGCACAACCTTAAGCAAGTTGAACTTAACGTGCACGCAATTTTATACGTTGAGGCACTGGGCGATTATGTAAAGGTGGTAACCGAAGAGCGTAATTATGTTATCTTATCTACAATGAGCGCTTTTAACGATAGACTAGAGGCAGATAAGTTCATAAGAATTCACAAATCTTATATCGTCAACCTAAAAATGGTTGAGCGCTATAACCATGAATTCATCGAAATTCAAAACAAGAAAATACCTATTAGCCGTGCAAAAATTGTTGAACTTGATCAACTGTTAAACTGCTTAGATTAAAAACTGTATTTTTCTATTCTTTCAGCATTTCAGCAGTTGCAACCGTTCTAAAACCTGTATGCTCTAATGAGGAATCCATACTGGACCCCATTCTTGCAGATACACGGTAACTTGCGCAATACGATGCACTACACAAAAATGACCCTCCTTTGATCACTCTTTCTTTTGCAAGTGGGTTATTTGGTGTGTACGGACTTTCTGCTCCTTTGGGGTTTACCAAAACCGTATTATAAGACTTAGCTTCTTTGTAATAATCGGTATTATACCAATCACTGGTCCATTCCCACACATTACCTGCCATATCATATAATCCCAATGCATTTGGCGGATATGATTTTACGGGAGCCCTAAGTTCAAAACCATCTGCCATGGTATTTTCAACAGGAAATTCTCCTTCCCACGTATTCGCTTTTTCCGCCAGAACGGATACATCATCGCCCCAATTATAAATGGTACCATATGAGCCCGCTCTTGATGCCAGCTCCCATTCCGCCTCTGTAGGCAAGCGCCTATTTGCCCATTCGCAATAGGCCAATGCATCTTCGTATGAAACCTGTACCACCGGGTAATCATCTTTTCCCTTTATGGAACTCTTTGGTCCGTTAGGGTGTTTCCAATCTGCGCCAATGGTCCAATTCCACCACTGGGAAAAATCATAAAGATTAGGCACTGAAGATTTTGCTTTTTTAAAAGTCAATGAACCAGGCTGCAATATGGAATCGTGCGGTTTTTCTGTGCCTGCCGGTACTTGCTTTTTCAATTCTTCCCAATCAATTCCCCTTTCTGCGACCGTTACATAGCCTGTTGCTTTTACAAATGCAGAAAATTGTGCATTGGTTACTTCGGTAACGTCCATAAAAAAGCCATCTACCATTACATCGATTGCCGGCTTTTCATGATCCATTGCTATTTTATCATTGTTAACAGCACCTTGTTTAAAAACTGCGCCCGGCACCCAAACCATACCTATAGGAGCAGTTACTCCTTCCGGTTTTTCATTCAATACCGTATGATCTATTACCGGTGTAGGCTTTTCAATCTCGATTTTTTCTTCTTGCGGTATTCTGTCTTTCTTGGCTTCCGACTTACAATTGACCATCAACACACCAAAAAGAATCAAGGCTACATAATGCATGCTTTTCTTCATGGTCTAAATATACTTTCTACTATTTAAAATTCTGATCAATAATAAGATTTTAACGTATTGGACTTATTACATAATCAAAAGAAAGGTTTTCCGGTTTGATCTGATATGCTTCTAGCGGCAGGTTTCCCCAGCTATTATCACCACCTACACCCATTTGACTATAATCAATTTTTATATTGATTAAATCTCTTGTAGGGATATCAAACGTATGCTGCTGCCTTTTTTCCATTCCTTCATCAAAATCTGAATTCAATTGATGGTGCGCACTAAACGAGAATAGATCTGGTGCGGTAATTTTAATACCCTTCCCGTCCTTGTTCTCAAAAGACAAAGTTCTAATATCCGTTCTGTTGCCATTCTCTTGCGGACGAATATATTCATAATACAGATCAGATACCTTTGCGTCATATACGCCCACCAGAGCGGATGTATTACGATCTTGGTAGTTTTCGTGTTCTCCCCTACCATACCATGCTACCTGATCGTAATTGTTATCAATAATCAGGTTATTACCAAATCTTGGCAAAATGGGCAAATCGCCCTTAATACCTGTCAATTGTGTGCTCACCAAAATTTCACCTTTCGCATTAATAGTGTAGGTTAACTGTACTTCTCCATTTACCGATGGTAGACCGTATGTAGCATTTAACTTAAAATCATTTCTAATCTTAAACGGATTAGTGGTTAACTTTACAGCATCAATAATTTTCTTTCCTTCATTGGAATTCACTTCTAAACGCAATAGATTTTGAGTATTGGTAGCATCTTTCCAAGGCTTTAAAAGTTTTGGCATATTGTAGCCATAATCGTTATCATTGGGTGCGCGCCAGAAATTAACGGCAGGTCCCTTTTGCAGCAAATTACCCTGTCCGTAATCTATGGATGACAATGTTCCGTCCTTACTATTAAAACCTATTTTGAATCCGTCACCTGTAACGGTAATGATATCTTCTTTCTTGGTCAATTTTAATCCGTCAATATTCTCTTTAAAAACAGATGGTTTAAAATCTGTCAATTGAAACTGTTCGTAAGCCAATAGATAGTGCTCAGGAATTAATGCACTTTCTTGCTTTGTGGTCATATATACATTCAAATGATACTCAGAAGTGGCATTTGCTAATTCTGGCAATTCTATTTGCACCTCTTTAGTTTGATAAGGAGCAATATCAACATCGGCAATCTTTCCTTTACCTACTTCTACCCCATTCTCCAACAATCTCCATGAAAAATTATATTCTGACAGGTTTGTAAAATCATACATATTCTTTAAACTGATTTTTCCCGCTTTTGGATTCTCCGATGTAAACTTTACATATTGATATACTTTTTTCACTTCATATAAAGCCGGATGTGCAGAACGGTCAGGATCAACCAAACCGTTCAAGCAGAAGTTGTTATCGTTCTGTAATTCCGCTCCGCCCAAATCGCCCCCAAAAGCATAAAACGCTTCACCATTCTCATTGGTAGCCTTTAGACCTTGATCTACCCAATCCCAAATAAAGCCACCTTGTAAAACATCATATTTCTCAATAACATCCCAATAATCTTGTAAATTACCAACACTGTTGCCCATGGCATGTGCATACTCGCACTGAATCAATGGTCTTTTGGGGTCGTTCTCCGCATAGGCTATAGTCTCAGGTATTCTTGCATACATAGGTACCTGTATATCAGTATTAGAGAAATTTGTAGCTCCTTCGTACTGTACAGGTCTTGTTGTATCATGTGCCTTTAACCAATCATACGTATCAAAAAGGTTTTGACCGTTACCGGCTTCGTTTCCTAAAGACCAAGTTACTATAGAAGTATAATTTTTATCGCGTTCAAACATTCTAATCGTTCTATCTAAATGCATTTCTCTCCACTCAGGTCTATATGCAGGGTGAATGGCAATTGCAGCCTCATCACCATCCAAACCTTGATTGGTTGCTCCCATACCATGAATTTCAATATTGGCTTCATCAACTACATAAAAACCATATTTATCTGCCATTCTATAGAAAAATTCGTTTTTAGGATAATGACTACAGCGAATAGCATTGATATTGTTTTGCTTCATCACCTCCATATCTTTCAACGTAACCTCTTCACTGATCACATGCCCGGTTACTTCATCATGATCATGAAGGTTTACACCTTTGATCAATACGGGCATACCGTTCACCAAAAATTGATTGTTCTTGATCTCAATTTTTCTAAATCCGATTTTTGAACTGATGGCTTCGGTAACATTGCCTTTTTTATCCTTTAATGTAAAAAGTAGTGCATAAAGATTAGGTTTTTCAGCATTCCATGTTTTTACATTAGGAATTTCTTGAGCAAATTTTACCGTAGTAATTCCTTCAACGACATCTAAACTTTGGTTTACTTTAAAGACTTCTTGTGCTCCATCCAATAATGTAATTTCTACTTGAGTACCTTTTTGTTTCTTACCGGTATTTGCCAATTCTAGGTCTAAACGGAATTTACCGTTCGTATAGGTCTCATCTAAATCTGCCACCACCGTGTAGTCTTTGATAGTAGCTTTATTGGTTGCATACAAATAAACATCCCTATCTATACCGCTTAACCTCCAAAAATCCTGATCTTCTAAATAACTGGCATCAGACCAGCGTAACACCTGTACGGAAAGGTCATTTTTACCTTCTTTTAAATACTTGTTGATATGAAATTCTGCCGGAGTTTTACTGCCTTCACTATACCCTACCATTTGCCCGTTCAAGTATACGTACATGGCACCGCTTACGGCTCCAAAATGCAGGTACACTTCTTTATCTTCCCAGTTTTCAGGAATTTCAAAATGACGCTTATAACTACCAACGGAATTAATATCGTGAGGTATAAATGGCGGATTCTTTGGAAACGGATATACCACATTCGTATATATGGGCATACCGTAACCTTCCAGTTCCCAATTAGACGGAACCTTTATCTTGTTCCACCCAGAGGTATCATAATCCGGTTTATAAAACGATATAGGTCTTTCCGGTACACTTGCCGCGTAATTAAAACTCCATTCTCCATTTAAAGACTGATAGTTTAAAGAATTCTCCCAACTTTCATTTGCCAAAGCTGATTTCACGTCCTCATAGCGATAAAGCGATGCCGTAGGCTCTTCTCTGTTGATCTGAAATATTTCAGGATTCTCCCATTCCGGATTTTCCCATTTTGGAGCTTGTGCATTTAAAAATGCAGTGAATAAAAAGATGCCGAGTACGCAAATTTTAATACCGTTTTTCATGTTTTAGTTGTTCAAGTTTGTTAGTTTCAATATTTGCAAAATCACTCATATAATAAAGATTTCGCATTTATACCGATTTCAATCAATGAAATTCACATTTTAATACACACATAATTATGTACTACATTAAATTCCATCCTTGCAAAATACAACTAAACTTGTGGATTTAAAAATGCATATAAATTGATGTTTTATTTTATGGTAAGATTTCTGAAGACAGTTTTCTATTCGCTTAACAATCCGTTCTCTAAAAGAGGTATTTGAAAACGTTCGGTTTCGGGTTTTGTGTGTTCCCTTTTAAATATTGCTGCAGCTTGTTCTAAAATTTCAGGATGCTTATCGGCTATATTGTTCTTTTCAGTAGGGTCATCTTTTAGATTATAAAGTTCGAATGTTGACTGCTCATCATCTTTTAAATGTTGCCGAACTACTTTCCAATCTCCTATTCTAATGGCAATTTGTCCGCCATATTCCGGAAACTCCCAATACATAAATTCATGCTCAGCTTGTGCCTTTTCTCCCAATAAGGTGGGCATAAAACTAATGCCATCCGTATCTATTGGTGTTTCATAATCAATAATATCTGCAAATGTTGCCAGCATATCATAATGGGCAGATGCATGATCGCTCGTAGTACCAGGCTTGATTTTACCAGGCCAAGTAAAAAATGTTGGCACACGTATACCGCCTTCATAGACAAACCCTTTGCCTTTCCCATATTCCCCGTCAAAAGGTTTTGCGCTTTCAAAAAATGTTGGATCTGCACCACCAGCGTAGCTTGGACCGTTATCCGAAGTGAAAACAATCAAAGTGTTTTCATATATACCCTCGTCTTTTAATTGTTGTACCAATTTACCCACATTCTCGTCAAAATAAGACACCATAGCCGCATAGGCAGCATGTGGATTTTGATGTGAAAAGTACCCATTACCGTTACCGGATAAATAAGGCTCCTCTGCGCCGTACTTTTCTTTGTAATAATCTACCCAACGCTGTGGTGCTTGTAACGCCACATGGGGTATTGGCGTTGCCCAATACAGGAAAAACGGATTTTCCTTATGCTGATTTACAAAGCCTGTAAGCTCTTTAAACATTAAGTCTGGAGCGTAATCGGTAAGCGTATAGTCTTTATAACTTTCTGGGTTCTTTGGGTCTAATCCTTTTGGAAAAGGTGTACTTGGCGCAATGGTATCGTTCGCCAAATGCACACGGTTTCTGTTTTTGTACAAATGCAGCGGATAATAGGTATGCGCCTGTCGCTGACAATTGAATCCGTAGAAAAAATCAAAACCCATTTCATTAGGGATAGAATGTGTATGTGGAGCCCCCAAGCCCCACTTTCCAATTAACGCGGTTTTATACCCCTTATCTTGCAAATAATTGGCAATGGTTTTAGTACCCTTTGGTACCGGTCGTTGACCTTCTAAAGTTGAGTCCTTAGCCATTGCCCTATAGTTCCAAACATCACCACGATCGTTCCACTCATCATTACCACGTATAAATGCCTTACCCGCATGTTTACCTGTAAGAAACATATACCTTGCCGGGGCACATACCGGGGCACTTGAATAATGCTGTGTAAAAATCATGCCTTGTTTTGCCAAGGCATCTATATTAGGAGTTTCAATTTTTTCTTGACCAAAGACACCAATTTCTGCATAGCCCAGATCATCGGCCAAAATATAAATAATATTAGGTTTTTGTTCTGTGGGCGCGGCTGTTTTACTATCTTCTTTACACGATATAAGAAGAATAGCAATTATAATTACATATTTCATGATGGATCGTTTGGTGTTGGTAGTTTTAAAGATACCTATTTATCCAAAACCTCTGCTATCATCCCTTTAAACATTTGTATGCCGGTTGCTATTAATTCATCTGGAAAATCATAATTAGCATGGTGCAATGCTGGATGCTCCTCACCTGCCCCTAAAGCGAAAATAGCGCTTTTATATTGTTGGGAATACCATCCGAAATCTTCTCCGAATTTCAAGGAATTTACATGCTGGTTTATATAAAGGTTTTCTTGCTTCGCTACTTTTTTAATCAAAGAAACACATGTGTCATCATTATTGGATGCCGGAAAATATTCAAACCATTCTATAGTATATTGAAGCGAGTACGATTGGGCAATGGCATTCACCGCCTTTTTAATTTTATTTTCTAGCTGGGTCATATTTTCACCACTCCATGTACGTATGGTGTAATGGATTTCAGCATCTTCTGCGGAAATGCCATAGTTTTTCTCCCCTAAATTCATATAAATGGGCGTACACAAGGCAAAGTTTTCTTTATGAGCATTTGGCTCTGAAAAGTGGGCAATACTTTTAATTAACTCTGAAACTGCCAATGCGGGATTCACCCCATTTTCAGGCTCTGAAGCATGGGCTTTTTTTCCTTTAAACCGAATACTCATACTTTGTACGGTAGCCGTAAAATAACCCGACTTTACCGTTATTGAATGTATTTTACTACCTGGTAAATTATGTAAGGCAAATACATAGTCTATTGTTAAGTTTTTGAACCTGCTATCTTCAATGACGTTTGCCGCGCCTTTACCGGTTTCCTCTGCAGGCTGAAACAACAGCACTACTTTACCCCGTTTAAAGGTTGCTTCTTTCAACCATGGCGCCAAACCGGCAACAATGGTCATATGACCGTCATGGCCACATTTGTGCGAAACTCCACTATTTTTAGAACGGTAATTAAATGTATTTTCCTCAACTATAGGTAAAGCATCTAACTCGCACCTAATTACAACCGTAGGTCCACTTTCTGCAAATTGATAAACAACGCCAACCCCTGTACCTCCTACACCTTCAATGATTTGAGTAGGATTGAAACCTTTTACAAACTCAACAATACGATTTGCCGTTTCATGTTCCTTACCTGAAAGCTCAGGATTTTCATGTAATTGTTTTCTAAGAAGAACCAAAGTATCGATCATAGATTAAAATTACTTATAAACTAAAATTTACAGAAACTAACTTACTTTAAAAGGTGTATTAGTTATTAAAAATTTCTTCTAAATGAAAATATCAAAATCATCATTTACTACTACAACTTGAAAACATCATTAAGTCTTCCAATTTTAAAACCTTGCTCAAGCACAAATTTACTTTCTTCGCTTTCCGGATTTAATAACGGGTTGGTATGGTTAAAATGAATGAAAACAATCTTGCTTTTTTCCATGTCGGTCAACTCTTTAAACTTCTCTAAACTTTCAATGATAAGAGGATGTGGAATTTCGCCAATATCTCTATTATTAATTTCTTTCCCACTGTAAAATGTGGCGTCTAAAAATGCATAATCTACTTTTTGTATTTCCTCAATAATATTCTTGTCCCACTTATCCCATTTATCAATATCCGGAATAAACAGTGCACTTTTATTTGGACCCTTAATATGATAACCCACCGTTTCTGAATACTCATCTCTATGTGGTACCACTATGGGAGTTACACTTATTTTATCAGATAGTTGTATAGCAACCTGTTCAACCATTTTATGCAGTTGCACATTTTTTCTTTTTACAAGCTGATCCCAAGGTCCATTGTTCAAAAGGAAATCTTCCATTTTAGGCATAACATAGACCGGAGTTTCACGGGCATCCATTGCCTCCTTACCTAAATACATTAAACCTGTGTAATGACCAATATGTGCGTGGGTCAAGAAAATTCCGTTTACTACCTCATTAGTGCCCTTTGCATTAAATTGAGTTAGCATTTTCATTTGTTGGGCAATGTCCGGGGTAGCTTCAAACATGTAGGACTTATGATGTTCAGCGTCTACCAAGCCTAATGACACCACCCTTCTCTGAGAATCTGGATGTTCAAACAAATCAGCGCAGCATTCTTTTTTACAAGCAATTTGGGGCGACCCGGCATCTTGAACATTGCCAAGAACCACAATAGCGGTTTCTTCTATAGCATTGGCTTTCACCTGTTGCACAGTCTGTTTTGGTGTTGATTTATCTGCGCAGGAAATAAATAGTAATACCGCTAAAATTAAAATATGCTTTTTCATTTTATTTTTCATTCCGTACCAAAATCATACTTGGTTAAAATAGTAGACTATTTATTTTATATGAATAATGGCTATCAATCTCCAATCCAAGTGTTTTCAAAAATACTGCACAAGATTCCTAACAGGCTGATTTAAAATTATTTTTTTACTAAGCCAAATTTTGATTGTTTCGTTCACTTCTAATTTTCAATTCAGTGATACCATAATCCCGCTTACCGAAAAGCAAGTTTAAAACAGTCAAGGATAGCATATACTTTTCTAAAACATAAAGATAAGTTACTAACACTGAACATTAGTGACCAATTAGTATTAGCTGATTTGGTTACTTTACGCTCATATGGAAAAGCCCAACAGCTTTAAAATAAAGTCTAAAAAACCATGTGAAATTTGAATTCCGACGTATAATACAAGGCTGTGTTATTCAGGATTTAACCTATTTACTTTTGGTTGAATAATCCAAATGCCAATGATATAGAACCAGAGCAGAAAAAACTCTCCAGCGAAATCGCCAAAAGTTACAACTCTTTGAAGCTCTGCGGTTCTTATTGTTTTAGCCACGAAATATATAGTATGGAAAATACAGAACATTGAAAATAAATGAAGTGGCAGAATAATAACTAAGAACCAAGTACTATTTGAAAAACCATAAGTAAACATCCCAGAAAAAAGACCGCCTATAAACATCATAAAAACAATAGTATAGACCAATGGAATTATGAAAAAGGCTTTAAACCTCTTAACCTTCATTTCAATATCGACAGGTATGTTTTTTTGAAGTCCAATTGCTATTGACCAAAACCAACCAAAAAACACTAGACTAAACAAGGTTAGTACATAAGGTAAAAAATCAAAATGAAAATAACGCTCATTAAGCACTTGGGTAACACCTTCTTCTCCTACTAATTCCATTGGATGTGTACGACTTCCGAAAATTTCAAATATGAAGTACAATTGATATATTATGGGAAGACCTAACATTACAATGAAGAGTTGCCAATGTTTGAGCCTTAAGAAGAATTGTATCATTTATAAGTTAAGTTTATGGACTTTACAGTTATTTTTCTTTATTAAGTAAGTAGTTAAACTAGGTTTACTTTAAGTTTAGAGTATACTTCATTGATACGGAATGGATTTTATTTTAGTTCAACCTGCCTTCGTAGAGTTTATTGATCGTTGCACACTTAGTTGTTCCCTATCAACTCTAATGTTTCTTTAATAAAATCGGTTTTTCCCAATACATAAGAACCTCTATCATTTTTAAATTTAGAGGCTAGCTCAAGTTTCAGATTTTCGTACTCTTTCGCTCGTTTTTTATTGGTATTCAGATAGTCTCGAAAATCTATTTGTTTCCACATCACATTATCTTTCGGGCACATATGAATATGGAAAATTTGTTCCTTTTTGCCGTCCAGATTATATCCTTTTCCAAATGATGAATATTCCTCTATATCTTCTCTTGCTGGCACTTTAAAATGAGCGTAGCCCAACTGCGTAAATTCTTCAATTAAATTTTCATCAAACAAATATGCTTTAGGTATTTCAATCATTATATCAATATATGGTTTGGATTTTATCGAAGGAATTGATGAACTCCCAAAATGCTCCATACGTAAAATCTTTTCATTACCAACCTTATCTAAAATCCGTTTTTTCTCGTTTTCAAAAATGTTTTTCCATTCAGGATTATGGTCCACCAATGCTATCGGAAAAAGTGTATTCCAATCCTCTTTAGTTAAATCATTTAATGTCCTTTTCATTAATTCTTAAGTTCTTAGAATTTGTAATGCGGTTAATTTATGAATAGTAGTAGGTGTTTTTGTACTTATCTTCCGTCTACGCATGAGGCTAAAGCTCCTAGCTTAATTGCCATTTTCTTTTTTCCAAAACTAAATTTGAATATTTCTCTCAGGTGTAATTTTCAATCTAGCGACTTTATAAATATACACAGACCTTTCGTTTTGCCCTAAAGTCCGCATTACGTTTAGGCTGTGTTGGCAATAGTATTTATTCCAGTTTAATCATCAGGCCTGGCTGTTCAAATCGAAGAGTGTCGTTTTGTAAAAGACCATTAAAAAATAGAGTGTCTCCTTTTATTTCCAGAACCTTTACTTGAACACCACCCGAATCATTTATTAATCTTTCCAATTCGTCTAATTCATTTAATTCCGTATTGTAGGTCATTACGTAGTTGCAGTCGTCCAAATACTTGATGTTGATATATGTTGTGTCCGAACTTTGAGTAGACCACTCTATTTGCTTGCCATTGCTCCGAATAATTGTTCCTTGGTACGGAAAATTTGAAATTCCCGGAGTCATAAATGTTCCGTTTTTAAAGTCTGCACACTTCAAATCCTGCCCACAGGAAGTCAATCCAGTTAATAATAAACAAAGAATAATAAGTTTTTTCATATTGTTGCCAACGGTTTAACTAAGCGTAGTGCGGTTTTAGAGAAGCGATTCCCATTGCGTTACAACACGAAACTAAAGCTTATTGTTTGGTTTTATTTTTTCTTGTGTCAAGCGAAATCCCAAAGATTTCGCGACATTATAAATATACTCAGACCTTAGCGTTTAGAACCTAAGTTGGTATTGTTTAGAGGTTTTTTTGTAAACAGTTTTTTACTACCAGAATTTCCACCAAGGTTTTGAGTCTTTTTTACTAATTGACTCTAAAATCCCATTTTCATTTGGAAACATAATAATACCATTTCCGCTTGCGTCAAAAAATCCCACTTTATGTTTTTTCGCTAGTTCCAACATTTTTGGATAAGCTTTTTCAGCGACAGACCATGCAAACGCAGAGTAGATTACGTCTTTGCCTATACAATGGTCTGTAATAGTATCATCACCATTGTCCATTAGTTCGTCTCTATCAGGAGGAGAATGAGGTCCATTCATGGCTGGAAATTCTTCTATCATTTCCGTAAACCAATTCCGTAACTCATCAGAACTTACTTTAACGTCATCATAATCATGGTCTTCTTCCCATTCTGCTTGTTTCTTATACCACTCCAAAAATTCGGGTTCTGATTTTGGTGCAACTTTAGGGTTGAATACCATCAAATCATAACTCATATTTATATTTCTTTAAATTGTTTACAACGTTGTTGTATATGGTTTGTTGCGTGGTTTAGCACGTAATTTAGCAAATAAAAACCGAATAGAAAATCTGCGAGGATTTTCGTAAGTAGGCTATAACTAGCAATGAATTATACACGTCTTAAGTTTGATTCTCAGTAAATTGTTGTTACACGTTTTTATTTTCCGGTATCATTTTTTTCGCTTTTTTTCAAAGCCCAATTTTTTATTTTTTCATTCAAATCTGTAAATCCAATTCCTCCAAGTAACATTCCAATTGCATTCCGATTAATGTTCGCCAAAATTCTTTCGGATTTCTTTTATAATCAGGTAAGTATGCCCAATACAAAAACGCTCCAAAGAGTAATATTAAAATCAATATAATTATAAATTCTGTCATCTTTTTTAATTATGAATTACTCATTCAGTTTGCCAATTATTTGTTCCGTTAGAATATTATCTTTTTTATCAAGAAATATAATAGTTGGTCCAAAAACATTATTTATTGCAAGAATTCCATATTTTGAATTAAATAATATTGGTCCAGTCCCGTCAGTTACAGGATTTTCCAAATCGTAATAGTCAAATTCTAAACCGTTAATTTTTTTATTTCTAAAAGGTTCTTTATTAGTTTTTTTAAATTTTTCAAATCCGAAAAGAAAAGAATCTGAATCTGTGCTTTTTCTTATTGATATCGTTTTTGATGTGTCAATTTGATTAACGTACTTATAATTCAGAGATTTATCAGTTTTATTAAAAGTCAGAGTGAATTTTTCATTTTTCGGTTCTGAGCCAAAGAATATTGTTGCGTTCTTTTCAGAGTTCCATTCTGTATTCTTTTCAGAACATCCGAAACAAATCGCAAAAGTCAATATGTAAGTTAACAGGTTTCTCAAAATGTTTTACAACGGTTTAGCTATGAACAGTACGGGAGTAAACTAGCGTTTGCTTTCCGCCGAGCACATAGCGAAATCTTTTTGTTTTGATTTTTTCTTTTCCCCCGCTCAAAAGCAAAATCCCAAAAATTTTGCGGTCATCATAAAAATATGCAAGCCTATTATTTAAGCCTGAAGCCCGTATTGTTTATAGGTTTTGTTACCATACGTACTTTGATACTAGTTTATTAGCTGAGATTTTTTAAGATGATTTATGGAAATGTCAACATACCTGTTGTCAGAAAAGAGAGTCTTTTTTCTGTCACTCCAATTATTCAGTTTTTCCTTAATATAATTTTTATCAGTAGTGTTATAAGTTTGAGATATATAATCAACGGTTGATAGAAGTTCCAATCCGAATGAAGAATAGAAACTAGTTAAAAATCCACTAGTTTTTTCAACAATATCTTTTAATTCTACATTTTCATTAATATAATCATTAACCTCCTTTTCAGAATCAATCAATAAATTAAGTTGTTCAAATGGCTTTTTGTCTTTACCTGCATAACCCATTACATAACTGCCATTTAAGTAATTTAAAACATGTTTTACTTTTCCAGAATATGGACCATAAAAATTTGCAGAATACGTTAAATTGAAATGTTTTTGTGCTCCAAACCTTTGTAAAAAATAACATAATTTTTCGCTTGCAAATTCAGATACAAACTCTCCATTTTTAACTAATTCGAACAACATAAAAAGAAGCATTGCTCTTGCAGGTGTCAATTTTACTCGCTCTTTTTTTAAAACCTCTTTTACATTATTGTTTGGTTCGTAAACATATATATCACAATTTTCAATGCTTGAAAGTTTATCATTAATAATATCTTTAACTTTGAACCATTGTAATCCTCCATTTCCACTACCCAATGGTGGTAAAGCAATGGATTTTATATTTTCTTCTTTAATAACTCGAATAAGTTCATCTAATCCTTTTTCAATGTATTCATATTCAGATGGACTTTTCCAATGTTTTTTTGTTGGAAAATTTATTATGATTTTTTCGCCTGTAATTACATTTTGGTCTCTTGTCACAATTAATTGACCTATTTTGAATTCTTTTTTATCACAAAGATTTTTATATAGCTTGTAATTATTTGGAAATAATTTCTTGAATTGCAGAGCGATGCCTTTTCCCATTACGCCTACAGTATTAACCGTATTAACTAGGGCTTCAGCTTTACTGTCAAACAAATTACCAGTTAAATATTCAATCATGATTTTTAAAAGTATAAACTTGGTTTAGTGACTACTTTATTGTTATTGATTCCTAGTTCTAAAAGTCTGTCGGTAGAGTTATCTTCAAATGTAGCAAAACCAAGAATATTATCATATACTAAATCTTGTTTTATTAGAAACTCAGCTTCCTTTCTTCTTTTTAAATCCAAGTCATTTTCATCTTTCCAAAATTTTGCATTAGTTGCTTTAAAATCAACTTGATTTTCAATATTTGAAATATCTTTTTGTGAAAAGTAATTGGTAAATCCATCTGTTGCATGTCCATCTGTATAGATGAAATCTAAATTTTCATCAATTATTTTTTGAACACTACTAATACAATAAATTATTTCTCTTGGATGTATAGCCTTGACTCCATTATAACCTTTTTGAATGACGTATAACATTGGTGTCCTTAAACCGAAATAGAAAGGAATGTATTCGCCAAGTAAATGACCATTGGGCATTAGGAAATGGTCTCTAGTCCTAATGAGACTACTATCTCCAATAGGTTTATAGTTCTTATTTGAATTATCTGAATCTTTGTGAGTAATTCCATTTTCAATTATATGAGGAATATTCTCAATATGAGTCATTCGAAAAATATATGCTTTAGTCAAATCCATTTATAGGAATAAGTCTTTATTTGACAAGTTACATATTTTATAAGATGTTATTATGAATGAGTAAATTATTTTCAGTATGTATGCTAACGGACTTGTGTATGAAACGTAGCGTGTAAAAAGACTCTAACTTTTCGGATTAACACAGAGCCGAACTTTTATATTTTGTTTTTAATTTTTTTCTTTTTAAAAGCCAAATTAAAAATTTGGCGGACTTTCTAAATATACACAAACCTTTCAGTTTAGCACTTATTAGCTATGTTTTATACACCGTGTTAGCATTAGTTATTTATTCGTTGAGTTATTAATTCCTTTTCAGATTCACTATTTAGAGATTTCTCAAAATGCTTATTAATCCAATTATTAGCAGTTTCAATATCACCTTTTTGTTTATATATAAAACCTAAAATATACTCGAACGATATTATTCTTTGTCCTATTTCAAAGGGAGGTTTTTTAATATCATATAAAAGTCCCGAAATATTCTCTTCGATAGTCTTTTTCTCTTGAAACCAAAGTTTAAGTTTTGGAATATTTTCTGCTAATACTTTGTCCAAACTTTCTCTGAATTTTTGTTCATTTACAGTACTGATTTTGTCAGGATTAATTGGACTATTTTTTTCCATTTTCTTTTGCCATCCTTCAAGTCTTTTAAAGTAAATTATTTTAGTTGACTTATCCGTTCTATGATTGACTAATTTCTTTCCTGATATGGTTGGAACAAAATTGAAACAATTACCAAAAGAAAAAGACCCTCCATAATATTTAAACACATTATATTCAATCACGTGTTTTATTCCCTCACTATTAAAGTCGCTATACCATAAATATTTTCCGTTCCAATTATTAAGTCCAATTTCAGCAAATTTCGGTGTAACAATTTCTTTAAATATCTCAATCCGTTTTTCAAGTAAAACCTCGTCCAAATTTTTAATATCGTCATAGATTTCATTAACAGCTTTTTTTCTGTCAATCAAATCTCGCATTTTGTTAAAAATATTCATCGGTTCGTAATTAATGCTAACGGCTAGGCTATGGCAAGTAGGGCAGGCAAGGAAACTTTTCGTTTCCGTCTGGTCTGCGAGCCAGAGCTTTTTGTTTTGTAATTATTTTTTCTTTTTTAATGGCCAAATCCAAAAGATTTGGCGGACTTAATAAATAAGCCCAAGCCTTTAAATATAGGACTTAATGCCCTATTTGCTATAGCCATTGTTATGTAACGATATTATGTCGGTCAATATACTCTCCTTCACTTTAAATACGGTTCCGTGTCTTGTGCCTTCTGGGAAACTGATTTTATCTGAAATATCTTTCCATTCTTTTAAATCTGAAGAACTAACTGCACCCATTTTTTTTTCAGTATACATATCGTAATATACAATCCATCTGTTTTCAATTTTTATTGCAGTTGGTCCTTCTACCCAATTGGGACTTATAGGTTCGGAAGCTTCGGAGTAGTTATCAGTGAGGGTATTACTAGTTGCTATTCGAATATTCTTTTCAACCTTAGGGAGTTTTGTTTCATTTTTTAGAAACATTATATAGGTGTCATCTTCCTTTTGTATAGTAGCGTCTATTACATTAAAACCTTGGTCGTATAGCATTTTAGTTTCACTAAAATCAACAAAATCTTTGGTAGTGGTGTAGTACATTCTATGGTTTCTTCCGTTACCGTTTGAATCATCTGTTTCTGGAAATCTTCCAGGAATTGTGGTAGCCCAACATATTAAATATAACTCAGAAGCTTCATCATAAAATAATTCAGGTGCCCAACAGTTTACGGCATCTGGTTCATGGTGCATTATAGGAATATATTTCTGTTCTGACCAATCTATTAAATTTGTAGAACTAGCATAACCAATCCCTCTTTCATTCCAACTTACCGTCCATACCATGTGAAATTTATTGTCACCTCCCTTTACAATACACGGGTCTCTCATCAATTTATCTTTACCAATGTTTGGCTCAAGAAATGATTTATCGTTATTAAGAGCCTCCCACTTTAAACCATCTTCGCTTGAGGCTAAGTGCAATCCGTCTTCTCCATTCCCTTTAAAATATGAAAATAAATATATTTCAGAATCTTTTTTTGAACAACTAAATAAGATGAGTAGAAAAAGTATTGATATTAATTTTCTCATAGGTTCTTTGTCATATTGTTACATAACAATTGTATATGTGCACAATTACACATATATCTTTTATATCACAACTAATATAAAACAAAAAAACCATCACTTTTCAGTGATGGTTTTTAATATCAATGAGATAACGTTCTACACTTTAGTTACCTTTTTTGTAATCTGCCAAGAACTTCTCTAGACCACTATCTGTCAATGGGTGTTTTAAAAGTCCTGTAATTGCACCTAAGCCACCGGTCATAACATCGGCACCAATCTTAGCACAGTCAATAATATGCATTACGTGACGTACAGATGCTGCTAAAATTTCAGTTTCAAAACCGTAGTTATCATAGATCAAACGAATATCCGCTATTAAGCCTAAACCATCCGTTGAGATATCATCTAAACGACCAATGAACGGAGATACATAAGTTGCTCCTGCTTTTGCAGCCAATAAAGCTTGACCTGAAGAGAATACCAAGGTACAGTTAGTTCTGTATCCTTTATCAGAGAAATACTTGATCGCTTTTACACCTTCTTTGATCATAGGTACCTTAATTACGATCTGTGGGCTAATTTTAACCAACTTCTCCCCTTCTTCAACCATTCCGTCAAAATCGGTAGAAATTACCTCAGCACTAACATCACCGTCTACCAAGTCACATATTTTCTTGTAATGTGCCAAAATATTATCGGCACCTGTAATGCCTTCTTTAGCCATTAAAGATGGGTTTGTGGTAACACCATCTAAAATACCCATATCCTGAGCTTCTTTGATCTCGTCTAAATTTGCTGTATCTATAAAAAATTTCATCTGTTACTAATTTTAAATTTATAATCAATGTCCTTAAAGCAATGCTTTAAAGATTATTTATTTTAAAAAATCTACTACTTGTTGGTATACTTGATCCCCGGTAAACCCAAATTTCTCATCAAGTACGGTTGCCGGTGCAGAGTACCCAAAGTGCTCTAAACCGAATACTTTACCATTTGGTCCTGCTAAACCTTCCAAGTTTACAGGTAAACCTGCCGTAAGACCGAATACCGGCTTGTTTGGCGGAATAATTTTTTCTTGGTATGCTTCTGATTGTTGTCTAAACAAACCTTCTGAAGGTATTGAAGCGATATTCACTTTCAAGCCTTCTTTCTCTTCCAATAATTTGGTTGCCGCTACTAAAGTAGATACCTCAGAACCGTTAGCAATTAATATTACATCTGGATCAGCTACTTCTTGTACCAAGTAACCTCCTTTTTCCGCTCCTAAAGCTTCTTCATAACGGTTACCGCTCTTGGCAGGTACATCACCTATACCTTGTCTGGACAAGATAAGACCTGTTGGCGTCTTTTGGTTTTCCATGGCCATTTTCCAAGCTACGTTCGTTTCTTGAGAATCTGCCGGGCGCAATGCTACAAAACTTTGCTCATGGCTATGGTTCTTTAATTTCTCTAATAAACGTATTTGAGCTTCTTGCTCTATTGGTTGGTGCGTTGGGCCATCCTCTCCTACCCTAAAGGCATCATGTGTCCAAACAAACTTCACCGGTAATTCTTGAATACAGCTTAAACGAATGGCTGGTTTCATATAATCAGAAAACACAAAGAATGTGGCCACTACCGCCATAACCCCACCATGTAAGGCAATACCGTTTGCCATAGTTGCCATGGTCAATTCCGCTACACCTGCCTGTAAGAAGGCTCCGGAGAAATCACCTTTCTTTAAAATACTTGTATTCTTTAAGAACCCGTCCGTTTTATCACTGTTAGATAAATCTGCAGAAGATACGATCATGTTCTCTACGTTCTGTGCCAAGTATGCCAAAACATTAGAAGATGCCGCTCTTGTTGCCTGACCTTCTTTTTGAGCTATAGAACTGAAATCCAATTTAGGTAATTTTCCTTCAAGGAAACCATCTAACTTAGCAGATAACCCTGGGTTTTCTGAACGCCATGCATCTATTTCCCTTTTCTTTGCCTGAGCTTCATCTTTCTTTCTATTGATGATCCCTTCGTAGTATTCCTCTACTTTTGAATAGATATCAAAAGGATTGTCAACATCGGCTCCTAAATTCACCAAAGTCTTTTCATAATCAGCTCCTGTATCGCCAATTGGCTTACCATGTAACTCGGTGTACCCTTCGTACGGAGTTCCATCTGCAGTTACACAACCTTTACCCATTATGGTCTGACCAATGATCAAGGTAGGCTTTTCGGTTTCTGCATTGGCATCTGTCAACGCTTTTCTGATCTGCTCATGATCGTGACCGTCTATAGTAACTACTTTCCATCCCCATGCTTCATATTTCTTTGCAGTATCCTCAGAAGTTACCTCATCTGTTTTAGATGATAATTGAACATCGTTAGAATCATAGAACATGATAAAATTACTTAAGCCTAAGTGACCAGCAATTCTACCTGCACCTTGAGAAATTTCTTCTTGCACACCACCATCGGAAATAAAGCCATAGATCTTATGGTTCATCCAATCGCCAAAACGTGCTTTTAAGAAATTGGCCGCTACCGCTGCACCAACACCCATAGTATGCCCTTGACCTAATGGACCAGATGTATTTTCAATACCTCTTGCCACATCTACCTCAGGGTGACCAGGTGTTACCGATCCCCATTGTCTAAAATTGGATACGTCGTCTTTTGAGTAGTTCCCCAAAAGGTAATATTGCGCATACATCAATGTTGATAAGTGACCAGCATCCATAAAGAAACGATCTCTAAAAGGCCATTTCATATCAGAAGGATCATAGTTGAAAAATTCAGTATATAAAATGTGCATGTAGTCTGCTCCTCCCATTGGCCCACCTGGGTGCCCAGAGTTTGCCTTTTCTACCATCGCTACAGCTAATGCCCTAATATTATCGGCCGCTAATTGATCTAGTTCCTTGTTCATTATATTTTAGATTATTTTTCAGGTTCGTGTTAAATTCAAAACTTATTAAATCTCCTCAAAGATACTTTATATAGGGCTCTAATTAAAATTATTTGCACAACATAATTCTATAGCACTCAACTATTAAACGGCTAAACTTCGATAGATTGATGCTTGAACTCTTTCGAAAGGGTTTTCGAAGAGTTTTTCACGTGCCTCTTGATGTATTTTTTGGTTTATCCCCTCAAAATAAAACACTTATGTTTTGATAAATGGAATAGCAAAATTCAAAGAATGCCTGCACTAGTGAAATCATTAAATGACTTTCACAGGTTTGCATATTTACAATCTGGATATTATAACAATTTTAGCGTTTTCTGTACCCCTAAAATGCAGTTATCTCTTTTTGACAACTGCTTGATCCCCTTCCCCAATGATAACAATATCGGTAGTGGACAAGAACAATCCTGTTTCTACTATACCGGGTATGGTCTTTAATTGCTGTTCTAAGGTCGTCAGTTTAACATCGGCATCCCAAATATCTATGTCTATAATGTCGTTGTTTTCGTCCGTTCTATAATGCTCACCATCTTTTAAACGTTGAACGGGACTAAGTTTCATGCCTTCAAGTTCCTTTATGATAAGCTGTGTTGCAAAGGGAATGGTTTCTATAGGCAATTTGAACTTACCTAGTTTTTTTACACTTTTAGAAGAATCGGCAATAACAATATTAAGATCGGAATTATGTGCCACAATTTTTTCGCGCAGCAATGCACCTCCACCGCCTTTGATCAACTGAAAGTCTTGATCTACCTCATCCGCACCATCAATGGTAACATTCAACCGCTTTGCCTCTGCCAAGGTAATGACATCAATACCTAGTTTTCTTGCTAATTTTTCAGTCTCGTTAGATGTTGCAACGGCTTTGATGTGTAATCCGTTCTGCACCATTTCACCAATGGCTTCAATCATAAAAAATGCCGTAGATCCGGTACCTAGACCTACATTCATTCCTGATTCAATAAATTTTACCGCCTCTAATGCTGCTACTTTTTTCTCGTTTACCGCGCTCACTTATAATGGTATTTAGGTTCGTTATTTTCGCTAAAGATATTTATAAATGATCGATGTTCCCGTGATTGTTCATTTGTTCTAAAAAAAACTTTAGTGCTTTTGAATTCACCCTACACCAATTGCAAAAACATTACTACAGATTTTCTATTTTCATCATTTGAAAGCAGCCATCAATTTTCAATTGATTTTAATGAAAGTATAGGCACATCTTTACAAAAATGTGCCTTGTCAATGACATAATTAAGCCTCAGGTTTTTCATAAACTCATGATTACTACTGAATACCACAACCAATTGACAATTATTTTGATCAATGAAAGTACTTAAAGTAAAAGATAAAGCGTCCTTAACCGATATATTGTAAAATTCATGTGATACATTATGTAGTGTTTTATCTATGGTATACAAATTCAATTTTTTAAGGGTATTCAAATGATCATTAGATTTCTGAAAATTAAGAATATGAACTCTGCTATTAAAACCGCTACATACTTCTAACAATGAATTCAATTCGTTTCCCTTATAAAAATAATTTGCATCTGACACCAAGGCAATATTGGCTAGGTCCCTAAACGTAAATTTTTTTGGTATTACTAAAACAGGGCAATTTTGTACATTATCCAAAATCCTTACCGCATTTCTACCCATTAAACAAGAAGGGTCCTCTTCTTCTCCTGTTGCGCCCATTACTATAAAATCTAAAGCATACTTTTCTATGGCCTCTTTCACTTCTTCAATCAACAATGAAAATGTTGGGATTTTTACATAGGTATGACGGTGATTACCATGTTGCTTTTTAACACGTGACAGCAACATTGAAAGTCCCTTTTCCGATGCTTTCTGTGCAGTACAAACTTTGGCTTCTACAACAGCATTACCCGCCATTAATCTATTACTGTAAATTTCTGGGGTATACGCATTTAAAAAATAGAACGTACATGTAGTATCGGCAAAAAGACGTAGTGCAAACTCGGTAGCATTCCATGCGGCCAAAGAAAAATCTGTAGATATTAGAATGTTTTTCATGAGTAGAACGTATCAATATGAAGATAAATGTAGATGTCATGGTCCCTAGAAACTATGACATTTATCAGATCATATAAATTTTAAAACCCGTCTATGAGTTCTTTTAAGGCACAATCGTTTACGATACCTATTTTTTTACCTTCGGTTTTAATAAGCCCTTTCTTTCTAAAATCGGATAGCATTCTAATCAAAGATTCCGTTGCGGCACCTACAATGTTGGCATAATCATCTCTACTTAACGTGAGTAACAGAAAACCGTTTTCGTCTTCGCCATAGTTCTGTCTCAAATACAATAATGCCTCTGCAAGGCGCTGTTTTACGGTCTTCTGAGACATATTTACAATGACATCATCTGCCTCTTTTAAATCGTGCGCCATATGCCGTAACACTTCTAAAGAAAAATATGGATTGGTATTTAAAGTTGTCGTAATTATTTCTTTGGGAATAAAACAAACCTCCATATCATTGATCGCCGTGGCGCTCAAATTGGTATAATCCTCTGCAATTACAGAACGTTGTCCCATTATTTCGCCCCTATTGGTCAATTTTACTATTTGCTCCTTCCCGTTGCTACTAAGCTTGGACAACTTAGAAACACCGTTACGTACGCAGTAAACGCCATCTAACTTTTGCCCTTCTGAAAACAATGCATCTCCCTTTTTTATCTTTTTGGAAATTTTGGCATTGGAGACCTTTTTTAGCTCTTCTTTACTCAATGCTCGTAGCGAATTAAATTGTCTTATAATACAGTTCTCACATCTACTTTCCATGGCTATACAATTTAATATAACACAAAATTAAACAAGCCAATTATGCTAAGAACTGACAATTATCATGTTTTAAAAAGTGATTGGTTTTCACCTTTGTATACTTAATTGGTTAATGATTATGAAGGTTAATACTTGTTTTCATTGCGGAGATCCTTGTGATAGGCAACTGATCACTTTTGAAGAAAAGTCTTTTTGTTGTACCGGTTGCAAGACCGTATATGAAATTTTTTCATCTAACGACCTCTCCCATTATTACGAATTGCAAGAAGCGGCCGGTTCTACACCAAAAGCCATAGAAGGCAAATATGATTTTTTGAATAATGAAGATATCATAACCAAACTACTAGAGTTTAATGATGGCAACATACAGATCGTTAATCTTTATATACCCACAATACACTGTAGTTCATGTATCTGGATTTTGGAAAACCTGAACAAACTGAACAACAATGTAACGAACTCTCAAGTAGATTTCCCAAAGAAAACCATTAGGGTTACCTATACAAAAGAGTTTGGATTAAAGTCCCTAGTTTTACTATTGGCAAAAATTGGATATGAACCATATATATCTTTAGAGGATTTTGAAGGAAAAAAGAAAGCGACCGATAGAAGCCTTATATACAAACTTGGGGTTGCAG
Source organism: Maribacter dokdonensis DSW-8 (assembly GCF_001447995.1). NCBI lineage: Bacteria > Pseudomonadati > Bacteroidota > Flavobacteriia > Flavobacteriales > Flavobacteriaceae > Maribacter > Maribacter dokdonensis. The sequence goes on along the minus strand of NZ_LDPE01000005.1, from coordinate 67,561 downwards.
GCTTTGCTTTTGGCAATGTTATGTTTTTATCTTTCCCCGAATACTTTGACCTAGGTTCCAGTGCGGCTTCCGGTGGTGAATTTTGGCTTAACCAGTATCAAGGTCTTTTTCGGTGGATGATGTTCGTTTTTTCATTACCTGTAGTCTTTTATGCCGGATGGGACTATTTTGTATCGGCTTTTAAAGGGCTACGTGCCAAACTCTTAAATATTGATGTACCCATTGCTTTAGGCATTCTAGTGCTTTTTCTCAGAAGTACTTTTGATATTGCTTTTGACCTGGGTAGCGGATTTTTTGACTCTCTTACAGGGTTGGTTTTCTTTCTTTTACTTGGCAAATTCTTTCAGCAAAGAACCTATAGTTTTCTATCTTTTGAGCGAGATTATAAGTCCTATTTTCCTATTGCCATTACCCGTTTGAACACAGACGGAACAGAGGAAACCGTGCCTGTTCAAAATATTGAAAAAGGGGATCGCATATTGATCAGAAACGAAGAAATGATCCCTGTAGACGGCACCTTAGTATACGGCAGTGCACAAATTGATTATAGTTTTGTATCTGGGGAATCTGAACCTGTAAATAAAGAAATTGGCGAACAATTATTTGCCGGTGGAAAACAGTTAAATGGTGTTATTGAAATGGTAGCCTTAAAATCCGTTTCGCAAAGTTACCTTACACAATTATGGAGCAATGCCGTTTTTAAGACAGATAAAACCACCACTTTTCAAAACCTGACCGATAGTATTGGTAAGCGCTTTACCATTGCTGTACTTACTATTGCTATTGTATCTACCACCTTTTGGTTATTCCATGACCCTACTAAGGCCATGAACGTATTTACGGCGGTATTGATCATTGCTTGCCCATGCGCCATTGCTTTAGCTTCTCCTTTTACCTTAGGAAATATGCTGCGCATTTTTGGAAAGAAAAAATTCTACATTAAAAATACCCAGACCATTGAGCAACTAGCCAAAATAGATACTGCCATTTTTGATAAAACAGGAACCATAACCACTAGTCAAAAAAGCACTGCTTATTATGAAGGCATGCCTTTGACCGCAGAAGAAGAATCTCTTTTAAAGAATACCATAAGAGCATCTAACCACCCTTTAAGCAGATCTTTATATGATCTGCTTAAAGAACAGAATATCATCACCTTAGATGAGTATGAAGAGCATATTGGCAAAGGACTTGTAAGTAGTAAGGGAAACATAAAAATGAAAATTGGTTCGGCAAATTTTGTTGGCAAAGCAATCCCTGAAAATATGCTTGATACCTCTATGTATATTAGTACCAATAACGATTATAAGGGCAGGTATGTTTTTCAAAACCAATATCGTGAAGGGTTATCTACTACTTTCAAGAATATGTCGCAGACCTTGAACCTGGCAATTTTATCTGGGGACAATGAGGGAGAAAAAACTAGATTGGAAGCTTTGTTACCCAAACTTACCCCCTTATTCTTCAATCAAAAACCAGAGCATAAATTAGCTTTTATTAAAACATTGCAAGAACAAGGCAAAAAGGTGCTTATGGTTGGTGATGGGTTAAATGATGCCGGCGCATTGGCGCAAAGTAATGTAGGTATTGCCATATCTGAAAACATCAATGTCTTCTCTCCCGCGTGTGATGCCATCTTAGACGCTTCTAAATTTCAACAATTGTACAGTTATATGCTTGCATCTAAAAAAGCGATACGTATTATTAAAATGAGTTTTATGCTATCGCTGCTCTATAATTGCGTAGGCTTATATTTTGCGGTAACCGGACAGTTAGAACCAGTAATTGCCGCTATTCTTATGCCATTAAGCTCTATTAGTATTGTTGCATTTACTACAGTCATGACAAACTTTATTGGTAGAAAATTGTCTTAATCTGAATCCAAAAAAATACGTGTACTTAAATAATTTCAAGGTATGTACAGACAAAACTCATGAACAGGTTTGCCATACTACATTCCTTTATTTTTTTGATGATAACACCCACTATTTCAAACTTCAATAAAAAATACGTAAAACATTATTTATCAATACCTTAAATAGCTAATGTTAATAATAAATCCTTCTCCCCTTTTATATTTTTTAAGAAAAAAATCAAAGTATGACAATTGTCATTTTCTAAGGTAGCCTACCCCCCTAAATTTACCGAATAATTAAGATTGGTATGAGTGTAATCTATGTTTTATTGGCAATTAGCCTAGTGGTCGCAATTATCTTTTTTGCCGCCTTTATCGTATCGGTCAAAAAAGGACAATATGACGATGCTTACACACCTTCTGTAAGAATGCTTTTTGAGGATGAATTGGTAAAGCCAAAGAAAGTGAAGAGTGAAGTAAATAAATGAACGGGTGGAACATATGAAAATAAATAAGAGTCTATTCTCTAAATTCTTTTCTCGCTGTTCTCCATTTAATAAAAATAAAATCCAACTAAATAAACAAGTATAATTATGGAAGTACAGCAGTTTTATTACGATAACAAAATCGTGAAAAATTTCCTTTATGCAACCATGTTTTGGGGTATTGTGGGTATGTCCGTAGGCTTATTGTTAGCCTTTATGTTCATGTTCCCTAATTTAACCGACGGCATATCATGGTTAAGCTTTGGTCGTCTAAGGCCTTTACATACCAATGCCGTCATTTTTGCATTTGTAGGTAATGCGATTTATGCGGGTGTCTACTACTCTACCCAACGTTTGTTGAAAGCTCGTATGTATAGCGATTTTTTGAGCAAATTCAACTTTTGGGGCTGGCAGTTGATTATTGTAGCCGCCGCCATTACCTTACCCTTAGGGTATACCAGTTCTAAAGAATACGCTGAGCTAGAATGGCCAATAGATATAGCCATAGCCGTTGTTTGGGTCGCTTTTGGTGTTAACCTCATAGGTACCATGATCAAAAGAAGACAACGTCACCTTTATGTGGCTATTTGGTTCTATTTGGCTACGTTTGTTACTGTTGCGGTACTCCATATTTTCAATAGCTTAGAACTACCGGTTACGGCATTAAAAAGTTATTCTGTTTACGCAGGTGTGCAAGATGCATTGGTACAATGGTGGTATGGGCATAATGCGGTTGCTTTCTTTTTGACTACACCATTTTTGGGGCTTATGTATTATTTTGTACCTAAAGCGGCAAACAGACCTGTCTACTCCTATAGACTGTCTATTGTTCACTTCTGGTCGCTAATTTTTATCTATATATGGGCAGGTCCGCACCACCTATTATATTCTGCTTTGCCAGACTGGGCTCAGAACTTAGGTGTTGCCTTTTCTATCATGTTATTGGCTCCATCCTGGGGTGGTATGATCAACGGACTATTGACCTTACGTGGAGCATGGGACAAGGTACGTACTGATCCTGTTCTAAAATTTATGGTGGTCGCTATCACTGGTTATGGTATGGCAACTTTTGAAGGTCCCATGCTTTCACTTAAAAACGTAAATGCCATTGCCCATTTCAGTGATTGGATTATTGCCCACGTGCATGTAGGTGCGTTGGCATGGAACGGTTTCTTGACCTTTGGAATGATCTATTGGTTAGTACCAAAAATGACCAAGAAGAAATTATTCTCTACCCCATTGGCCAACTTCCACTTCTGGATCGGTACACTTGGTATTATACTGTATGCCTTACCAATGTACGTTGCCGGATTTACACAGGCCCTAATGTGGAAAGATTTTAATCCTGATGGTACTTTGGTCTACGGTAACTTTCTAGAAACCGTAAACGAAATCATGCCTATGTATTGGATGCGTGCCATTGGTGGTAGCCTTTATATTGTTGGTGCAATTGTAATGATATACAACGTAGTACGCACTATTAAAGCTGGTAGCGTTATTGAAGATGAACTAGCCGAAGCTGCTGCACTTACACGTGTATCTAAAAGAAGAACCGCTGGCGAAACCTTCCATACTTGGTTAGAGCGTAAGCCAATTCAATTGACCATTCTGGCTACTATTGCCATATTAATTGGAGGTATTATTCAAATTGTACCTACCATTTTGGTAAAGTCCAACATACCTACCATTACAAGTGTAAAACCATATACACCTTTAGAATTGGAAGGTCGTGACTTATACATTCGTGAAGGCTGTGTTAGCTGTCACTCTCAAATGGTACGTCCATTTAGAAGTGAAGTGGAACGCTATGGTGAGTATGCCAAAGCTGGGGAGTTTGTTTATGACCACCCGTTCCTTTGGGGTAGTAAACGTACAGGACCGGATCTATTAAGGGTTGGTGGCAAATACTCGGACAACTGGCACCTAAACCATATGTACGATCCACAAAGCACCTCATCTGGTTCTATAATGCCCGCATATGCTTGGCTGGTTAGAAATGAGCATGACAGAAGCGATATACAAGCAAAAATGGAAGCTATGGTCAGTTTAGGTGTTCCTTATACAGATGAAGACATTGCAAGTGCAGAAGCTTCAATGGATGCGCAAGCAACACAAATTGAAAAAAACCTGTACAGCGATCCTGATTTTGCAAAGACTTATGAAGCCGATAAAAAATATGCTGCAGAAAATGGAGAGGATTTTATAGAAATGAGAGATCGTGAAATTGTTTCCCTAATTGCTTACCTACAACGTTTGGGTACGGATATAAAAGTGAAGGAAACTGGAGAATTATTATCTGATAACAAAAACTAAAAGTCATGTTCAAATTTGTAAAAGGTTACATGGAAACTATTGATGGTGTAGCTACCTACCCCATGATATCATTACTGATCTTCTTTGTGTTCTTCACATTGTTATTCTGGTGGGTCATAACCGCATCAAAATCATACATAAAAGAAGTTAGCGAATTGCCTTTAGAAGAAGATAACCAACTAAATAACGAAATATGAAAAATACTACAGCTTGGTGGTTGAGAATAACCGTGGCCTTTTTCTTGGTCATCGTACTTTTGGAAATTTATATTGATAGTGGCGATAAGCCGGCTTTTATAGCCTACCCTACTTTAATGTTCGGTTTTATGACACTTATCTTATTGCTATTAATTGCGATTGCCTTCATTGTTCAAGCTATTGAAAATGTGCTTTATAATACTTTAGATGATGAAGCTAAAGTAAGATACTTGGCAGAGAAGGAAAAAAAGTGGGAATGGACCTGGGGTAAAAAAATGTATGCCAAAATGTTGGGCAGCAAGCCAATAGAGTCAGAAGAAGAAATTATTCTTGACCATAACTATGATGGTATTCGTGAATTAGATAACAATTTACCCCCTTGGTGGGTATATCTTTTCTACGCCTCTATTGTTTTTGGGGTAGTTTACTTGGCTCGCTTTCATGTCTTTAACGATTATGACCAAGACCTTGAATACGAGCAAGAAGTGGCTGCCGCCCAATTAGAAATTGAAGCGTACAAAAAAACCGCTAAAGATCTTGTTGATGCCAGTACTGTTGAACTATTGACCGATGCGGCAGACCTAAATGCAGGTAAAGGCATCTTTGAAAGTAACTGTGTTGCGTGTCATATGGCTGATGGTGGCGGTGGTATTGGTCCAAATTTAACCGACAACCATTGGATTCTTGGCGGTGGCATTAAAAATGTGTTCAATACCATATCTGAAGGTGGTCGTGATGGTAAGGGTATGATCGCTTGGAAACAAAACCTGAAACCTGCTGAAATTGCGCAAGTAGCTAGTTATGTATTAAGTTTTCAAGGTACCACACCGGCAAACCCCAAGGCACCCGAAGGTGATATTTGGGAAGACCCTAACGCCCCCGTTGAAAATAGTACAGAAGAAGTTGTTGCTCCAGAAGTTGCAATCGACTCGGCTGCGGTAACTATGAACTAAATTTTAGTGCAAGGGAAATGCCTTGTACATGCTGTTAAAAAGATAAAATGTCACAAGATCAAGATCACTTCAGGGATTCTATAGGAACCATAAAGGAAGATGGAAAACGGGCTTGGGTATTTCCAAAAAAACCCAGTGGCAAACTGTATAAGTATAGAAAGTATGTAAGCTACGTTTTACTTACCTTTTTGATCGCGTCTCCTTTTATCAAAATAAACGGCAACCAATTTTTAATGTTCAATGTGCTGGAAAGACGATTCAACATCTTTGGATTTCCGTTTTATCCGCAAGACTTTCACCTTTTTGTTATCTCCATGATTATTGGTGTAGTTTTCATAGCTCTATTTACCGTTGCTTTTGGACGCATATTCTGCGGATGGATGTGCCCACAGACCATATTCATGGAAATGGTTTTCCGTAGAATTGAATATTGGATAGATGGTGATCGTGGTGCTCAAATGCGATTAGACCGACAAGAATGGAATGCCGAGAAAATTCGTAAACGCGTTTTAAAATGGTTCATCTTTTTTATTATATCGTTCATTATAGCCAATGTATTTCTTGCTTACCTAATAGGTAGTGATCGCTTGATTCAATACATTACCGACGGACCTGCACAGCACATTAGTACCATGGTATCATTATTGATTTTCACCGCGGTATTCTATTTTGTATTCGCATGGTTTAGAGAACAGGTTTGTATCATTGCCTGTCCATACGGTCGTATGCAAGGAGTTTTATTAGATAATAAATCTATTGTCGTTGCCTATGACCATAAACGTGGTGAAGCTGAAAACGGTAGAAAAAAATGGCGTAAAAATGAAGATAGAACAGCTTTGGGCCATGGGGATTGTATTGACTGTTTTCAATGTGTAAACGTTTGCCCAACTGGTATAGATATTAGAAACGGAACACAACTAGAGTGTGTTAACTGTACTGCTTGTATAGATGAGTGCGATACGATCATGGAAAAGGTAAACCTGCCCAAGGGATTAATACGTTATGCCAGTGAAGATGAGATTACCAAAAAGGAAAAGTTCAAATTTACGCCTCGCTTAAAAGGATATACCGCTGTTTTGGTGATTTTAACAGGTGTTCTTATTGGTATGATGTTTTTAAGAAATGACCTTGAAGCAAATATTCTAAGGTTACCTGGGCAGCTATATGAACATAAGGAAGGAAACATCATTAGCAATGTTTACACCTATAAATTGTTGAACAAAACCACAAAGGCGGTTGAAAATGTTCATTTTGAACTCATCTCTCCCAAAGGAGAAATTAAACTGGTTAGACATGAGAATTTTGATGTTGAACCAGAAGCCCTTGCTGAAGGTACTTTGTTCATAGAAATTAATGCATCTGCGCTTAGCGGCGATAAGAACAACCTTAAAATTGGGGTATATAGTAACGATAAGTTAATTGAGACTACTACGGCTCGTTTTTTAGCACCACGTAGTTATAAGTAAAACACCTCAGGGCAAGTTCATGAGGCATTCAAAAGATACAAACTTTTAAATTCGAGGCAAGCTTCGGGGTATTATACCCTTTAGCGGTGCCAATAAAAATATAGCATCATGAAAATAAATTGGGGTACCGGTATTGTAATAGCTATTATAGCTTTCATTAGTTTTATTATGTTTTTTGTGGTTAAAATGACCACAAGTCATGATGCCAACCATGATCTGGTGACAGAAGAATATTATAAAGCAGAGCTTGGCTATCAAAAAGAAATAGATGCGGAGACCAACGCACGTGCAGCGTCGTCACAAATAAGACTCAAAAAATCTCCAGAGGGTTTACTCGTTATTTTTCCCGATGGATTTAATGATACCAATATCAATGGTATCGTATCCCTTTATAGACCTTCCAACAAGAATTTGGATTTTAATTTGCCCATTAGTTTATCCAATTCACAATTGCTCATACCGGACAATCAATTGTTGGAAGGTCGTTGGGATATAAAAATTTTCTGGGAATATGCCGGTAAAGAATTTTTACATAAAGAAAGTATAACCTTATAAACCATGTTATTATCTGCCCTTATACTAGGTCTTATGGGAAGTTTGCACTGCGTAGGTATGTGTGGACCCATTGCCTTTATGCTTCCTGTAGATAGAACAAATAATTATAAAAAATTCGGACAAATATTTATCTATCATTTTGGTCGTCTATTGGCTTACGGCATCATAGGTCTTGTATTTGGACTATTAGGTAAAGGGCTTTCCATCTTTGGTATACAACAGAAACTTTCTATTGCTATTGGTATTATAATGATCCTGATCGTTTTGATTCCGTATCAAACTTTCAACAAGTACAACTTGTCCAAACCTATTTACAAAGTCATATCAAAAGTTAAAAATCAATTGGGCAAAGAGCTTAAAAAGAAATCGCCCGATACATTTTTAACCATTGGTTTTCTAAATGGTTTTTTACCATGTGGTCTAGTATATATGGCTCTTTTTGGTTCTATTGCCATGGGTGATGCTTTGCAGGGCAGTTTATATATGATGCTTTTTGGCGTTGGTACTTTACCGCTAATGACGGCTGCCATTTATTTTAGCAACTTATTAAAAGGAGGCATTAGACAAAAAGTGCAAAAAGCCATTCCCGTATTTGTAATTATTATTGGTGCGCTTTTTATTCTTAGAGGTCTTGGCTTGGGTATTCCTTATGTATCCCCTGCTCCAGTTACCCAATTGGTATCTAGTGCTATAGAATGTCATAACTAATGACGATAACCAAATAAATTGAATCTTATGAAACCGCTACCGAACGAAATAGTGCTTCGCCCAAGGTTTCAAATGCAAGTGACCAAACCTAAGGAATTTATAATATCTAAATTTGAACATGCCGCCAAACCTCCTTTTCTTGTCAAGAGATTGGGCGAACATATTTTTATCAAACTCAATGAAAGGGAAAATCATTTTTGGTCGCCACAACTACACTTAGAATTTGAGGATAAGGATGATGGCAGTTGTAAATTATATGGCATTTTTGGACCTAACCCAACCCTATGGACCTTCTTTATGTTTGTTCACTTTGTCATTGCAACCCTGTTTATCATTGTAGCAATATGGGCATATTCCAGTGCATCTTTATATAAAGAATATCATATTCAAATCATCATCATGATAGTACTTATTGCGCTGTGGTTTGTTCTCTATTTTGCAGGTAGACGCGGTAAAAAGAAAGGACAACCTCAAATGCAGCAATTATTTGATTATATGCAGAATGTTCTTACAGCTTAAATTTTAATGGTTGAAAACTCATTATTATATTTAAAACACCAAAAAAACAACCAACCACTACAAGAATGAATTGTAAGTTACTCTTATCGGTAGCATTTATCGTGATATCCGCTACCATCAATTTCGCACAAGAAAAACCTGAAGAACCAAAGGGTGTTGACAATATAGCCTATAAATGGGGAAAAATGGCTTTGGATGCCACCGCATCGGACACAGAGAAATTTAAACCCAGGCCTACCATTACATCTCGCTACTTGGGTTTGATCTTTACTTCTATCTTTGATGCCTGGTCTAGATATGATGAAAATGCCATTCCTGTTTACTTGACCAATATTGATAGAAGGCCTTTAACCGAACAGACCCTTAAAAACAAAGAAATAGCAATAAGCTACGCTGCTTTTGGTGCTATGAAAGAATACTACTATTCCGATACCAAAATGTTCAGAGAATTCATGGTTCAATTAGGTTTAGATCCTGACAATACCTCTACAGACCCAACAACGCCTGAGGGTATTGGTAATTTATCTGCCAAAGCTGTAATAGATGCAAGAAAAAATGATGGCAGCAACCAATATGGTGAAGTGGAAGGCTCTAACGGAGAAGCTTATTTTGACTATACCCATTATAGCCCAGTAAATACCGCAGATGAAAGTACCGATATCAACCGTTGGCAACCAAAATATTTCTCCGATGGTAACGGTGGTCAATATGCCCCAGGATGCCTTACACCATATTGGCAAAAGGTTAAACCAATCACTATGTCATCTGCTGATCAATTTAGACCGGGACCACCACCAATGGTTGGTTCAGAGCAATTAAAAGAAGAAGTAAAAGAAGTGGTCGACTTACAAGCCAACCTTTCTGATGAGGACAAAGCTCTGGTGGAATTTATGCGAGACGGTCCCCAATCTGTGCAACAGGCAGGACACTGGCTTAAATTTGCACAAGACGTTTCTCGTCGCGACAATCATACATTAGACCAAGATGTAAAAATGTATTTCTTAACGGAAATTACGGCGATGGATGCTTTTATTGCTTCTTGGGATTCAAAAATGTTCTATGATTACGCAAGACCTTATGCCCTAGTACATGAGTACTATAAGGATAAAAAAATAAAAGCTTGGGGCGGACCAGGTAAAGGAATAATTGAAATGAACGGACAGGAATGGAGGCCTTATTCCCCAGATATTTTTCTTTGTCCACCATTTCCAAGTTATACTTCCGGTCATAGCACCATTAGCGGTGGTTGCGCAGAAGTGTTACGTTTATTTACCGGTAACGATTACTTTGGAGAGTCTGTGGAAAAAATTCCCGGTAGCTTAACCGAAATAGATACGGCGCATTATGGAAAACCCGTGACCATTACCTTTCCTACATTTACCGAGGCTGCAAATATGGCGGGCATATCTAGGGTAATGGGCGGTTATCATATACAAGCGGATAATGTTGCAGGGTTAAAATTAGGGAGAGATGTTGCACAGCAAGCTTGGAAATTTTACAATGAGCACTTAGGAAACTAAACCATCATCTATCGTATATAAATAATCAACCCCAAGGAGATAAATTTCCTTGGGGTTGATTTTGCTTATAGGCTTTGGTTAGCTGCTATATTTTAAAGGTAATCACGGGTATTCTTGCATGGTTGACAACATCTTCCCCTATACTGCCATTAAACAGATGTGAAATTCCTTTTCTACCATGGGTAGGCATTGCAATGGCATCTGCTAAAATGGTATTACCATAATTTAAGATTCCTTGCTCTACACTATAGTCATTGTAGATTTCAACCTGAACGGCGGCATTCGCTTTCGTAAGAAACTTATTTATTTTTTGATATGCATCCCTATTGCTCATAAAGGCATCATTAGGCGTATTTATGAACACTACTTCCATTTTAGCATTGATCATGTCTGCAAACTCTCTGGCTTTTTGAAAAGCCGGTAAGTTATCGTCATTGAAATCACAGGCAAATACAAATCTATCAATGCTTAGGCCATTTACTTCACCTTTTATGACCAATACCGGAACAGTAGCATTTCTAACTACCTTTTCGGCATTTGAACCAATGAATATTTCTTCAAATCCGCTAGAACCATTAGAGCCCATTACTATTAAATCTGCATTGTGTTCTTCTGCAATAGCGTCTAACTCACTGTAAACTTTATAATGTTTAATGACCGGTGTCACTTTTATACCGTCTAAATATGGTTTTTGTAGAAACTCTTCCAAGTTTTTCTCTGCCAGTTTTACTAAAAAGACGGTCTGTTCTATATACATACCATCCGGTGAGGTCAATATGGCTTGGTTAAGCTCTAACATATGCACCACAAAAAGTTCCACATCATGCTTTTTAGCCAGATCCGCAGCAGCTTTTAAGGCGTTTTCCGAAGGTTCTGAAAAATCTGTAAGTACTATAATTTTTTTCATGATTTTGTATTTAGTAATTAAACTGACGGCGATATATTTAAACGGTCATTGAAAACAACCGAGTATTTGGCTTTTTCTTTTGTAAAGGCAAATCAAATGCCATACACACATTTCGCACAAATGGTCTACCCTTCTCTGTTATGGTTAAACTATTTTCCTTAACGGTTACAATTCCATCTTCCTCCAATTCTTTAAGTCGATCTAGAATGTCATCCATTTGCGGTAGATATAGTTTAAAGGCTGTCCAAGTTGTTTTAAACTGGCACATTAAATTTAAGATATGCCTTCTAATTATTTGATCTTCATCCGTTAAAATATGTCCTCTATATAACGGTATAATATCATTTTCCACCAGATTTTGATATTCCTCTACATTTTTCACGTTCTGTGCAAAACCAAACCAGCTATCACTTATACTAGAAGCTCCTAAGCCTACCATTAAATGGGTATTAAAACTTGTATAGCCCATAAAATTTCTATGTAGACTTCCCTTCTCCATCGCTTGATATAAACTATCGGTCTCAAGCGCAAAATGGTCCATTCCAATTTCGTGATAGCCAAATTTTAACAAGAGTTCTTTGCCAAGTTCATATTGTTTTCGCTTTTCATCACCAGTCGGTAAATCTTCTTCATTATAGCCTCTTTGCCCATTACCTGCCAACCAGGGAACATGTGCATAACTATAAAAAGCAATACGGTCCGGTTTAAGCTCCTTGGTCTTTTCAATAGTATTTATCACATGTTCAAGTTTTTGATGCGGTAACCCAAAAATGATATCATGACTTATTGATGTATATCCTATTTCCCTAGCCCATTCAGTAACATTTTTTACATTATCAAAAGGTTGAATTCTGTGTATTGCTTTTTGAACCGTTTCATTGTAATCCTGTACTCCAAAACTTACTCTTCTAAATCCTACATCATATAATGCCTGTAAATGTTCTTTAGTGGTGTTGTTAGGGTGCCCCTCAAAACTAAATTCGGCATCAGAGGCTTTATCGGCGTGTCTTAAAATACCCTCAATTAAAAACACTAAATGTTCTGGACTAAAAAAAGTAGGTGTACCACCACCCAAATGCAATTCTTTTATAACTGGTTTTTCATCGAACATTGCCCTATACAAACTCCATTCTTTTAAGATCGATTTTATATAAGGTAATTCTACATCATGCCTTTTGGTAATTCGCTTATGACATCCGCAGAACGTGCACATGTTTTCGCAAAACGGTAAATGAATATAGAGACTGATACCGGTCAAAGAATTACTGGCATGAAAACTTTTTTTCACCGTTTCTTCCCATTTCTTACCTGAGAAGGTATTTACATCCCAAAAAGGTACGGTAGGGTAACTTGTATATCTGGGTCCTGGTATATTATACTTTTGAACAAGCGAGCACATATTTATCTTATTTAATAACAAACATACACGTCATAAAAACCAAAAAATATGATTTATATCAGTTCAATAGAAAAGTAATACCCCTAACTTTTCATGAACATTAAAACAGTTTAAAACATGCTATGTAACCAATGTTACCGTATAGCATATTCAGTTATCATAGTTTTGATATATAAAGTACTTCTATGTTTTTAAAAGGCTCTAAATTGTACAGTATCCTCTTTTTAAAATGCCCTAGATGCCATAAAGGGGAATTCTTTGAAGCTAATCCCTATAAATTAAGTAATTTCAACAAGGTAAAAGACCATTGCCCTAAGTGTAAGTTAAAATACAGCATAGAACCCAGTTTCTATACCGGATCTATGTATGTTTCGTATGCCGTTGGTATTGCCGTTGCCGTTGCAACATATGTTTTGTCCTTGATTTTTAATTTACAACTTTCATTGGTAAGCCTATTCATAAGTATTGTGGTTGTCCTAGTACTGACAATGCCATGGATCGCGGCGGTTTCAAAATCCATATGGGCAAACATGTTTTTTACCTATGATAAGAAAATAGCTAAGAATATCAATTAACACGAACATGATCCAAGACTTGACCGCAGCATATGGTAAAACATTCGAAAATGAGCTTATTAATGAAATAGTTCAAGTAGGTACGTTCAAAGAAGTGCCGGAAGGTTTCAAACTCATGGAGATCGGCGACTTTGTAAGGGGTATGCCTTTACTAATTTCTGGTGTTATTAAGATTTTAAGAGAAGATGAAGATGGCGATGAACTACTGCTATACTATCTGGAAAAAGGTGATACCTGTTCCATGACCATGGCTTGCTGCATGGGAGATAATAAAAGTGAAATTAGGGCCATAGCCGAAACGGATACCAAACTGATCGTGGTGCCTATTCAAAAAATGGAAGAATGGACTACCAAATATAAGTCTTGGCGAAATTTTGTATTCAATAGTTACCATGAGAGATTAAATGAGCTTTTAAATACCTTGGATAATATTGCGTTCCAAAAAATGGACGAACGTTTAATTGGTTATTTAAAGGAAAAAGCCAGAGTAACAAAAGATGATATTATTCATAGTACCCATCAAGAAATTGCATATGACCTACATAGTTCAAGGGTCGTAATTTCTAGACTTTTAAAAAAGTTGGAAGAAATGGGAAAAATAAAACTACACCGTAACTATTTAAAAATTTTAGATTTATAATACCTCTGTAACCTTTGTTACTGCACAGGTTTCCACACCGCTCTACTTTTGTGCTACTAAATAAATTACATGGAAGTATTGCATATTCTAGGATACATCAGCGCCCTAATTATTGGTATATCTTTAGGTCTTATTGGCGGGGGAGGCTCCATTCTTGCCGTGCCCGTTTTAGCCTATCTTTTTTCAATTAATGAAAAAGCTGCAACTGCGTATTCTCTCTTTATAGTTGGTGCAAGCGCACTGGTAGGTGGTTATAAACAACATTTAAAAGGTTACGTAGATTGGCGTACCGCTATCGTTTTTGGTATTCCGGCCATTATAGGTGTAACCTTGGTAAGACATTATGTTGTACCGGCATTACCTAACATTTTATTCGAAATAGATAGTTTTCAATTTACACGTAGAATGGCCATGTTTGGGCTATTTGCTATTTTAATGATCCCAGCAGCTTACTCAATGCTAAAAAAAGAAAATTGTATTGAGAATACCGGAACGGTTACCTATAACTACCCTCTAATTTTGTTGGAAGGTCTATTGGTGGGCAGTATTACGGGACTTATTGGCGCAGGAGGCGGATTTTTAATTATACCGGCATTGGTCATTTTAGCAAACGTTGAAATGAAGGTTGCCGTTGGCACTTCTTTGATCATCATCGCTATAAAATCTTTGTTGGGTTTCTTATTAGGTGATGCAATGACTATGCCTATCGATTGGCAATTTTTAGCGCTTTTCACCTTTCTTTCATTGATAGGCATTTTCATAGGTAGTTACCTCAGCAATTTCATTGACGGTAACAAACTAAAGAAAGGTTTTGGCTATTTCATATTAATAATGGCCGCTTTTATATTCTACATGGAATTCTTTAGGTAAAATTTTTCTTATGTGACCAATGTCACTGTACACCTGCATTACATAAGATAATTTTGTGGTATTAATCAAAATATATAGTACAATGAAAGTAGAACAAATATATACAGGCTGTCTCGCACAAGGCGCCTATTACATTGAAAGTAATGGTGAAGTGGCTATAATTGACCCGTTACGGGAGGTACAACCTTACATTAAAAAGGCAAATTCCAATAATGCCAAGATCAAATATATTTTTGAGACGCATTTTCATGCAGATTTTGTGAGTGGTCATGTAACGTTAGCTAAAGAAACCGGCGCAAAAATTATATATGGTCCGCAGGCCAATCCGTCGTTTGATGCCTATATAGCTAAGGATAATGAATCGTTCACATTAGGCAATGTTACCATTATTGCACTACACACACCTGGGCATACAATGGAAAGTACAACATATTTACTAAAAGATGAACAAGGTAAAGACCATGCCATTTTTAGTGGTGACACCTTGTTTTTGGGTGATGTAGGCAGACCAGATTTAGCACAGAAAATGGGAGAAATTACAGAGCGTGATCTTGCAGGTTTTTTGTATGACAGTTTAAGAGAAAAAATAATGCCACTGGCAGATGACGTAATTGTATATCCTGCCCATGGAGCCGGTTCTGCGTGCGGAAAAAACATGATGAAAGAAACGGTAGACACGCTAGGCAACCAGAAAAAGATGAACTATGCTTTGCGCGCGGATATGACCAAAGAAGAGTTTATTGATGAGGTAATCGACGGATTGTTACCTCCACCGCAATATTTTCCATTGAACGTTAAAATGAACAAAGAAGGTTATGAGGACGTTAAAAAAGTTTTGGAACGTGGTACAAGAGCTTTATCACCAGCTGCTTTTGAGGCGGCAGCAAATGAAACCGGTGCCATTGTTTTAGATGTACGCCATCAAGATGATTTTGCCAAAGGACATGTTCCACGATCCATATTCATTGGATTGAACGGAAGTTTTGCACCTTGGGTGGGCGCCCTGATTGCCGATGTAGAACAACCCATTTTATTAGTTGCTCCTATAGGTATGGAAAAAGAAGCGGTCACCAGATTATCTAGAGTTGGCTTTGATGGTACCTTAGGATACCTAGATGGAGGTTTTGATGCTTGGAAAAATGCATCAATGGAGTATGACACCGTAAGTCAGGTTAATGCAGACGGACTTAAAAAAGCAATTGAGACCGAGAAACCTCCAGTTTTTGATGTAAGAAAAGAATCTGAATTTTTATCTGAACACATCATAGATGCTGTTAATACGCCGCTAGATTACATTAATGACCATTTAGCTAAGTTTCCAGACAATAAATTGTTCTACCTACATTGTGCAGGTGGCTATAGAAGTATGATAGCATCGTCTATCTTAAAAAGTAGAGGTATACATAACTTCATTGATGTCAAAGGTGGATTTGCGGCAATAAAAGAAGCTGGTGTTCCCGTAACGGAATTTGTTTGCCCGACTACATTATAATTTGAGTAAAAAGTTAGTCGGTCTTAGTAGGCCGACTTTTCTTTTTGGGTGCAAAACCGTGTACCAGTTGCCCAAAAAAGCTCTTGGGCAAATCGTCATCTCCCGGATAACCTAGTCTTACATTCCCACTATCTTCGGGTATGTAATTGGTTTTAAATATATAATCCCAAAGGCTTAAACTAATTCCAAAATTTACACCATATGTTCCTGGAGGAAGTTCATAAGCATGATGGTATAAATGCATTACCGGATTGTTTAAAACATATTTTAAAGGTCCCCAAGTAATCTTAATATTAGAGTGATTAAAATGACCTATGGCTATAGCGGCAAAATGAACAATATAAGCTTGTTCCGGTTCAAAACCGCCAAGAATCATAACCCCAAATGTTTTTAAAGGTTTATAGAATATATTCTCCATCCAATGATAGCGCAAATGAGCCGCAAAGCCCATTTCCTTTACACTATGGTGCACTTGGTGAAAATTCCATAGAAATGCATATTTATGAAGCAAAACATGGGTAAACCATTGTACAAAATCCAATACGATAAAAAACAGTAATAATTGCCCCCACATAGGCCAATTAGAGATATCTATAAGTGCTAAACTATTGGCTTTAATACCTATATCTTCAAAGAAAACCCCCAGTATCTTGTAAATTCCACTTATGGCAATGGCAAACAAAAAGAAGTTGAAAAACATATAAAAGCCATCTAACCAAAAATCCTTTCTAAAAACACCTTGATTTTTTCTCCATGGAAAAACAATTTCCAATATCCAGACGATAAGTGAAATCAAAATCAATCCCCAAAAATAGTTTAGATACCATGGAACGTTGAAAATGATAGATTTCCATGTCCAACTTAACGTTCCGGTAATCGCATTTAAAAAGGCCTCTACATATGCTTCCATTGTCCTCTAACTTTTTGCAAAAATACCTTATTCATATTAATGGTGCTGTAACCAAAGTTACAATACAATTCCTTGTTTTTGGTCAATTTTGAACATGACGAATATCATACCAAAGGTGCTCAATTAATACTACTTTGGCTAGTAGTTATTTAGAATAACCATTGCCTTTGATATAGGTCTAAAAACTTAGGACAACATTACATATAACAATACATCAAAAACCATTAAAACTAATATTATGAAAAAAAATATGGGAAGCACAGACCGTTTCATCAGACTTTTTATCGCAGTAGCATTGTTGACTACGTTCTATACTGATACTGTTACCGGTACTTTAGGCTATATAATGGCAGCAGTGGCCGGTGTTTTAATCTTAACTACTTTTATAAGCTTTTGCCCGCTATATTCATTGTTAGGGATAAATACTTGTAAAATGAGAAAGTAGGGCTAATTATATTTACCATTAACTACCATACCGTTGAATAGTTTAAAAATTGTAATTGAAAATTATATCTAAATGAAACATATCAACCTTATTGAAATATAGGTTAGGGTTGTTCGGAATATTCCCATTTGCAATTTTAGAAGTAATCAATAGTTCTGGTTGTAAATGTTTTAACTTTTTAATCGTAAAGAAAACATCTAAATTAATATGGGTGTAATCTGGTAATGCGTATTTGTTCAAAGTAGCATCGGTTACGCTACCCTTCCAATGTTTTCCTATGCTTAAAATAGTTTTTAGATTTAATTCTTCATCAATTACATTAGAAGTATTTACATAGTTGAACACTAGTGCATGATTATCAGCTGAGCCTTCGCTACGTTCTCTTTTCTGAAAACTGAGCAAGTCTTCCCTACCCCACTCTCTAGGTGATAAAAATTGACCGTCCGGCAATATTCTATCGTAACCTAATGATAGTAAACCTACTTTACTTTTATACCCAATTTTTAACCCTAATATGTCCGATGAATTTTGATTGTAATACCTGAGAGAATCTATAGTATTACCACCATCACCTACCTTATTTTGATGCAGCCACTCCCCTTCTAAACTAATAGTTTTAGATACTTTAAATTTAGGTTTTATATAGACAGCATTAAAGACGTTATCCACATATTGGTTCCAAACATTTACACTAAATTCTTTTGACAGCTTAAATTCAGCATTTGCCATTAATACATAGTCAGATTCAGTATTACCACCATACCCCGATGTATTACCATAAATATTTCTACCTACGGGATAGGTACCAATACTTTCCCCTATATCAAAAAACTCTCCGGTTGACCGCGGTGCTATTTTATTTAAAACGCCCAATTGAAACTTTGCCTTTTCCGCATAAAACCGATACCAAAAACCTTGTGCCAAAGTAGGTATCATTCTGCCATCTTCGGGGTTGATCAAAGGAGTATTGATTTTCATTCGCCCCAATGCAAATGAATGATGGTTCCATGTATATTTCCCATATAATTCCCCTAGTAAGAAAACAGCATCGTTATTCAAATCTAATCTATCGAACAACCCTTCTTCGTACCTACTGATTCTGCCAGTAGCGGGATCTGGTATGGTTAAATCTTGTAACCCTAAATTCGTAGAATTATACAATGCCGCGCCTATTTCTAAATTTTCCAATAAATTATACTGATACTTTAGTTTACCTCCGGTTGCCAAAGCATTAAAGTCTTTTAACTCTCCCTTATTTGATGTCATCATATAATACGTACGCCATTGCCCTGAAAGGGTTCCTATTTTCTTTACTGCTACAGAATCCTGAGCAATAGAAAATATAGGCAAACAAATAATGAACAGATATACAAATCGCATGGGGCTACTTTGTTTTAGTAATTCCGTATTTCTCCTTGTAGAAGTCCATTATAGGTGGAAACGGTCCATATTTATGCTGCTCGGGCGTAAAATCATCTACCCAAGGACCGTAGGGTGTAGATACCGGTTTTAGCTTTTTATCGGGATAATCGTTTTCGGTATTTAGTTTATGTGGTCTGCTAAAGCTGTTAATATAGCCCGCCACATGGTATGCTTCTTCATCGGTTAGCTTAGGATTATCCCAAGTGGCTTGTACATAGGGCATGTTACTCTTTATAAATTCCGCCGACGTAATTACCCTGTGCATACCCGCTCCATCATTAAAACTATCTTCTCCCCACAATGGTGGGTACGTATAACTATTGTTATCCTCTAGACTTAAAACCCCTGCTCCATTTTCACCATGGCAAATAACACACTCTTTGGTATACACTTGCTTACCTTTTGCTAAATCTACCTTTTCATTTGGAATCTTAATTTTTGGATACCCTTTAAACTCGGCCTTTCTATCTTCAGGTAAGCCTTCGCTCAACCAATTCATATAGGCAACAATGGCCACAAGTTTATCTGAATCCGGCGGAAGCATTCTACCGTTCATACTGCGTTCCATACAACCATTAATACGGTCTTCTATAGTTCCAATTTTATTGCCCCTACCACCAAATTGGGGAAAACGTTCTAAAATTCCCACCCAAGAACCTGAACCTGCCTGGGCTCCTTTTTGTAAGTGGCAATTGGAACATGCCAAGTTGTTACCGCTATACCTATCTTCGGTTTTTGCTGCCCCAGGACCCATAAACCTTGAAGTCTCCGATATTAGGTAATATCCCTTTTTGACTTCAAAAGGCATGTTTTCTATTTCAGAAATGGGATTTTTAGGTTGCCAAACAACTTCTTCTTCCTTTCCACCTTCATTTGAAACTCCAGCGGAAGTATTGGGTTCATAGGTAAAAAGCCAAATAAAAATTAGACCTATTAATACAAACACAATTGTAAACAACCTAAAAAGTTGTTTCGCCAAAATTCGTAAATCACCCATATAAATGTAATCTAACGCTAATTTAAATAACGAATCTATAATTATTGCACCATTATGACAGTAACCCTAGTTACACTTGCGTTAAATACATTAACTTACTTTCATTACTATACAAAAATGTAGAAATTAGTACTTCTAGATTCAAACCAGTTTACAATCATTATAAATACCGAAACACATGAAAAAAGCGCTTCTTTTATTAATAACAATTATGGCAATACAACTTACTACCGCTCAGGAATGGACGACCCCGATCATAAACGGTTACGGAAAAATTAAAGAATTCAAGGACGTAGCAGTTCAACCCGATGCTTCTAAAAAATATAACATCGTTTTTGACCTTAAGGATGACCGTGAAATGCATGGTACCAATATTGGTTATTTTAAAATTGCCCGTTTAATAAACATGTTAGGCTCGGGCGGTGTTTCCGCTGACAATATAAATATTGTTGCTGCCATACATGGTGGTGCAACATTCACGGCTTTGAACGACGAAAAATATAAAGCGAAATATGAGAAAGAAAACCCTAATGCAGAGGTTATACAGCTTTTAAAGGACTACGGAGTACAATTCTATGTTTGCGCTCAAGCAACAGCTTCTAGAGGTATTGGAGCCGAAGATCTTAACCCAAATACACAACTTGGTCTTTCTGCAATGATGGTGCTGGCCAATTATCAATTAGATGGTTATATCTTAATGCCATAACCAGCGAATCATATGGATTTTTAACACTTTTCTTTTGATTTAGGTAACCTTTGTAACGTAAGAAAAACACACCGTTTCGTATCTTTATATCCATATTTAAAACAGGTGGATTATGGAAAATATAGATGCTGCAAGACTACAAATGGCGTTTACCCTTATTTTCCATATTGTGTTCGCCTGCATTGGTATGGTTATGCCATTTTTTATGGTGGTATCCCACAAAAAATGGTTGAATACACGCAATCCCATTTACCTTACACTCACAAAATCATGGCAAAAAGGTGTTGCCATTTTCTTTGTTACAGGTGCCGTATCCGGTACTGCACTTTCCTTTGAACTAGGTCTCTTGTGGCCTGAATTCATGAAACATGCAGGTCCTATTATTGGCATGCCATTTTCATTAGAGGGTGCAGCATTTTTTGTGGAGGCCGTTGCTTTAGGATTTTACCTTTACGGATGGAAAAAAATTCCTGAAACTTTTCACTGGTTCACCGGTATCATCGTAGGTATATCTGGAGTAATGTCCGGTATTTTAGTAGTTTCCGCCAATGGTTGGATGAATGCACCTTCCGGTTTTGATTACATTAATGGCGAATTCTTAAATATAAATCCGGTAAAAGCACTATTTAATCCTGCATGGTTTACCCAAGCTTTGCATATGACCTTAGCCGCTTTCACGGCTACAGGCTTTGCCGTAGCAGGTATTCATGCTTACCAAGTTTATAAAAAACGTAATGTTGAGCTTCATAAGAAAGCATTTAAAATAGCCATAACATTTGCCGCCATAGCTGCTATTCTACAGCCCTTAAGCGGAGATCTTTCTGCCAAGGATATTGCAGAAAGGCAGCCCGTTAAGTTGGCTGCTATGGAAGCGCATTACGAAACCAAAAAAGGAGCTCCGCTCTATATTGGCGGAATTGTGAATAACGAAACTCAAGAGGTCAAGTACAAGCTGGAAATTCCCAATGCCCTATCCTTTCTTGCTTTTGGTGATTTTAATGCCGAAGTAAAAGGATTAAATGATTTCCCTAAAGATGAGCAACCTAATGTTGCCATGGTCCATTACGCTTTTCAGACCATGGTGGGACTAGGCACACTTTTAATGATAGCGGGAATGCTATTTTTTGTAGCCAAGTACAAAAAGAAATCTTGGTTCAATATGCCAAAATTCTGGTTGTTGTTTGCTCTTTTAGCTCCATTGGGCTTTGTTGCCCTTGAAGCTGGTTGGATCGTTACCGAAGTTGGTAGGCAACCTTGGATCATACACAACATTATGAAAACCAAAGATGCCGTTACCCCAATGCCAGGTATTGTATTTAGTTTGTACACTTATATAGCTGTATATACCATATTGACCATTGCGGTAACATGGTTAATGGCAAGGCAAATTAAATTCTTGAACAGTGTTAAAACCAATGAAGCATGATCTACGTTGTACTAGCCTTTCTTGCCATTTCTTTATTGCTCTACGTTTTACTGGCAGGAGCAGATTTTGGCGCGGGAATCATTGAGTTGTTCTCCTCTAAAGAAAACCAAGCTATCAATAAGAAGACCGTCTACCAAGTAATGGGTCCGGTTTGGGAGGCCAACCATATTTGGATTATTATTTTAATCGTGATTCTATGGATTGCCTTCCCCCATTACTACAACATTTTAGTGCTCGCACTACATATTCCATTGACCCTGGTGTTATTGGGTATAACCCTTAGAGGTGTTGCCTTTGTATTTCGATATTATGATGCCTATAAAGACAGTTCTCAAATTTTATATGATTGGATGTTTAAAACCTCTAGTCTAGTTACCCCAATATTCTTAGGCCTTACCATGGGCGGCGTGGTCAGTGGAGACATTATTAATCCATCACAAATGGAAAACCATAGTTTTTTGGAAGTTTATGTACACTCTTGGTTCAATATTTTTTCCATTTTAACGGGATTCTTTTATGCAGCCCTTTGTGCTTTCTTGGCATCGGTATTTCTAATTGGCGAGGTAGATGACACCAGTAAATCCATGTACATGAGAAAAGCCTCTATAGCAACTATAGTAGTAGTTTCTTTGGGTTTTATAACATTGGCATATGGGTATTTGTCAGGTATCGCTTTTGTTGTAGATTTCATTAGTAACATCTGGTCTATCTCTGCCATTATAGTTTCCGGCATTTTATTGTTTCCGCTATGGAAAAGTATTAAATCCGGTAGAAGAATCATTTCTAGGGCATTGGCAGGCATTCAAATATTCTTTATTCTATTTGCGGCTACTATTACTCATTTTCCAAAAATACTTTTCACTACCACAGGTAGCATCAGCATTTATGATCAACCTGTTCCTGATAGTGTTATGAACGTTTTGGGCATTTCTTTACTTGTAGGCGGTGTCTTAATTATTCCGGGGCTTTTCCATTTACTCAAATCTTTTAAATTGATCAAACTCTTAGAGCGCTAACTTGTGTAACATTGGTTACCAAGCAAGTGTTTTAAATTCTATTTCTTTGCGTTTCAAAATATGACTATGAATTTGATTTACGATCCTTGGCCATGGTATGTGGCCGGACCTTTAATTGCCTTAACCATGTTTGTACTGCTGTACATAGGCAAACAATTTGGCATGTCTTCTAACCTTAGAACCATGTGTTCAATTGGTGGAGCGGCAAAATATTCCGATTTCTTTAAGTTCGATTGGAAAGCGCAACGATGGAATCTAATTGTTGTTCTTGGTGCTGTTATTGGCGGATTTATCGCTTCTCAATTTATGTCCAACAATACGGTAAAAATAAATCCTGAAGTTGCACAACAACTTTCAACGGATTACGGAATTGAAAGCGCGGGTGAAGCTTATTTACCTACGGAGCTTTTTGCCTCTGAAAACTTAACTGATCCATTTGTACTTGCCGTGCTAATTTTAGGCGGATTCATGGTTGGTTTTGGTGCGCGTTATGCGGGTGGTTGTACCAGTGGTCACGCTATATCCGGACTAAGTAATTTACAGTTGCCTTCTTTAATTGCCGTGATTGGTTTCTTTATTGGCGGCTTGGTTATGATTCACCTTTTATTCCCACTAATTTTTAGTTAACATGAAGTATTTAAGTTATTTGACCATAGGTATATTTTTCGGCATCATCATGTATAAATCTGAAGCTGCTTCGTGGTTTCGTATTTATGAAATGTTTCAGTTTGGCTCTTTCCATATGTATGGCATTATTGGCTCTGCACTTGTTCTAGGGGTAGTTGGCGTTCAGATTATAAAAAGAAATAACATCAAAGCCATTGGAGGAAAAGAAATGAACTTGCATCCCAAAAGAAAAGGTGTGACCAATTATTTGATCGGTGGTATCATATTCGGTTTAGGATGGGCGTTGGCAGGTGCTTGTCCTGGTCCTATGTATGTTTTGGTAGGTGCTGGTTACTCTTCTATCTTAATCGTAATTGCAAGTGCTATTCTAGGTACTTTCGTTTACGGTTTGCTAAAGGACAAACTACCGCATTAAAACTAATTTAACTTTAGGCGGATAATTTTGGTGATAACCACAACCATCCAATCCCCAGTAAAAAAAGGATATAAAAAAATAGTAGCGATATAGGACGGTTCACCATAACTGTCCTATTTTCTTTTATTGCATTGCCAAACTGTTTTGTATTCGCTTCTCTTTTATGAGATGCACTTAAAGATTTCCAATCATCGGCATCATAAACGTAATAGGAAAATTGAGTGGTACTGTCGCCTACTACTTCCAAAGTATTCCACCCTGCTTTCTTCGGATATGTAGTACCCGAATATTTAAAAGATACGCTTGCATCTTGTAGCAATGGAATACGTTTTTCTTCAGTATTTATTATCTGAAAATCTTCCAAACCGGCACGTAATACAAAAGAGAAAGGCTCGCCCACTTTTGGCAATTCCGTTTGCGATTGCCATGCTACCGCCTGTTCTTTTCGTTGTACGATTTTATCTAAAATTTGAGTCCAAATGCTTTTATAGGCTTGATCCTTTCCCTGCAACAATAATTGATAACTATTTAACAGTGTTGTGGTTGCAACTCTACCCAAGCCCAATTGCTTGTAATACGATAATTTTCCAAGTTCATTTGAATCTATAGCATTCACAGCGAATGTTTCATTAAATGTAAATGGATATTTTTCTATGTTAACGGTACTATTGGGCAATTGCACCTCATTTACGCCATCGCTTTTAAAACTAAAATAAGGCATTGCTATACCAAGTTTAAACAGCAGTTCGGTTGGTTGAATAAACAAGCCTAATCCGTTTTCACGTATCCTATGTTCAAAGCGATTTTTTACCGTTTTTCCGAAATTGAAATAGGTTTCGGTATCTGTAATAACCACATTGAACTTACTTAAGCTTC
Organism: Maribacter dokdonensis DSW-8; assembly: GCF_001447995.1. Taxonomy (NCBI): domain Bacteria; kingdom Pseudomonadati; phylum Bacteroidota; class Flavobacteriia; order Flavobacteriales; family Flavobacteriaceae; genus Maribacter; species Maribacter dokdonensis. The sequence continues at coordinate 42,267 of NZ_LDPE01000005.1, read as the reverse complement.
CCTCGGTAAATTGATAAATTGGCGATGCTTTGGTATTAAAATACTCGAACTTATACTTGCCTTTTGTCAACTGACTACGAACCGTAACTTCATACCCCTGATCCGCTAAAAAATTCTTGAGGTATTTTGTTTCAAATGTTGGAAAAGTGTTTACGATCAACACACGAATAGGTTCTTTTTTACGAATTGTAATTGGGAGCGGATTCGACGCTAACACCTTGCCCACACTATCTTTTTCGGATAATCGAAAAATAAAATCACCACTTACTTTTGGTACTGTTTTTAAAGAGAAATTTTGCGAACTCTTGTCTTTTAAAAGTATAGAATCCAAACCATTACCTCGCGAATCTTGCAATACTAAAATGGAACCTGGCTTCGGTTTAGCATAAGTTCCGTTTAGCTTTAAATCATCCCCTAAAACAAGATGGTCATTAAACTTTACCTTGGTAATTCCTGGCGTAATTTCGTTAGCTAAATAACTTGTTGGAATACTATCGAACTTATAAAAATCATAGGGTGCTACTCCATCGCCAATAACAAGCAGACTTGTGAGCGAATCTAAAGCCCTACGAACCGATTGCTTGTGATTATATTCTAATACTTGAATCCCCTCATAAATAGCCTCTAAACTATCTTGTTGTGCCGTTTGGTAGCCCTCTGTTAAAAGTAGTCCTTGCTTGTGCTGTACTTCTACTTCTTTGCTAGGTTCTAAAATAATTAAAATTAAGGCGAACAGCGTTATAAATGCAACTATAGCATTTAAAGTAAACCTGCCCTTGTTTCGAGTTTGCCATTCCTTAAAAATAAATGCAGCAAATAACAATATACCACCTGAAATAATAGGTAGTAGCAATTCTTTCTGTACAAACGAAATTCCATCAATCATACACTTCCAATTGTTTTAGAAATAGTGAATTGATTTCGTCTCTGTACACTTTTTCAGATCCGGGCACCTGCGGGGTACTTGGCAAAGCCAGTAACAATCCTTTTTGAACTAATCGGTAATTTTCAAGGGTTCTTCCTGTGTTGTTCTCTATACTTTTTAAGCCTTGCAAGACCTGCAAATATTTACCAGGGTTGTCTATTGCCAATTGTGCCAGCTCATTGCCTGCAGCGGTAAAGAGTATAGTATCATCCTCTTTAAACTCCTGTTCGCCTTGCACCAACTGTTCCAAACGGCTAACTGCGTTTTCAATGGCTTCAAAAGGTAGATCTGCACTAGTAGTTTCGTTCTTACTATAATTTTTAATGTCCTTTATTTTACCGGTAAGTCGGCTATCTTCCTTAATCGGTGGTGGATCAAAACCTATGCGATGCACATAAATACGGGCACTGTTTTTAATTTCTTGAATATATTTTAAAGCCTCGTATTGAAACGGTAATGACTTCTCCGGTTCATACAATCGCAAATGTAATTCGGCATCCCACATGATACTTAACGCCTTTCTTAATTTGGTTTTTAACGATTCTTCAAACAAGGTAGATTCTTCTGGATCATCATGATTATGAAGGTAATCATGTAAAGGGTCTTCTGGTTCTTCGCTTGTTTCTTCATGTTCGTGCCCATGCTGTTCTACCAAGTTATGCTCGTTATCACCATCATGGTCATGCATAAATTCTTTTAGTATATTTTCTTGATCTTCAGCATGATCATGGTCTTCACCTTCTTCATGACTTTCGATCACGGCAGGTGCTTCTTCCATCTCAGATTCATCGCCCATAAACTGTCCGTACTTTAAACGCAGCGCTTTTTGGTCAAACCCCAATTCATTACTTCTCGATTTAAATTCTTGAATTGAAATGCTGGGTTTATCCTTTATTAATTTCTCAGTGTCAATAATCAATTGTCGCTGACTTCTAAAATAATCGGGCATTTGGTCTACGCCTAAAGTTCCTTCTACACCAAATTGCTCTCCCACAGTATCTTTGATTACTGCAAAATACGTTTCGCTACGTACCACATTACGTTTCGGCTGTTTTTCATCAAAGGCTTCTATATAAAAATAAAGCTCATCGCCGCCTTCCATTTTCAAGGCATTCAGATCTAGTGTTTTGGTGGCTCGTATAGATTTGGTTCCTTTTGAAATGGCTTCCTTAAAATTCAATTTTTCTTCCCTAAACTTTACAGACTCTCCCGTTCCTTTACTTACCGTTGCAATAATATAGCTTTCATCAATTCCAAAATCATCTGTAATGGTACTTTGCAGTTCTACCAATTTTTTATCGGAAAAATCAAAATAGGTGTATTGCTCCAATCCTAAAATCTCTATTTCTGGCGGATTATCCGCTACAGCCTCCAAAGAAAATAAATCGGATGTAAACTCTGTTCCTTCTTCATTTTGAAATTTGAAACTATAAAAACCTGATGCTGTTAAAGGCAATTGCACTTGATAACCTGTTTCTGATTTTTGCATGGGCTTTAACTCGCCCATCACATCTAATACCGGTGCTACAACTGTGGCATCAAATTGTAACCTCCATTGAATTTTAGCTCCGGCAACAGCCTTTATATTTGGGTCTGCTGTAGTCTTACTCCCCAATCTTGTGTACGATGGATAAATAACCCGTATTTCCTGCTTTTCAATTGCCGGTATACTGCTTTTAACTTGTATACTATCCGTTGCCACAAATTGAATTTGCCCGGTATTTTTCGGATTGTTCAATACCTCATTAACGCCATTAAAAACACTTAACTTATGAAATATAAAACCAAGAGCTATACAGCCGAACATCACTAAAAAAGCTTGTTTTAAAGCGTTCGGCGGAGTTATAGCACCTAATTTTTGTGTCAATACTTCCGATACTTTATAGCGCTGTAGCTTGGCTAAATTGGATAAATTGTCCTCTGTTTGTAACAGCAGTCCCGTACTAAAGGATGCTTCTGAAACGTGAGCATCTATATATGAACTGGTAGCGTTCAAATTATGCTTCCAAGGCTTTTTTATGAAGACAAAAAATAATAAGCTAATAATAAATAATGCCAAGCCAAACCATACAGTTTCAGTAATAAAATAGCATAGCACGGCAATGCCCAAGGCATACAGAACAGCCTCGGCGTATGACAATAACTGCCATCGCTTTTGAAATTTGACTAAATGCAACTTACCCTGCTCCATCACTGTTTGCGTTTATATGCTACAAAGCGTTCTACCAATAACAATACTAGAAGTATAAACCATAAGTACGGATTCACATGCTGACTTGCCAATTGCTTTTCGTATTTCTTAGTATCAATAACTGTGGTTTCCAATTCTGCCGCAGTTACCGAACGATGATCTACCTCAGCTATAAATTTTTCAACTTCACCATTGATATCCAGCATTTGCAACAATTGCTCCGTTAATCGCTCCGTTACCGCATTCTCTGAGTTTATGCGTTTGGTCAAATAGAACATATGCTCGGCTACACCGGAAATTATCATTGATTTTGATAGCGCATCCTCTTTAAAAGCTAGTAACTTTTTAGTCGTTTTAGGAGCAGGTTTTGCACTCAGCCAGATCATCGCATCTACTTCTTTGTTCGATACTACTTCAGTATCTAAGCTAGATTGCACCTGAATCTCCCTATCCGAATAAATGGAAAGTGCCTTTAACGCTGCTTCTATAAATGTCTTATCATTCTGTAAACTATCGGTATAATGAAGAGCTATTTTAATGGGTTTCTGAACATACAAAGGAATTTTCTTAGACGGATTCGTTCCTGCAATTACTAAGCTATACCCATTATTGCTAAGCGTAAATTCATCGCCTAAGTTGATATTTTTTTTGCTGACTTTGGTGTCAAACGGAGTACTCTTTCCGGAAAATAATTGTAAACCGTTCTTCTTTTTATAGGCTAATAATGGTGTCTCTTTCGCTAATGCGGAATCAATGACTACCCAATGCATCTTATGCTTGGTTTCTGGTCTGGCTCCTTTTAATCCCTTTGCAAAACCCTTGGTAAAGACAACAATACTATCGGTATGCAGGGCATCCATTTCAGATGTCAAAGCCCAATAATCAGGTAAGAAATGCTGCGTAGTTATGTCTTGTTCATTTTCCTTTAACGGTAAGCCTTTTTGCAACCGTCTAATTTCTTGATCATCGCTTATTTCATTGAAGCGAGACATAAAACCAGTATGCTGTACCAGCTCTGGTTCAATAATATAGGTCAGGGATGTAGTACTCACTTTTGAATGCCATTGTGGTTTTGCCATCAACAATACCAATAGCGAAATGATGCCTATGCGTAATACCAACAACCACCATTCATTCAATTGAATACTGCTAGATTGTTTTGATTTTGATTCTGATAACCACTGTACGCTACCAATTTTTATGGTTTTTGCTTCCTTTTTACTCCATAAATGGATGGCTATGGGAACCAGAAGTCCCAATAAAGCCCATAGATATGAAGGATGTGCAAATGACATACTAACCGATTCTTTTTCGTTGTTTTAAAAATAACTGAAGCGCTTCGCCCAAAGGTGCATCCATTCTAAACACATGATGGTCTATTCCGTTAGACAGCAATTCTTCTTTTATACATTTCAATCTGTTTTCAAGAGCAATCAAGTATTCGGTTTTTGCCTGCTGCGTATCTACCTTTATTCTTGCCCCAGTTTCCCAATCCTCAAAGGTGATATTAGCACCGTAATTGAAATCCATTTCCGCAGCACCCATAATTTGCAAAACCACCACCTCGTTCTTGGCAGATTTTAGTCCCTTTATAAATTTTGAAATCTCTTCACCGGTTTCATACATATCCGTCAAGAAAAAAATTAGCTCCTTCCCTCCTCTGTTCGGAATGCGTTTGTTTGAAATATGGGCTGCCGGCCACTTTCCAGTGTTTGAGAGTTTAATCAACTCTAAAAGCAACCTGTTGTAATGCTTTTTATCCGCTTTAGGATATATGCTAACTGCATCTTTTTCATTTAAAGCGAATAAGCCCACGGCATCACCTTGCTTATGCGCCAAATACGCTAAGGTAGCCACCAACACGCGAACAAAATCCACCTTTGACAATTCGGTTTCTTTGTGCAACATAGATGCACTGGTATCTACAATAAACTTAATGATTACCTGACTCTCAATTTCTGACTGTTTGATGTAATACCTGCCCGATCGTGCCAACATTTTCCAATCCAACAGCCGTAAATCGTCACCGGGCTCATAACCTCTGTACTGACTAAATTCCATTCCAGGACCCACACTGGCACTTCTATTTAAACCCGCCGTAAAGCCCTCTACCACAATGCGCGATATTAAGGAAAGTCCCTCAACTGTATTGATGACCTCTGGTTTTAATAAATCTTGATAGTCCTGTTTTGCCATAAACTCGATAATCGAGAGTTATTATTTACCTCTTAGTTGAATGGCACTCAGTAAATGGGTTGCCACATTATCAGACGTAATGCCTTCCGCTTCTGCCCTGAAATTCACTAAAACCCTATGTCTAAGTACGGGCAATGCCACTGCTTTAATATCATCTAATGTTACCGCTAACCTACCTTCTAACAAGGCATTAGCCTTTGCCGTTAAAATCATAGCTTGACCAGCACGCGGACCTGCACCCCAATCTACCCAGTCTTTTACATACGCATCGGTCGTGGTTTCTGGGCGGGTTGCCCTGATGATATCACTCACAAAACTGATGAGCGCATCACTGATCGATACCTCTCTTACCAGCTGCTGTAAACGCACGATATCATCACCCGATATTACTCGGTTCAATTTCTTTTTAAAAGTACCCGTTGTCGCTTTTAAAATAGCTTCTTCATCTTGCTGTGTTGGATATCCTATTTTTATGTACAACAAGAATCTGTCTTGCTGTGCTTCGGGTAAAACAAATGTTCCTGATTGTTCTATTGGGTTTTGTGTAGCCAGAATAAAGAATGGCTTATCTAACGGATAGGTTTTATCTCCGTAAGTTACCTCAAACTCCTGCATAGCTTCCAACAATGCAGCTTGTGTTTTTGGTGGTGTACGGTTAATTTCATCCGCAAGGATAATATTAGAGAAAATAGGACCCTTATTAAACTTAAAGAACTTTTTGCCCGTAGTATGGTCTTCTTCTAAAATCTCTGTCCCAATAATATCCGAAGGCATTAGATCCGGCGTAAACTGTATTCTTTTAAACTTTAAATCGATGGCATTTGCCAAAGTCCTGATCATTAGTGTTTTTGCCAAACCGGGAACCCCTTCTAACAATGCATGACCACCGGCTAAAAACGTGATTAGTAATTGTGATACGGTTTCTTCTTGCCCAATAATCACTTTCCCGATTTCTTGCTTTAAGGCACTTAATTTACCGGAAAGCATTTCTACCTCATCTGCAATGCGTTGTAATTCTTTATCCATTCAAAAATATGTTTATGAGGTTAGGGCATACATGACAATGTTGACCCCAAACCGTGTATTGTCTATTTTGTACCAACGTTTGTTTCTAAAATCATAATCCCACTCGCAACCGTAATCCTTATTACTGTACAGCACTCCTATTCTACCATTGATGACTATTGCCTTTAAATAATCATGCACCAAATCATCGCCCCAGCCGTTCAGCTCTTGCGATGTGGTGGGCGGACCGTCTTCAAAATCAAAGAACATGGTATAGATTTCATGGTCATTGGGTATTTTTTTTAATTCGGACGGACCAAATATTTCTTCCATTTGTCGCTCGAAAGATTTTGCAAACAAGCCGTCTATATCATGATTGCAGTCATCGGCAAAAACAAAGCCTCCGTTGCGCACATACTTCTCAAAATTCTCTTTTTCCTTTTTAGTGAACTCCACCAACTTATGACCTGAGATATAGCAAAACGGACTCTTAAAAATATCATCGCTTGCCAAGGTGATTATCTTTTCTTGCGTATCTACTTTCAAGGTGGTGTACTCAACCAATGAGTTCAACAGATTGGATGGCATGCGCTGATCCACATCCCAGTCGCCGGACTCATACTGTAATCTCGTAAAGAAAAATTCGTTGCTCAAGGGCAAATAATTAGTGTTTTTATTCCGCTTGAAAAAAGAAAACTGGCTGATGTGAAATGTCACAATCAACCAGTTTATAGTGCTTTATGATGCCTTAAACCGCATCTGAAAGACTGGTAAACGTAAAGTCGCGCACCTTCATATAGGGTATTAAATTACCGTTGATACGTACTTGTTTTCCAAGCGTTTCTAAATTGTTCAGCATGATGATCGGACTCTCATTAAACCTGAAGTTTTTTACAGGATATTTAATTTCACCGTTTTCAATGTAAAACGTTCCGTCTCTGGTAAGTCCCGTATATAACAAGGTCTGTGGATCTACGCTACGGATGTACCATAAACGTGTTACCAAAATTCCTTTTTTAGTGCTCTTGATCAAATCCTCTAAACTGGCATCGCCACCAGCCATAATTGCGTTCGACGGAAAAGGAACTGGCTCCACACCTTTTTCCTTTGCCCAAAAACGGTCATACGCCAAATTTTTAACCACTCCGTTTTCAATCCAACTTGTCTTTTTTATAGGTTGCCCCTCTCCGTTCCAAGTAGCTGTAGGTACTTCTGGGTGCAATGGGTCTGAATAAATATTGACGCGCTCATCCACTATTTTCTCCCCAATCTTATTTTTACCTTCAGGAGCGGACATAAAGCTTCTTCCCTCATCTGCAGAACGCGCATTTAAAGAACGAAACATGTTACGTAATAAATCTGCCGAAGCTGCTGGCTCTAATATCACCGTATATTTCCCTGGCTCAATTGCTTTCGCCTCTCTTGAAAGTACTGCTTTATCAATTGCGGTCTTTGCAGCTTCTTCAGCATCGAACTTATCTACATCGTTAAAATCTCTTGTTACCCAACCAGAACCGGTACCGTCATTGGTACGCATGGTTACTGTAAACTCTAAATCTGTAGATTGATTGTAAGCGAATAACCCCTTAGAGTTGATCATAGCGCTAAAACCTGCCGAATCATTTAAAAATCCTGCTGCGGTAACATCTTTTGCAGCTGCAGGTACAATACTGCTACTGGCTACTTCTGCTCTATACTCCGGCGTTATGTTTGCTGTTGACTCGCTATATGTGATTGATTCATCATACTCTTGCGGACCTAAAGGCTCCATAAACTCCGGATTCTCAGGAGAAAGTTGTGCCAACTCCTCAGCCCTTCTCACTACTTTTTCCAATGATGCATCATCGAACTCATCAATAGTTGCCGTACCTGATTTTTTACCGAAGCTAGACTGTACCGCCAAGCTTTGGTTAGAACTGTACCCCGATGTAGATACTGTATTTCTTGCATATCTTATATTACCACTATTATACCCGCTTAAATTAATCTCGCAGGTATCAGCTTTGGAAAAGCTCAATGCCTTCTCCAATATTTTTCTTGCTTCTTCTTTTGTATAAATTGCCATTGTTGTTCTTTTTAGAGTGAAACAATTAAATGTTTCTACCTGTGTTAATTACGTTTACATCATTGAACCTGGCAGTAGAACTACCATGAGATACAGCGCTCACCTGAGAAGGCTGCCCTTTACCATCGAAGAACGTACCGAACAAACGGTAATCATCCTTATCGCAAATCTTAACACATGAATTCCAAAATTCTTGGGTGTTACTTTGGTAGGCTACATCTTCTAACATACCTACAATTTCACCATTTTTAATCTCGTAAAAAACAGTACCACCAAACTGGAAATTATAACGTTGCTGATCAATTGAGTAAGAACCTCTACCAGCAATATAAATACCTTTTTCTACATCCTTTATCATTTCGGCAATAGAGTACTTTTCTTTACCTGGCTCTAATGATACGTTTGGCATACGCTGAAACTGAACATCGTCCCAACTTTGTGCATAGCAACAACCGTGAGATTCCTCTTCCCCGATCATATGTGCTTGGTCACGTATGGCTTGGAAATTTGTCAATACGCCGTTTCGTACCAAATCCCACTTTTTTGCTTTCACACCTTCATCATCATAACCTACAGCGCCTAAAGAACCCACTTGGGTCTTATCCGCAACAAGGTTTACAATGTCGCTACCATATTTAAAGTTGCCCGATTTTAATTTATCCAATGAGGCAAAACTTGTACCTGCATAGTTAGCTTCATAACCCAATACACGGTCCAATTCCAATGGGTGACCCACAGACTCATGTATTGTTAACCCAAGGTGATTCGGTTCTAAAACCAAATCGTACTTACCGGCATCAACAGATTTTGCCGTTAATTTTTCTCTTGCCTGTTTTGCTGCGATAGTGGCATCTTCTACCATGTCATAGCTGTTTCTATATAAACGCAATCCAGCAGGACCATCAATTTTCTCAGATTCCAATCCGTCTAAATACTCATAGCCCATACCTACGGGAGCACTCATATTCTCCCTAGTCTTAAAAGTACCGGCAGCCTTGTCTACAGCAGTTACTCGGAGTGTTGGCCACAAGCGGTGAATATCCTGATCAATATAAGAACCGTCCGTTGAAGCAAAGTACTTTTGTTCGTTGACCATAAATAAGGCAGAGTTCACAAAGTTTGCTCCGTTATCCAAAGCAGCGGCATTTGCACTTAGCAAAAGATCTACCTTTTCCGAAACCGGAACTTCCTTAAAATCCTTTTTGATCGGTGTCTTCCAAGACACCTCTCCGTATGCGTTTACGGGAGCCAACTTCACCGGTTCTTTTTGAATTTTAGAGTTAGCTTTTGCTATGGCAACTGCCTGCTCCGTCGCTTTTTTAATACCATCTTCGGTAACACTATTGGTAGAGGCAAAACCCCATGTACCGTTAGCGATTACACGTATACCTATACCGAAAGATTCTGTATTGACCACGTTTTGAACTTTGTCTTCCCTAGTGAATACATACTGATTTAAATACCTGCCAATACGGGCATCTGCATAGGTAGCGCCTAATGATTTGGCAGTATTTAAGGCAACATCTGCCATTCGTTTTTTCACCAAGGCATCCATACCTGGTTCCAGTAACGCCTCTGTAGGGATGTCGTTACCTAGCAATAATGATGGCATCATCAATGCTCCGGCACCCAACCCGGCGTACTGTACAAAATCTCTTCTTTTCATGTGTTAGTTTTATAGTGTTTCAATGTTGTTAGCGTTGTTCTTTGAGAAAACAACTATTTCTAACTTAATCATATGAAAATTGAACTACCTTATTGAGTTCTTCTCGCGATTGAGCTAGAAATATTTTTAACTGAATTATTCGTGCTCCCTAAAAATAGTTAGGCTTTAGATACAATTATGTTAACCTTAACATAAAATATAACTTTTAATGCTGCTTTTGAGAATTATATAAAAATGGGGTGGTGATTTTTTGTACTTCGGAAGAATATTTAAAAAGGTAATTAGTGTTCTTTTTTAAATGCAAAAGTAAAGTGTAGAAAATTATTCTCTGTATCCATTTTTCTTTAAGATTTTTCCATTTACATACTGATTTATCAATTTATTACCATGTTTATCATAACAAACCTCCTGCCCATCTTTTTTCTTACCAGAATATTGACAGCTGTAAATTAGTTCTTCCTTTTCAAACTGTTCAACCAAGATCTTTTTCCCGTTTTGGTCATAGCTTGTTATTTGAGTCCATTTACCCGATTTTGGATAATAATATTCTTTTTCTTTTGACCAAGGCTTATATCGGTTATAATTGGTTTGATAAATCAATCTTCTGTTTGAACCTTTTATATATTGATAATCATATAAAATTATTCCATCATTATACACTTCTTCAAAATAAACTTCATCTTTTTTTCTTTTTAACTGCACAACTCCAGTAAACCGAACGTTGCCTGAATACTTATAGACCAAGTCATTTTCAATGTAAACCTCTTTCATATCTAATGTATCTTGTGAATAAACATTTTGAAAAATTAAAAAGAATAAGAAAACATAAAATGTATTGTAAAAATTCATTGTGATTCCTGAAATTGAAATAGTATTTATTAAAATAATCCCCCTACCTATGCATCTTATCTAAAATCTCAATAATCTCGGTTTTTTTGCGGACAGATACAGGTACGTTTTCTCCATTCTTCAACATTAAATAACCACCATCTGTTTTGATATAGGCACTGATGCATTGTAGGTTGACCAAGTGACTTTGGTGTACACGAACAAAATCGTGACTGCTTAATAAATCGGCAAAGTATTTTAGGGTCTTTGTTACGAATATCTTGCGTTTATCTTGAAGGTGGAAAATGGTGTTATTACTATCGGATTCACACCGAATGATATCGTCTAGACTGACAATGATAATTTGATCTAGTGTATGTAACGATATCTTATTCGGCTTTTTCTCCGGAGCCTCAATAGTTTCCTTTAAAATCTGCAAACGCTCGTTATTAGGCTGTAACTGCTCTTTTGCCCTTGCAATTGCCAAACTTAAATCTTCGTTGGAATAGGGTTTTAATACATAGTCGATTGCGGCAAATTTAAAGGCACGTATAGCAAACTCATCACTCGCGGTTACAAATATGATCTTCGATTTTAAATCTGGAAAAATCTCTAAAATATCAAAGCCTGTACCGTCACCTAACATGATATCTAAAAACAGAATATCGGGCTGATTTTTACGCAGTACTTTGGCAGCTTCCACTACACTCTGCGCCGTGGCGATAATTTCAATTTCTGGGTGCTGCGTCTCAATATCCCTTTTTAAAAGGGTTAAGGCGTCAATCATATCTTCTACTATTATCGCTGTATGCATAGGTGTTTAATAATCTGTTAGTAAGGGTATTTTAAAGGCAATCTTGGTACCTTCAACGCTACCATCTTCATTTTTTATTTCACTGATATGCAAGGTGTTTTTACCTGCAATGGATTCCAATCTTTCTTTGGTAACGGTCAATGCCATTGATTGATGGTCCGTTTTTACCTTTTCGTTCTGCGATTTAAAAATACCCAATCCGTTATCAATAATACTACAATGTAAATGAGTTTTTGAAGTCGTGAAGCCTATTTCCAATTTCCCTTCCTTTTCTCCTTTTAATATTCCGTGACGTATAGCATTCTCCACAAATGGCTGAATAAGCATGGGCGGTATCAATATTTCTTCGGCATCGGGAGTGGTTTTAACTTTTATCGAGTATTCAAAAGGCTTTTGCGCCATTAACTGTTCTACCTCTATGTAGTGTTTTAATGCTTTTATTTCTTGGTCTAGACCGATATGCTCTTTTCTTGAATTTTGTAGTGTTTCCCGTAACAGTATGGCAAAACTATTTATGGTAGCATCCATCTTATCTGGTTTGGTGCCTGCCATTGCCTTTACACCATTTAAAACATTAAAAATGAAATGCGGATTCATTTGTAACTGAAGCGCTTTTTGCTCTAAGGTCAACAAATAGTTTTGTGTTTTCAAGCGTTCCTGTTCCGCCCTATTTTTTGCCTTTATCTTACGTATATACCACCAACCAAAGCCTAATAACAGTACCACCGCCAATGCCAAAACCGACCATTGAAACCAGTCTTTTTGGTAAAGCGGACTATCAATAAAAAAACGGAATGCTATAGGTTCACTTTCTTGCCATCTGTAATTTCTGGATTGTACCGAAAAGGTATGTGCGCCATACGCCAAACCTGCAAAATTTTGCTTATTCTCCTTTACCCAAGGGCTCCACTCATTATCATCTAACCGAGTTCTATACGCTACTTCGTTTGGGTGATCAACATCTACCGTTCTAAAGGAAAAACCCAACTGGGTTTGATCGGGAGTTAATTGTAATACCTTGCTCGTATTCGTCCAATCTTTTAAGATCAAGGAATCAATGCTTTTATACCGCTCTTCTACTCCCGTAAAATATACTTTTGGTGCAGCCGCTGTTTTTTTACTTTCACTGGGGATATGTTTGGTCAACCCATAAATAGCACCAAACCACAAATTGCCATCCTCATCTTTATCGACCGCATTTAAGCAGGTTTCTATACCTAAGAATCCGTCGTTTCTACCAAAATGATAGATATCTACAATTTCGTTCGTTGCACTAAGTTCTATTTTATCTACACCGCGTTCAGAACCTGCCCACAGGTTGCCTTGATCATCAAAAATAAGCTGATATATGTTATTGGACGATAAGCGTTTACTCCCCTTTAGCTGCTGAAAATTTACCGGATTCGAACTGTTGGCATACCAAATTCCCTTACCTGAAGTTCCCAAGAAAATAGTATCATCATGAAACAAAATGGAACCGATTGCAGTTTGTTCTTCCAAGCCTGTTTCTACAGTTGTCACTTTATTATTTTCTATATACCCTAAATGACCCTTTTGGGTTGCGTACCAAAGTTTACCATCGGCAGCTTTTACCATGCTTTTTATGAGCATATCTGTAATACCATCTCTACTAGAAAAGGTTTTGGCAATGAACATGCTATCTTTATCTGAATAGTACTTGAATTTCACGATACCATGGGCATAGGTTGCCGCCCATATGTAATCATCGTCTGCAATTACGGTTCTAACCCAATCGGAAGGAAATCCTTTGCTTTCATCAATGATATGATTTGCCGTGCGCTCTACCGAAACGGTATCCATTTGTATGAAGTAATTTTCGCTCGATGAAAACACCAAACTGTCAACCATCTTGGTCTCTCTAAAAAGCAAGCCTCTATTATCTGACCCTGCCCAAATATTGCCTTTGGTATCACTAGTTATGGTCTTGATTTTTACATCAAAAAAGGTACTCTCGTTTGGCAATGGGTGAATGCCTTCGGAATCAATTTTCGCCAAGCCTTTTTCCGAAGTGGAAAACCATATTCCGTCCGGAGCGTTATGTACCGCATAAATGCGATTACCCTTTAAGCCTGTTCCTTGATCATAATGTTTAAAATTGTTCTGAAAATACTTGTAGAATCCGCCACCTGATGTAGCGATCCAAATATTGCCGTTATCGTCATTTATGACCTTTCTTATGTGTGGTGTTGCCAAACCACTGGCAGTATTCAATCTTTTTATTTCTGAAAATGTTGTGGTCTCTACAATGGTAACTCCCTCATTATCTGTAGTTATCCACAACTCATCTTCATTTTGAATTGACATGGAATTTATACGTGAGGGCTCCGGCATTAAAAAGCGATTATCAGTTGTAGCCTTATCGATTATAAAGACACCATCATCAAAAGTTGCTGCAATGATGTGGTTGTTATGTGCTATGACCGACTTGAAATTATTCTTCTCAACTTTTATAATTTCGGTAGCGTTGTTACCCAATTCTTTTAACTTCCACAAAGCTTTGTTGCTCGCAAGCCAGTAATAATTTCCATCAAAAAAAACCGAATTGATTTCACTATTATCAATTTCTGAATTGAAATTAACCTTGCTTATTAGCTTATTTTTGCTGTAGGTATAGAGTCCATTTTTAGTCGCTAAATACAACTGACCATCAACTGGAAAAAATTGAAGTATTTGCGGAGCTTCTAGATTAACAAAGTTGTTTTTTACCTTTATGGAAAGTCCCTTTTTTGTTCCAATAAACAAGGAGTCGTTAACGGTGTAAAGTGCATCTATATAATTAGAAAGCAAGCCATCACTTTCATTCCATACTTCAAAAATTTCTCCGTCAAAATTTGCCAGTCCGCCACCTTGAGTCCCTAGCCACAAGTAGCCCATATCATCTTGTACAATATCATATACCTGTGATTGCGGTAAACCATCTGCAATGGTATATGACCGTAGCTGACTGTTTTGCGCAAATAATGGTATTGTTCCAAAACAACAGCAAACAATCAAAAAGTATTTAATAATCAGATTCAAAAAAAACGGATTTCCTTTATGTATTAAACTAACGCCAATGCTACTATAATATTTGATAAAGCGAACGGTCTTCTACCGACACATTTTGGTACTCATTAGCACCATTAGACTGCAAAATAGGTGCCAATACGCACAGTACCGTAGTTTTTCCTTTTATAATTAGCGTATTACCATTTACCGAACTTCTCCAACGAAATTTTTCTATCGGAATTTGCAAGGCAAACAATACCTCCGCCATTTCTGGGGATTCTGAAACCCAATCCATGATAGCTTCCTTATCTGCCAATTTAGGCATATCGTTGCTGTTGTCAAAAGTAAATTCCCATTCTACCGGAATATTAAATTTAAAACTATAAGCCTCACCAAATGAAGACTCTTGTCTAGTGGTTAAAGCAGTTAACCAATCTATATGTACATTTGGGTAGTTTTCTCTAAATTCTTGGGATAGAAATGCTGGTCCTTTAGACTCTGCCGTTGGGTAATACCCATAGTAAGGTTTTGCCAAATAATGTTCTGCATATTTACCCCCAAATACATTAAAATAGGGCGATGCACTTACTTGGTCTGCCTTAAAAACATCCTTCAATTCTGTTAGCAATGCTTTGTTTTCGCCCAATCCACATGAATGAAAAATAATCTTGGTATTGCCCGTATATTCTTTGCAAATGCTTTCTATGTTATACTCCTTAACTGCATGTTCTAAACTCTTTACGGTAATGCGTTCGCCATTTTCCTTAATTCTCATGGACATTCCTAACCAGGCATTGCTATGGCTTACTACGTGAATTTCTTTAAAGATAACTTGGTTTTCCCCTGCTTTGTTGATGTAAGCGATTATCTCATTGATGGTATGCAAACCCTCTACAATAGGCATTCCCTGTTTTTGAAAATACTGTTTTGCATTGCTGTAATAGGTATTGTCACTCTCATCAAAACCAGCTATAAATACGATAGATTCTTGAATGCTTATGTTCGGTAAAGCAAGTGCCGTTTCCGACTGTTGCGAAAACGGCTTCTTGCCACCAAGCATTAGCACACTCACCAATACGATAATAAAACACTTGTTCATCATTTCTTTATTTTAAAAGTCTATACTTACTACGGCATTGTCTTCTATTTCACGGTTTTCTTGCTTTTTTATTAGCTTAGAACCGTTCCATATATACGGCGTAGTAATGAATTCTACATTGTTTTGAGCCAAAGCATCATCTAAGGATTTTATGTTCTTTGTAATCGTTGTTTTTAACAAAATGGTACTCTTAACTCCTTGCATATCCGAAGGAAAAACAAAATGTTCTGTCTTTAAATAATTGCTATCTGCATAGTCAATTAAACTTGCTACTTTCTTAAACCTTCCATTGTTCCAAAACACATAGCTTTTACCTACTTGGTAACCGGTATCCGCATCGGCTAAATCTACTGTAATCACATCTTCTACATTGAACAAACCAAGACTACCGTGGTTTTCAATATGAGCCGGTATAGCAGACAAACTATCTAACACCATTTTATCTAATTGCTGACCGTTTTTAAAGGCACGTAATTGGTATTTCACCTCCGTAATACCTGCTTCGTTTGTTGTACTGCTTTCATAACCGTACACAAACTTCACCTGGTTGTCCGCAATACTACCAAAGGATTTCTGCGCTATCATTCCGCCCCAAACCCATCCGGTCTGGTCTCCTGTGGTTACTCTATACCAATGGCTTTTGATACCGTCTATTTCTTTGGAATACAGACTCTTTTCCCACAACACCATTTTAGTACCAATATTTAACAAGGTTACTTTTTTACTGCGTACCGATGGCTTTTCGCGAAGAAATACCTTGTGTGCCAATAAATACTCATAGGTTAATTCTTCGGCTGGAATTTCTTTATCCATAATTTCAAATTCTACTTGTTCAACACTTTGCGCAAATAAATTTGCAACTACAAATAAGCAAATGAACAGGACACTTTTCTTTACATTTTTCATGATTTTAAATTTTAAGGGTTATTACTAATTAATTGCTGTTATAGCATCTTCTGTATCAAAATCATCGTCGTTCCAAGCAATGCTTCTTAGCACTTTTATGTCTTTGATCGTATATGTTTCCGTGTATTGTAATGCGGCTCTTAGAATAGTTCCTTCCTTGCCAAAAGACTGGTTAGGAAATATGTAATGTATGTCTGAAATAGGTTCGTAGGCATATTCATTTTTTATGCTTGGTAGGGCAATGACCCCATCTTCACTAAGCAAATAATAGAACTCTTCTGTACTTGAGCAACATGCATTATACTCAAGGGTTATTTTCAAAATTTCGGTGATTCCTTCTAATGCCGGTTCTTGTAAAACCGAGATTCTTATTTCATCTAACAAACCAAAATCTGCAATATTCAATGTGGCAATAGTCTTCTCTGGATTTTTGGTTTCAATGAGATCTACCGCCCAGGTGTCTTCTTCCTCTTGCCCAACGGTTCTTTGGTTAGTAACATCGTAGGTATTGGTTAGTTTAAACTCTTGTGCATTAGTGGCACAAACACAAATTACGAACGCAAAAAAGATGAATTTTCTCATGATAATTATTTTAGTTGTTTTCTTTCTACACTACTAAATTACTACGGAGTCAGGGCTTTTATATGGGCGTTCTAGTATTCGTAGCTATTCATCTAGAATTCGTTGAACAGCTGGTTTTTATTCAGGTTCCAACATGTATTTTCTTCAATTTAATGCAAAAGAAAAACCTGCAAAATGACAGACATCTTACAGGTTTTCTTCTCCTTTCGGAGAACCAACTAACCAAAACTAACTACTTATTTTTTCAATGTTAATGTGATTTCTTTTTTAACGGATTTTAAACTTATTTTTTCAAAATCCAACAGCATACTTTCATCAACTGTCCAGCTGCCATTCTCAAATTTTTCTACACGTATAACCTTGCCTTGAGCATTGAATTTTATACGCAGACTTTCATACTTTTTTAAGTATTCCGAAACTAATTTGGCATACATCACTTTAAATTCCATCGTTAACTGTCGTTTTACATTCTTTGCGATCTCGTCTTTAAAAATTATATTGAACGTACGTTTGAATTTGCTGGTTTCTTTGACCTCAGCTTCTGCTCCTACGGCAGAATTGTTTACGTTATCTGGCATTGGCAACGGCTGTTTTACTTTCGTCAACGTACCGTCTTTATTAACTATGGCTTCATCAACCGCTACAAAAGAGGTGTAATTCGTTAACAAGTTATATTTGAGTCCTAGTGCCACCACCTCAGCTTTCACATCTTCATTAAATAGCTTCTTGTAATCATCCAATTCCCCTATTCGCTTTCTAGCCCACAAATAACCCAAGGCTTTGTTCTGCTTGCTTAATTGCCCGTCAGTTACATTATACACTTGTCTAAAGCGTTTTTTACCTTGGTAACCGGTGACGATTATTTTCCCTTCTGCCTTACCCTTATATTTGCCGTGAACCACAACCGGTCTTGCTGCAAATACATCTGGTATGCTCTTTTGGGCAAGTTCGTACATATCAAACCCTTTGGATTCAATCTTTACTCGTGTCAATAATGGAGTTGCTATATAATTTGCAAAGTCTTTAGCCACTTCTGCAGCTTCTTCTGACGTTGTGGCTATGAACGATTCGCTGTTAGAAACCTTTGCCATACCTTCAACTAAATACCTATTGACACTAGAACCGATACCAAAAGTGAATACACTGGCCTGGTCTAGATTGTTACGTATAAGTTCAAAGGCTTCTTTTTCAACGCTAACATAACCATCGGTAATGACCACCATAGACCTTGCTATGCCCATATCTTTTCTAGGCAGTTTATATGCTGTATGCAGCGCACTTAACAATTGTGTGCCTCCACCGCCTTGACCTTCCGATAAAAACCGAATTGCCGCCTCTATATTCTGCTCGTTTATTTCTACAGGCACTGCGCTAAACATAGTTGAACTTGATGCAAATAGCTGAACATTGAACGTATCCGTCATTCGTAATCCACATAAAAGATTACGCATTAAGGTTCGCGATACTTCTAAAGGATACCCGTTCATAGAACCCGATACATCAACGATAAACAAATATTCACGTGATGGAATATCATCTAAAACCACATTCTTGTTAGGTTCCATTTGAAAAGAAAAGAAGCTTTCTTCTTCGCCTTCGTACAACAATAATCCGGTTTGTATTTGATTGCCCCTTAAATTGTATTTTAAGATAAAATCTCTGTTCGACGGATTTTTATTTTCTTCGGATAGTACAATCTCGGCTGTTTTCGCATCAGGATATTCCACTATAATTTCGTGTGATGCACTATTGACATGTTGAATGATCATACCTGCGTTTAGCCTAACCGAAATATCGAAATCAAAACTATCTGCAATACCTTTTGCCGTATATGGCATTGTAAAACTACCTTCTGCTTCAGTACTTTCCCCAGTAAATCGTGGACCCACTACGGCAGGTGCTACAAACTGATATTCGCCATTTACAGGCACCAACATTTCGGTATAGTAAATGTCGATCGTAATTTTATCGCCAGGCATAATATTACCCACATTCATTTGAAATACATTGGGTCTATGCTGCTCTAACTTTGCAGCTCGCTTACCTTCTTCAATGGCGGCATCGTATACTTTTTTAGCTTCTTGCTTTTCAAAAATTTTGGCAACTACAAGTCGGTCATCAACTATCATATGCATTTTATGAACCGCCGCCTGTGTAGATAGTGGAAACACATACTTGGCTTCTATAGGCTCCGTTCCTTTGTTTTGATATACTTGTGTAACCCTAACATGGGCAATGGTACCCGCTATATATGCTTCTGTTATGGAAGATTTTAAAGGTATAATGGCGTTCTTGGTAGAGACCAATAAATACGGACTGTCAGTATCTTGGGAAAAACCTGTAAAGCAGATTGCGCATAGTAAAAAGGTGTAAAGTAGTTTCATGATCGTTGTATTAGATTATTATTTGATGTCAAATCTAACAGTGAACAATCGCTAAAAAGGGTGGCTTTTAGTATTCGTTGGGTATTATCTAGAATTCGTAAAATTAGGCTTAACGAACTTTAAATTTTGGTTTTTCTATTTTCTCAATATGTACTTTACATTTTTCCGATAAACAAATATTCAGAATAGCTTTGTTTTAATTAATAATAAAAAAAGGATGCTACTTGACTATAATAGGTAACATCCTTTTTTCAAAACGAATTTGGTTTACTTATAAAAATCAAGTTCAGCTATTGCTGCTGAAGAATTACTTCCTGCAATTTCTACTACTTTAAACTTTACATACCTGGTAGAGTACGAATTTTTAAATTCGAAAAATCTTGGCGTTGGATTATTGATTAAATTACCAAATTCAAAAGTTTCTTTTTCTTGCCATTTTATACCGTCTTTACTAATATACATAATCCCTTTCTCGATCATACCTGTCGAAATAGTAGTAGGCGGTGTATACTTAAAAGCGGTAATTTCAGTTTCTTCGCCTAAATCCAATGCTACAAAATGGTTATTTACACCACTCTCATTAGACTGCCAGTACGTTTCTATATCCTCATCAAATAACTTTTCTGCGTTATGGTCATTTTTAGAACTACCGGTATTAAGAACCTTCCAATTATCTTTAAGCATACCAAAACTCAATTCAGTAACACTTCCTAATTCTCCGTTCATAATTGCTGCCGCCTTAACCGTACCATTTGCAAATGCAAAGGGTTTACTAAACACAGTAGAAGATTCGTTTGGCGCTTCACCATTGGTCGTATATACAATTTTCATTCCTTTGGTTAAATTACCACTTGCATTTTCACCGTGGGGTTTCCATTTAAAATCCGACATTTTTGGAGCGATATCAACCATACCCAATTCCGAGCGATGCATATCTAAAATTGGTGGTCTACTTTTATAATAGTGAGCAGTCACTTTTTGTAGCACAGGAATTGCCCTAAAATCTAATATTCGTAACCGCAATTTATTCGTTGTTACTTCCGGAAATCTCAAAATTCTTTTATAGCCTATGTTGGTGCTAACGACCAATTCTTTCCACATACCATCTACCCATGCATCTAAGGCATGATAAGATACTCGTTCACCATGTCTTTTAATATCTTCTTGAATAGCAAATCTATTGATCTTCACCCCTTTTGGAAGTGTAAATTCTAGCATTAATTTATCATTATCAAGCGCCAAAAAAGTGTCTTCATCTTCATCTAATAATTCTACCGGACCATCGGCATTTTCCAATAAATCAATACCATAAGTTTCTTTAATTCGAATACCCGTTTCTTTTAAAACATTTACATCTTCATCTGAAAATCTCCCCTCTCTATTTGGTGGAATGTTCAATAAAAAAATTGAATTACCACCAACTGATCTCTCATATATATCAAAGACATCATCTGTATTTCGTACTTTTTGTTCATCATCATTCCTATAGAACCAACCCTCTCTAATAGAAGTATTTGTTTCTGCAGGTTGGTAATGTAAGTACTTACCTTCCATTAGCTTATCAACACTAGCAACATCTTCTCCGGTGATATCTGCAAATAGATTCATTGTTCTTGGGTCTTCGGTATATGGTATTACATTCCACTCCGTGTCTCTGGTTGCACCGGCTTCATTGCCGCACCAACGTGTTCCTTCTTTACCGAATATTACTGCATTTGGTGCCAATGCCGTGATAAGCTTTTTCCAGTCCCTATACTTATATTGTTGACCGCCTTTACGTTTTGGGTGAGCACCATCAAACCAAACCTCATCAATTGGACCGTATTCAGTAAGCAATTCAAAGAGTTGATTTAAAAAATATTCATTGTAGTCATCAACTTCAAACTCAAAAGTTGTCTTATTCTCAAACGGTCTTCCTTGTACTGGTCTAGGAATAGTTCGTGTCGTATATTCGCTTAAATTACCATATAATCCATCTTTATGTTCTATTTGATATAGATCTGCAGGCGATAAGTAAACCCCTAGTTTAATACCATATTTTTTGCATGATACTGAAAGTTCTTTAAGAACATCACCTTTCCCTTCTTTAAAAGGTGAAGACATAACCCCATGCTCAGTATATCTACTTTGCCACAATACAAAACCATCGTGATGTTTTGCGGTAATGATTACCTTTTTCATCCCCGCATCTTTCATTGCACTACACCATTGATCCGTATCTAAGTTCTCTAGATTGAAGACAGATGGGTTTTCCATACCATTGCCCCACTCCAGTTTTGTAAATGTATTTGGTCCAAAATGAACAAATGCTATAAACTCATCTTTTAATGCGTTCAATTGATTTTTTGAAGGTATAACGTGAGCTGCTTTTAAAATAACGGAATCTTTTGAATCATCACCATCTATCTCAATGGTATTCGCTGTAGCAAGGTTTAGAACTGGTTTGGGATTCTCTATGCAAGAAGCCACTACTAACAGTAGTGAAACAATTTTAAATAATGTTTTAGTTAATGTTGACTTAGTCATTGATAAAATTTTGATTGTTGTTTGGTCATTAAAATTTACGTGATGAATTTCAAATCTAGCTTAATATTCATAGCGAAACTGATGCTTAATTTGCGTTATTCAATACTATTTTTGCAATACACTTTAAATTAATGATCAACTGACCAATATCATGTGCCACTAAATCAATGATGTATACTTTTATTGTATCAACAAACAACAATTGGTCATGAGAAGAAATATGAATCAAGAAGAATGTAAGGCGTTATTAGGACAAAACTACATTGGCAGGCTTTCATACTTATCAGGAGGATGCCCATTCATTGTGCCCATAACATTTTACTACGATCCTGACACGCATTCCATTACCAGCTACTCTAGCGAGGGACACAAAATTCAAGAAATGCGAAAGAATACCAAGGTTTGCTTGGGAGTTGATGAAATAGCTTCCATAGCAAATTGGAAGTCCGTTTTAGTTCAGGGTACCTTTGAGGAGCTCTCTAGAATTGATGCCAAACATATGCTACATGAATTTTCTGATGGCGTTAAAAAAGTAATAGCAACCATTTACGGTGAGCAACCAAAATATATAAGTGAGTTTTCTGCAAAAATTGATGCCGAAGAAGCCCCGATCGTATTTCGTGTCAATATTAACGAACTGACCGGAAAGTTAAGAAGTAGGTGCTAATTTTAACACGAACGCCAATAACGGTTATACCTCTATTTTAGGTCCGTAAGCCAGATCACCGGCATCACCAATACCAGGTATGATATAACCACGGGCATTCAATTCCGGATCTACTGCCGCAATCCATAAATGCGTCTGTGCCGGGAAAACACTTTGTACAAACTCAATACCCTGCTGGGAGCCAATAACAGAAACAATATGAATTTGTTTGGGTGTGCCATGGTCCTTTAAACCCTTTAACACATTTTCCAAAGTTCTACCGGTAGCTAACATAGGGTCTGTTAACACCAATACCTTACCTTCTAGAGACGGTGCTGCGAAATAGTCGACCACGACTTCAAACTCATCTTCGCCGTTTTCATGTTTACGGTAGGCAGATATAAACGCATTTTCAGCCGCATCAAAATAATTTAAAAGCCCTTGATGCAATGGTAAACCTGCTCTTAAAATAGAACATATAACGACTTGATCTTGACTTAAATGCATAGATTTATTACCAAGCGGAGTTTCTATATCTTTAGAACTGTAAAGCAACTCTTTACTGAACTCATAACCTAGCACCTCTCCTATGCGCTCTATATTTCTACGAAATCGCATGGGATCTTTTTGAATCTGTACATCACGTATTTCCGAAATAAACTGATTGAGAACTGAATTTTGGTCTCCTAAATTATGAATGGTCATATTTACTGGTTTTACGATCAAAAATACCCATTTTGATGAAAAACGGCATATCATTATCAATACAAAACATAGTACTACTGATATTTATCATAGGTATTCTTCTTTGTTGATTTTACATTTAAAATATCAATTAGATGAATTATGAAAAATATTCTCATACCCACTGACTTCTCTAACAATGCCGATCACGCCATCTCGTATGCATTGAATGTGTTTAAATGCGAACGCGCAAATTTTTACTTTTTACATGCGTATGCCGATGAAGTTTACGGACCTTATCATAAGGTAGATGCAGAAACATTTGAGAAACAGAAGAAGATTATTGTTGATGATTCTGAGGATAAACTGAACAAACTTGTTACCGAAACCCAAACTAAAACGCATAACCCTTTACATAAATATGAAGCAGTACCCGCTTTTGAATCTTTGGTAGATGCCTTGAACAACTTTGCCGATTTAAAAAATATTGATCTTATCATAATGGGTACCAAAGGTAAAACCGCCAGCTCTAAAATAACTTATGGAAGCAATACCGTACAAGTTTTTAAATATGTAAAATGCCCTGTTTTGGCAGTCCCAGACCAATATGATTATAGCCAACCTAAAAAAATACTTTTCCCCAGTAATTACATGATACCGTACAAACGAAGAGAATTGAAGCTACTGGATATTTTAGCGGGAGAATTTAAGGCTGAAGTTCATAGTTTATATATTTCTGATTTTGTTGATTTAAGCCACAGGCAGTTGGACAATAAAAAATTCTTGGAAGAATCATTACCTCACGCCAGGTTATCATTTGTGACCAAAGGTGTAGAAAATAGAGCCAAAGCCATCTCAACTTATATTACCGATCATAAAATGGACCTTTTGGTCATGGTAAATTCAAGACACTCCTTTCTGGAAGATATGCTGTATAAATCTACTATTGATGAAATTGGTCTTTCACCAACCATTCCGTTTTTGGTCATGCAAAACCTTTCTCGATAACTAATCTTCTATAGCCATGAAAAATTTATTGATTACTACGGATTTCTCTGATAATGCATGGAACGCCATTTTTACCGCGTTGAAAATATATGCAGAAGTCGAATGCCACTTCTATTTACTTCATGCTTACGAGCCTACCCCTTTAAATCTTATGGGTGCTAAAAGTCAGCAACGACTTGGAGCAATATATGATTCACTTTCAAAATACTCGGCTCAAGAATTAGAAGAAGTACTATCCTATTTAAACACAAACCATAAAAATCCAAAACATCAATTTACGACCTTGTCAAAACCGGGAAACTTAGAAACCTCGGTTGAGAACGTTATCCATAAAAATGATATAGATTTTTTAATAATGGGTACACAAGGTGCTACCGGTGCCAAAGAGGTTTTCTTGGGAAGCAACACCGTAAAAGTCTTAAAGCATATCAAGAACATTCCTATACTTACGGTACCTACCGGACATAATTTTCAAAACTTGACCCAAGTAATCTTTGCTACGGATTATAGTTCAGCTTATAAGAAAAGTGTATTAGAGCCTATTCTAGAACTTTCTAAAATATGGAAAGCTTCTATTGAAATTGTACATGTTGCTTTGGAGTTTAATTTAAACGACAATCAAGAATTACATAAAGATGTACTTAGAGAAAGACTCACCGGTCAAAAATATAAATTCAGTAACATACCGTTCGTCATAAACATATCTACAAGTAT
Organism: Maribacter dokdonensis DSW-8; assembly: GCF_001447995.1. NCBI lineage: Bacteria > Pseudomonadati > Bacteroidota > Flavobacteriia > Flavobacteriales > Flavobacteriaceae > Maribacter > Maribacter dokdonensis. The sequence continues at coordinate 17,019 of NZ_LDPE01000005.1, read as the reverse complement.
TGATGAATATGTAGGTAACAATAATGCCGCAATTCTTAGCTTAATTAGACATCAACATACATTTTGGGAGAAAGTTATAGGAGAACCGGTTGTCAACAAAATTGCGTTTCATTCTAAAATTCCGGTTTTGTTTTTGCCCCAATACTAATTAGTTAAAATTAAACGGTCACCATGAAAAACATATTAATCCCTACCGATTTCTCCGATAATGCCTGGAACGCTATTTTATACGGAATTACATTCTTCAAAAAAACGCAATGTACCTTTCATCTTGTGCACATCAACGCTATAAATACCAATTCTAGCGGAGAAGCTGCATTATATGTTTCACCAGATATTTTAGAAGAAACCATACTTGCAGAGCCTAAAGAAAAATTACAGCATCTATTAAAGAGAATTGAAAAACTTCCATTAAATGCAAAACATAATTTTAAAGTTCAGGCTATATATGGTTTTCTCATTAATGAACTAAAGACTTTGGTGATCAATAACAAAATCGATTTAATAATTATGGGCACAAAAGGTGCCACGGGACTTAAATCAGTATCCATAGGTAGTAACACCGGTAATGTAATTACCAAAGTTCCCTGTAATGTAATGGCTGTACCTGAAAATGCATGTTATGAAAATATTCAGGAAATTGGTTTTCCCTCAGATTTAAATATCGCTTACGATATCAAAGTCTTGGAAACGATAAAAGATATAATTCTTCTAAAAAGATCTGCCTTACGCTTACTTTATATTTCTGGCGCAAATGAAGCGTTGAGCCAAAATCAAACTAAAGTCAAAAATTTCATATTAGATTATTTTAAGGATAATGTTTGTACCTATCATAATATCACAGGAAAAAGCATAGACGAATCAGTACAATGTTTTACCGAGAGCAGAAATCTTGATATGGTAATCATGGTGGCAAAAAATCTTAATTTTCTAGAACGAATTCTATTTAGGCCAACAGTTGAAAAAATTAGCTACCATACCAAAGTACCATTTCTGGTTATACATGAGTAACAAAGAAGGTTTTATAGCAAAAGTACTTTAACGATATTCATTTATTGCCAATCTAATATCCTCAATGGGCATAACACCTGTATGCCTCCACATGGGTAAACCGTTCTTGAACAATACCAAGGTAGGTACACCCTTAATTTTATATTTTTTTACAATTGCCTTTTCTAGCTCTACGTCTATTTCAAGACTATTGATCGCTGTTGCCCCTTCTTCTACTATTTTCTCCACTGTTGGCCTCATAAGTTTACAGGGTACACACCAAGATGCAAAAAAGTACACCAATGTGGGATTTTCCGAGGCTATGGTCTTTTTAAAAAGTTTTCTCATTACATACTACTTTTATACTATATAATAACCAATTAAATACTTTTCAATACTGACGAATATCATACTATAATCTACCTAATGAAGGTAACTTTATTCTATTAAATTATAGTATTATGACACGTATTTTACTACCTACAGATTTTTCTGAAAACGCATTGACCGCTATACGGTATGCCCTAACACTATACAAAGATCTTAAATGCACATTTTTTCTATTGAACAGTTACATGCCGCCGGTATATCATACAGAATATTTAATGGGGAGTCCGGCGCAAATTGGTCTTGGAGATATTGTGCAACAGAACTCGCAAGATAATCTTGAAGCACTAAAAAATACATTAGAAAAGGAATTTAATAATCCCCTTCACACTTTTATCACCCATTCTGCTCTGAATGTACTTTCTAGCGAAATCACTAGAACCGTAGAGGCAGAACAAATAGATATCATTGTCATGGGTACGCAAGGTGCTTCTGGGGCAAAGGAAATATTATTGGGCACCAACACCGTACATGTCATTAAAAATGCAAAATGTCCAGTTTTGGTCATTCCTTCAGGCTTTGAATATGAAGCTCCAGAACAGATACTGTTTCCCAATGATTTTGAGGTATGGCTAGACAAGAAAAGTTTGGAACAACTTTTGAAAATTACCCATTCTCATATCTCTCTGGTAAATGTAATGCATGTTTACACCGGCGATGAATTAAATCCGATACAAGAAAAAAATAAAGAACAACTTGCCAAAGTGTTATCCGAAAGTGGCTTTTTTCATGAAGTACCCAGTAATGAAGTTATAGCTGCCATCAATGAATTTCAGATCAAACAAAAAATAAATTTATTGGTAATGATACAGAACAAACACACCTTTTTTGAGCGTTTGTTCATTGAGCCTGTCATTAAGAAAATAGGCTTTCATGTAACCGTTCCATTCTTGGTAATTCCACAATAAAAGCTATGAAAATTAAAAATATACTTGTTGCAACGGATTTCTCCAATGAAGCGTATAATGCCCTTTTTTATGCAACACAGATTTTTGCCGAAAACCAATGTACTTTCTACCTGGTCAATGCATATGATGACATTGTGGTCAGTGCCAAAAATGCATTATTTACAGGTGAGAAAGTTTTAAAAAAGCTTGAAGCCAACTCAAATGAAAATCTGACTAAAACCGTTCATAAAATTGTTTTGGACACAGCTAACGACAAGCATTTATTCAAAACCATTTCAAGCAAAGGAAGTCTGTCTACTTTAATTTCAAAAACATTGGTGGATTACAAAATTGACCTTATCGTTTTAGGCAATAAAGGAAAAACAGGAGCCAAGGAACTGTTTAAGGGCAGTAATACCATACAGATCGCGAATACCATTACACAGTGCCCAATCTTGGCAATACCCAAAGAAATTTCATTTAAACCTATAAAAGAAATTGCCTTTGTGACCGATTATAAAAAAGGATGTACCAAAAGTACGCTATCTATGTTATTGAACATTGCAGCCATTACAGACGCCTCGGTAGCGGTTCTTCATATCAATGAAGAAGAAATAATGTCTTCAAAGCAAATTTCCAATCAGAAATTACTGGATAAATGTTTGCTTCACATACCACATAGTTATGATGAAATCTGGAACTACGCAGACAAAGCCAATGTTATTCAAGATTTTATAGTTGAAAGAGAAATAAATATGCTGGCAATGTCTTATCACCGTAGAAGGTTTTTTCAACGTTTTTTACATGAACCTGTAATAATGGATTTAAGTATCTATGCTACAGTTCCGTTTTTAATACTACCTGTACAGGACTGATATATGTCATAGTGAATCAAATGGTTAGCGCATATATTTATTGAACCATCTAAATCATTCCATAATGAACAAGCGTATTTTAATACCTACGGATTTTTCTAAAAATGCCCTTAATGCCATTTGGTACACCATTGATCTGTATGCAAAACTTAATTGTGACTTTTATTTTCTAAACGTGTTCAGTTTTGAAAAATATACGACCAATAGTCTAAATATACCTGAAGAAGGAAGTGCAGAATACCTACTAGCAAAACAGGAATCAGAAAAGAAATTTGATAAACTGATCAACACCCTTGGCTTACATGAAGAGAACTTTAAACACAATTATTTTACAGAATCTACAGCGAACTTTCTGTCAGAAGCCATTAAGCAAAACATAAAAGAGAAAGATATTGATTTGGTCGCAATGGGAACCAAAGGGGCTACAGGCTCTAAAGGTGTCCTATTTGGCAGTAATACCGTTATGGCCATGGAGAAAATTAGAGAATGTCCAGTACTAGCCATACCAGAACATGTATCGTTCATGTCGCCTAAAGAGATAGTTTTTCCAACAGATTTTAAAGATGTCTATAAAAGACCAGAGTTTAAATACCTTATAGAATTGGCTAATATGCACAATGCCGAAATTGCCGTATTGCATTTAGAAAACAATAAAGAACTTACAGAAACCCAATTAAGCAATAAACAATTATTATCATCTATTTTAAGTGAGACTAAACATCAATTTCATACCTTAAAAGAGAAGAATTTGGGCAAGGGTATACAGCTTTTTGTTGAAAGTAGAGAAAGTGATATGGTGTCTTTCATTAACCGAAAACATTTCTTTTTTGGTAGTGTCTTTTCTAAACCATTGATTAAAGAAATTGGTTACGACAGCGATGTACCCATTTTAGCATTACATTAATACGTTTCTTTGGTATTTACATTTACCAAAAAATGAAAATCATATAAGCATTTTAGACATTTTTAGTTGGTTAATGTCTAAAACCAAACCGTCAAAGAATTCTTTTCATTGGCGGTTTTTTATTCAAAAATATTTGTTGTAAGATTTAGAAATGCCAACGATGGAACTGCCATATTCCAAAACTAGAAGAAAGTATTAACCTATTTCTATAAAACAGTCTTATAAGCTGCTGTACTATAAAATAGAACTGACAATGGTCATTTTTACAACCTTGGATATAAAGTACCTTCGACAGAAATAAAACATACTGTGTCATGAAAAAGTTTATGGTTTTGTTCTCTTTAATGTTGATGGGCTGCTCATCTATCAGTTTAGTTGAAAATTGGAAAAATCCGGATATTGTACTTTTCAACGCCAATAAAGTACTTATAGTTGGCATGGCACAAGATAAAAATAACAGGGAAAGCTTTGAAACCAAACTACAGCATGAATTTTCTGAAAGAGGGGTTGAAGCATGGCGAAGTATTGATATTTTCGACTTATCACTTACAGATTCTCGTAAAACCGAAACCGAATTGGACAATGTTGAACAGAGCTTACTAGATAAGGATTTTGATGCTATTCTTTTGACCAAAATCACAGGCTCTGAAAATCGTGAAAGCTTTGTAAAATCTATTTCCAGATGGGATGACCACCAGTCTAGGTTCAATGACGATTACTTAGAACACCAAGGTATTTATTACGATGACAACTACTATGAAAAATTTACTGTTTACCATGCAGAGACTACCTTATATTGTATCTGCGAAGGAAAGGAAAGAGCCATGATTTGGCGTGGCATTATTGAAATAACAGAACCCGATAATATTGAAAAGGCAATAAAAGACTATGTAAAAATGGTTATTATAGCTATGGAAGACCAGGATTTGGTCTTTACTTCCCAAATAGAATAAATACTAATATATTAGAACAACGGACTAAGTACCCTGCCTATCCCTTCCTGTAATTTCTTGGTCCACTTTCTTTTTAAGTATTCTTCGTAAATCAATTCATTACTGATACTACAATCTTGTAAAAAATCCTCTTTCAAAAGTTCGGCCATATGTTTGTGGTACATAATAGCATTGACCTCATAATTCTGTTCAAAACTACGGTCATCTAAATTTGCCGTTCCAATAGATGAAACCGCATCATCACTTACCATTATTTTACTATGTAAAAAACCATCTGGAAATAGATAGATTTTTATACCAGCTTTCAAGAAAAGTTCAAAATAAGAATGTACAGACCAACTTACTACTTTATTGTCTGCATTCTCAGATACCAGTAACCTAACATCTACCCCACTTAAAGCCGCAGTCTGTAAAGCTCTTATCAATGCCTGACCTGGTATTATATAAGGGTTGGTAATATACACATATTCTTTTGCCATGTTAACAATGGTAAAATAGGTTTGCTCCAATGCCGGAAAATCATCATCCGGTCCGCCTGCAACTATTTGTACCATTTCATTTTGCACTACTAATTCTTTTGTCTTTTCCGGTATTTGAATGGGTTGCAATAGTTTAGTACTAACCAAATACCAATCTGTCATAAATACTTGGTCCAATTGCGTTGCAGCAGCACCAATAAGTTTTAAATGCATATCATGCCACTTACCCAAACCAACCTGCCCTTTAAGGTATTTATCAGATATATTTATTCCTCCTGTAAATGCAATTTCACCATCGATTACTATAATTTTTCTGTGGTTTCTAAAGTTTAGGGAATAAAAATATCTACCGAACTTAAAAGGTAGAAAAGAATAAACTTCTACCCCTATTTTAATTAATTCCTTTAGATATTTCTTACTCAATGAGAAACTACCAATGCCATCATATATTAACCTTATTACAACACCTTCAGCTATTTTTTTCTCGAACAATTCTAACAACCTAGATGCTAGATCACCTTCTTCAAATATGTAATATTGAATATGAATTCGTTTGGTGGCGCATTCCAAAGCATGAAAAATAGTCTCAAAGGTTGTTTTACCGTCTTTTAAAATAGTTAGGTCATTGCCCGTAGTAGGCGGAAAATGTGAATTCCTATAATTTAGCGCCATCAATTTTTTATACCTACCATTGAATTCATTCACATGCTGATGACTAGGTTTAGGTTGTTTGTTAAAAAGGTCTTTTTCCAGTTCAATTAGTTTATCTCTTCTTCTGTTTCTGCCCAACAAGAGGTAAAGGAAAATTCCACCAATGGGTATAGCAAATATTGCAAGCAGCCACGCCAAACTTTTTGTTGGTTTTGCCCCGTAAAGTAAAATTGACAGCACAATAGTAAATGCCACAACTACGTAAATACCTATAAATATTGAAGTCCACATCGTTTATGCCATTTTACTAACCATCAAAGTCCAGACTGCTATTAATGCGCAAAATAAGATTCAATTTTCAAAGAAAATATGATAAATATTAGTCTAACAATTTCTCGCTTTTCTTTTTTGTCCATTGCTATATAATTGAATATGATCAATATAACTTGTATGAACCCTCAAAAGTTATTGTGGATTATACACAAGGAGATAATAAAATACGATACCTCATTCTGATAAAACTCCTAAAATTTCACATATGAAGCTATAGGGAAATTGGAATGTACAGCAGGAAAGCCAAATAACAAAGTCTCTTTTAAAATTAGACGACAATTAAATGTATCCTGAGAGATTAACATATTATCTATTTTTGTAGCCCAATAACCTTAACGCATTGATAACTACAATTAGCGTAGAGCCCTCATGAATAGCTACGGCAATGCCAATACTAGCCCAACTTATTATAGTTGCAGGGATTAACAGTGCTACCACCCCCAAACTAACCCACAAATTTTGCTTAATAACCGACTTTGCTTTTCTACTCAAACCTATTGCAAAAGGAAGTGTTTCTAACTTATCTGCCATTAAGGCAATATCTGCCGTTTCTAAAGCTACATCACTACCTGCTGCACCCATGGCAATACCAACAGTACTGTTAGCCATGGCTGGAGCATCATTAACGCCGTCACCGATCATTGCGAGTTTATTTTCCTGCTGTGCAAGTTTTTTGATGGCCTCTACTTTTTCTTCCGGAAGTAGACTTCCAAGCGCTTCTGTTAACCCAATTTCCCTAGCTACGGCATCTGCCACTTTCTGATTATCACCGGTTAGCATTATCATTTTTTTAATACCAATTTCCTTTAACTGAGCAAGGGTTTCCTTGGCTTTTTCTCGAGGCGTGTCCATTAGCCCAAGCATACCTATAAATTCATCATCTCTTTTTATTAGCATAGTGGTCTTTCCTTCCCCCTCAAGTCTTCTTACCTTTTCCGAAACTTCGCTTGGAACACCATTATGAATATCTTCAAAAAGTTCTAAATTGCCTATGTAAATAGTATTTCCTTGATAGTTAGCTTTTATACCCTTTCCTTGAACGGCTTCCAAATCATCTGCATCCGGTATCTTAATGTCTTTACCAAGCTTTTTCGATCCATCCCTTACAACAGCCTTCGCCAAAGGATGATCACTCAATTCCTCTACGGCAACAGCTATTTCTAACAACTCTTTATGTCCAATATTTCCAAAACTTTCAATATCGGTAAGTTTTGGTTTTCCTTCCGTTAGGGTTCCAGTTTTATCAAAGGCTAAAGCGGTAAGTTCTCCTAAATCTTCCAATGGCCTGCCACCCTTTATCAAAACTCCGCCACGCGCGGCTCTGGCTACTCCACTTAATACAGCAGAAGGGGTAGAAATTGCAAGAGCACAAGGGCTTGCCGCTACTAATACTGCTAATGAACGGTAAAGACTTTCACTCCAAGTTTCGTCAATAAGCAAAAAAGCAAAGTTGAGCGCTATTACCAGTATGATTACTGCCGGCACATAATACCTCTCAAATTTATCAGTCAATAATTGTGTGGGCGATTTTTGATTCTGAGCCTCTTGAACCATTGTAACCAAACGATTTAATGTAGAGTCTTTAGCTTCTTTAATTACTTTTAATTCAAGCGTATTATTACCATTAATAGTTCCTGAAAACACACGGTTTTCATCAGGTATATCACTTTTTGAGGTGTACTCCTTCTCTGGATATTCAATGGGTAACTTATCTACTGGAACACTTTCTCCTGTAATTGGTGACTGGTCTACACTACTATTTCCTTTTACAATAACACCATCGGCAGATATTTTGCTATTGGGCCGTACCACGATAATATCACCAACCTTTAGCTCCTCAATACCCACTTCAACAGTGTCGCCATCTTTCTTTAACAATGCTGTTTTAGGCGCCAGGTTAGTCAATGCCGCAATGGATTTTTTTGCCCTTCCCATAGCATAGTTTTCCAAAGCGTGACCCAGACTAAAAAGGAACAGCAACAGGGCACCTTCTGCCCATTCACCTAAATAGGCAGCTCCTGCGGCTGCGACAAGCATAAGGAAATCAATTTCAAATTCGCCCTTGGCAATTTTAGTAATGGCCTCTTTTAAGGTAAAATATCCTCCAAAAATGTAAGATAAAATATAGAGTACGAATGGAACACTCTCCGAAAGCTCAGAAAACTTTTCTATTAGAAATCCAGTTATTAAAGTTACTCCACTTAAAATGGCAAAATAAAGTTCAGTGTTCTTTCCTAAAATTCCGTCATGTTCGTGATCATGATTATCAGGATTCTCGTGATTATGTTCCCCTGTTGTTTCCGTAGTTATTTTTTTCATGCATCCTTATTTTTCATTTTGTCTGAAATAGCTTGTTTATATCCTTGGGAATATTCATTCGTTTTAATGGTGGAACATTGGCACCTCCTGTATTGCCAAGCGGCACATGATCAATAAATGATTTCCAACCACCAACAAATAATCTAATTATTTGACCAAATACTTCCTTACTGTTCCTTTGCTTTAATCCAAACTTTAGCATTAACCAATGTGAATAGGTATGTTCTATTGGATAAGATTGACCTATTATATGACTTCTTTCTAAATGATGCCATGCATTTGCATAATCTTTATTACCTAGAAATTCTTTATATAAACTAATTTCTTTATCATAAGCTATTTTTAAATGCCTTGTTATCTTATAATTAAATTTCATAATATTATTAATTAAAATATGTTCAGAAATTACATTACTGTCCACTACATTTATCGCAAATTCCTTTTACAACTAAATTTACATTCTCCGCATTAAAACCACTTGGTAAATTAATGTGTGGTATTTTATGTTCAGTTAGACAAATTGTATTATTACAAACATTACAGTGAAAATGTAAGTGTAAATCTTTTTCAACATCACAGTTACAGCCTACTACACAAATTGCATATTTAGTAATACCAGTACCATCATCAATTTGATGAACAATTCCATTTTCTTCGAATTTTTTTAGAGTTCTATATAAAGTTGTCCGGTCTGCCTTAACAAAAGCAGACTCCATATCACTCAACGTTACAGCAACATCCTTATTTACAAGGAACTTATAAATTAATATGCGCATTGCCGTTACCCGTATATCTTTTGACTCTAATAGTTTTATAATTGTTTTCATATTAAAAAATTAGTGTCCATGCCCACCTTCTTCTTCTCCATTTTTTGCCTTTGCCAAAAGAGTAAAAGCATCATTTAATACAATGTTCATTTTGGAAATGTCTTTGGTTGTATCCCCAATTGTGATGGCTACAAAACCGTCTTCTTCATTGCCTTTGTTAATTTCAATCATCTCAAAATCATTCATTAATTGTTCACCTTCTTTTCGATTACTTAAAGATTTAAAAATATAATGATTGCCGTTGTACCTGACAATGGCTTCTTCCGGAACAGTATTTTGCTCTAAAGCTTCCACTTCAATATTTGCATTGATAAACATGCCAGGTAATAAGTTCTCATTCACTTCTTGTAAATGACCATGGATTGTAATTGATCTATCATCACGTACATTATTACCTATTAGAAACACTTTGGCTTCCATCCATTCATTAGGTGTATTTGCCAATCTAAACCGAATACGTTGTCCAATTCTAATAAGCGGTATATCATCTTCATAAACTTTGAGTTCTACATGCAAATCAGATGCGTCAGTAACATCCATCAAAACATCTTGTGGATTGAAATATTTTCCGGTATTGATATACACATCTCGAACAATACCATTAATTGGAGAATATACATTGATAACTGAAGAAATCTTACCTTCTTTTACGCTCGATGGGCTTATCCCTATTAACCGTAACTTACTTTCTAAAGCTTGAACATTGGCCTTATTAGTCATGTAATTGCTCTTAGCTCTTTGAAAAATTTTGTTGGATGTCACCTCGGCATCGTTCAATGTTTGTTGGCGTTCAAAATCCGCTTTGAAATATTCATCATTTGCTAATGCTTCTAAATAATTTCTTTGAAAATCAATGAATGCAGGGTTTTCCACGGTCGCAATTACTTGTCCTTTTTTTACTCTACTTCCTGGAAGCATTTCAGTATATTTTAAAAACCCACCATAAGGGACAGTTACAGAAATATTCCCTTGTGGTGGTACGTCTATCATACCGTTAACTGAAATTTCGTGACCTATTTTTCGTTTTTCAACTTTACCAACTATAACTTCAGTTTGTGCTAATTGTGCTTCTGTGAGCTCAACGATATTCTCATTTTTAACTTTATTGGTTTTTTCAACAACCCCTTTTTTTTCTTTACACCCAATTGTGAATATCAGCGAACTACACAGAATTATCTTATATATTATATTTTTCATGTTTTTTAATTATTAACTATCAGTTTTTCAATGTTTATCAATGTTTGATTATAGTGATTGATATAATCTAGATACTTGCTTTGTATAGCTAAAGCTCTGTTTATTCCTTGTATGTATTCTATATATTCAATGGCTCCTTCTTGGAATCCTCGCTGTGAGCTTTTCAATAACAACTCAGCTTGAGGTAATGCATTAAGTTGATAATAACTTAAATTACCTTGATCTTTCTTTAATGTTTCCAAGGCTGCTTCTAACTGTGATTTAGTATAATTTGTAACCGCTTCCAATTGTATTTCGCTTTCCATTTTTTGGATTTTAGCAGCTTCAATCTTTGAGGTGTGCGATTTAAAAAATATAGGAAAACTTAACCCCAGTTGCACCCCCGTAAAACGGTCTGCTGCATCAAACACCATTGGCATACCATTTTCCGTATCTCCATTTCCAATAAAGGATTGATTAAAATAACCTAAGGTAATATCAGGTAGCATTCTTGCCGATTGTACTGTACGTTCTCTTTCTGCAACTTCCACTTTTGATTCATAAAATGCGACCAAAGGATTATTTGATACAGATAAACTATCATTTAATGCTTCTGAAAACAAGGATGAAACAATCTCTAATTTTCCAACATTAATATCGATAAGACTGTCCGATTGCATCAAATTCTGCAACCGTAATTGGTAGTTTTTGATTTCAGAGACGTTATTTTTTAAACCAATTTTTATATCTGCTACTTCTGCATTGGCAGTTGCTTGTTCTAAGGCATTACTTTCACCTGTTTTAAAACGCAGATTTGCTGCATACTGGAATTTTTCATAAATACTATCTTGTTGCTGTAATAAGCTATGCTTATTTTTTAGGTACCACAATTGATAATAGACGGATTTTATTTGAGCTATCAATTCGTTTTTCACGACCTCTTCATTAAGCTCAATCGATGTTATTTTGGCTTTTGATAATTTTTTCTGATTCCCATACAACGTTGGAAATGCAAAGGTTTGACTTATATTAAAACGCGTATCATTGTCTGCTATACTATTGGTTTGACCATATTCAACACCAAACTCCGTTTTTGGAATATCATAACTCGCTCCTTTCAAGGCTTGCTCTTTCTGTGTTTGCAATTTGGATATTCTAATATTTGGGTTGTTCTTTAATGTCATTTCAATTACTGCATTAAGATTGTCAAACGTTTTCACATTTTGGGTTGTTTGCGCATTTATAGAAACCACACTTGCAAAAAAGATAAAAAGCAGTGAAATCATCGTTTTATCAGTTTTCAGTTTGATTGTTTTTTCTGAATAATAATAGAGAATGGGCAATACGATAAGTGTTAAAAAAGTGGCCGTAATTAAACCCCCAATTACTACTGTTGCCAAGGGACGTTGCACTTCAGCTCCAGAAGTCTGGGAAATTGCCATGGGCAAAAACCCTAAAGATGCTACAGCAGCTGTCATTATCACAGGGCGTAAGCGTGTTTTTGCACCTTGATAAATACGTTCAAAAATATCTGAAACGCCTTCCTTTTTAAGACGATTAAATTCCGCTATTAAAACAATTCCGTTTAATACGGCCACCCCAAACAAGGCAATAAACCCTACTCCTGCCGAAATACTAAATGGTAAACCACGCAGCCAAAGTGCAAAAACACCTCCAATAGCAGATAATGGAATAGCAGTGAAAATAAGAACACCTTGCTTAATAGAACCAAAAGTGAAATACAACAAAATGAAAATAAGCAATAACGCCATTGGTACAGCAATGGACAAGCGTTGTCTTGCTTCAACCAAATTTTCAAATTGTCCACCATAGCTCACACTATAACCAGGTGCAAAATTAATCTGGCTCTCGATTTTTTTACTGATTTCATCTACAACACTTTCAACATCGCGATTTCGAACATTAAATGCTGTGATGATTCTTCTGCGAGTATCATCACGTTGTATTTGGTAGGGACCATCTATAATGGAAACTTTCGCAACTTGCTGCAACGGTATCTGTTGTCCCTTAGTGCCATTGATGTATAAATTTTGGACATTGGAAAGAGAAGTTCTTTGGTCGCCTTCCAAACGTACAACCAAATCAAATTGCTTTTCCCCTTCATAAACCAACCCAGATGATGCACCAGCAAACGCTGCTTGAATGGTATTATTCACAGATTTTATATCCAAACCATATTTTGCCAGTTGCCCTCGGTCATAATCAATTACTATTTGTGGTATGCCTGTAACTTCTTCAATGTAAACATCTACTGCGCCATCTACTGTACCAGCTATTTTACCAATTTGGTTGGCATAATAGGATAATTGGTCTAAATCTTCTCCATAAATTTTAACAGCTACATCTTGACGTACACCCGTCATCAACTCATTAAAACGCATTTGTATGGGTTGCTGAAAACCGAAAGTAACGCCTGGAATCACCTCTAAAGCTTCAGCCATTTTATTGGCCAACGCTTCTCTGTTTGAAGCTGATGTCCATTCCGATTTGTCTTTGAGAATAATCATTAAATCTGCAGCTTCAACAGGCATGGGGTCTGTTGGAATTTCACCCGAACCAATTTTAGAAACAACCTGTAAAACTTCAGGAAAATTATCCAATAATATTTTTTCTGCCTTTGTGGTTGCCTTTATCGTATTGTTTAATGAACTTCCGGTCATGACTCTGGTTTCAACCGCAAAATCGCCTTCTTCGAGGGTTGGTATAAACTCACCACCCAAACTCCTGAATACCATAAAAGCAATAACAAAAAGTGTAATAGTAATTCCAAGAACAATAATTCGAATTTGCATCGCCCCCTTTAGGATAGGTTGGTAAATACGGTATAAGAAACCCATTATCCTATCAGAAATATTTTTTTTGTGTACTGTGTTTTTACTTAACACCAATGCAGATACCATAGGAATGTAGGTCAAGGATAATATAAAAGCACCCAAAATGGCAAAACCCACGGTTTGCGCCATGGGACCGAACATTTTTCCTTCGGTGCCAACCAATGCTAAAATTGGCAAGTACACAATAAGAATAATAATTTCTCCAAAAGCTGCCGAATTTCTAATTTTACTAGCAGATTGGTAGACCTCTTCATCCATTTCTTTCTGTGTAAGCTTTCTCGAAATTTTTAGAGCCCCTAAATGGAATAAAGTGGCTTCTACAATAATAACAGCGCCATCTACAATCAACCCAAAATCTATGGCTCCAAGGCTCATTAGGTTTGCCGAAACACCAAAAAGGTGCATCATACTAAAGGCAAATAATAAAGCCAATGGTATAACGGATGCCGTTATCAATCCCGCACGCCAATTCCCCAATAATAACAACAAAATGAAAATTACAATGAGTGCACCTTCAACAAGGTTTGTGGTCACCGTTCCAATAGCACTATTCACCAATTTCGTTCTGTCTAAAAAAGGCTCAATAACAACACCATCTGGTAAAGTTTTACTTATAATTTCAATTTTATCTTTAACATCAGTTATGACTTGTGCAGAATTTGCTCCTTTCAACATCATCACAATGGCACTTACCACTTCACCTTCACCATTACGAGTTGTTGCACCATACCGAATGGCAGAGCCTATTTGCACTTTCGCAACATCATTAACCAGAATAGGGATTCCATTTTCTGTTTGTTTGATAAGAATATTTTCAATATCGTTAACAGAACCAACCAACCCTTCACTTCTAATAAATAACGCTTTATCATTTTTTTCGATGTAGGCACCTCCGGTATTTTGATTGTTATTTTCCAAGGCATAAAAAATTTCGGAAATAGAAACCTGCATTGCATTCAAACGTTCTGGACGAATGGCTATTTCATATTGTTTTAAATAGCCACCAAAACTACTTACATCAGCAACACCTTTGGTTCCTAAAAGTTGTCTTTTAATAACCCAGTCTTGGATGGTACGCAATTGAATGGCATCGTATTTATCTTCATAACCCGGTTTTGTAGTGACAACATATTGGTATATTTCACCCAGACCAGTTGTTAAAGGTGCAATACCCGGTTTGCCTATGCCTTCGGGTATTTGAGATTGTGCTTCTGCAAGACGTTCACTTACCTGTTGCCGAGCCCAGTACACATCAACATCTTCTTCAAAAACAATAGTGACAACCGACAAACCGAACCGAGAAAACGAACGAATTTCATCAATCTGTGGGATGGTTGCCATGGTAATTTCAATGGGGAAGGTTATTAAGCGTTCCACCTCTTGTGCGGCAAGGGTTGGCGAATTGGTAATAACTTGGACTTGATTATTGGTAATATCTGGCACAGCATCTACAGGAAGTTGATTTAAGGAATATATTCCTGTAATTATTAATGCCAATGTGAGTAGCCCTATAACCAATTTATGGGTTATAGAGTACCTAATAATTTTATTAAGCATATAAAAGTATTGTTAAATTTAAAATAAGGAAGTGGCTATATACTAGTTTATTATACAGCTGTAAATATTATTATCTGCATTTGCAGATTTTTATTAAATTCTGGGAGGTTGGAAAAGGGATTCCAGAAATCTTGAATTGAAATTTACTTTATATAAGCTAAATTGTTTTACTTCTTCAAACTTTAACCTATTTGTTGTAACTATATTTTCATTTGCAACAAATAGAACTAACGGATGACAACATTGATGATGTGAGTGCACTGGTATATCATCATTATCTTTATCATTATGATGCGTTTCGTTTTTCACATCATTATCCAAATAATCTTCCACTACATACTCAATAAATGAGTCACCATATATCTTATGCTCTTGAAAATGATTTATAATGCTTGAAATTTCTTTGATAGGTCCACAAAAGTCCATATCTAAGCTAATTCCTTGAAAAAGGAATAAAAAGGACATAGATATAGAAAAAAGTGTTTTCATAATTTTTACAAAACTACAAATTGATTAATGCAACTGTTGTGCAAACATAAGAATCATCCGCAGACATTTTCCTTTTTCTGAATTGACGGGCATTTAACCTTTCCATAAGGACAATAAGCACAACAATACCCTTCCTTAGGCTTTAGCAATACTTAATAATTTTCACACTTATAGAAAAACTGGCATGTTGTTGTGGGCATTTTCCCTATTACTTTCTATTTGTGTCACTTCGTAGCATCAACAATAGCATCTGCAATTTCCGGATAGACCCATTCTAATGTGTTTCTATTGAAGATACCAAATTCACTGGCATTACCATTATCCCACCAAATGGGACAAATACCGCGTTCTGCGCATAGGTTTGCATAATATTCGGCATGAGCCAAACGGTCACTCTCATTATTAGAAAAAGTAGATCCCCATTCACCCATAACTACTGCCCTACCTTCTCTTTCAAACTTAGCTTGAATTATATTAAATTCTTCGGTTAACTGCGTCTTATCTTCATCTGTACCCCATGTTGGATCAGTTCCTGCAAGACTGAATAAATAAGGAGAATAGCTATGAATAGATACAATAATATTTTCATCATCATTGGGTATTACATAATCTTCTAGAACATTTTCACCGGTTCCAGCTGCATAGGTAGAAACCATAATTTTTCGAACAGCGTTATTACCTCCAGTTGCTCTAATTGCATCTACACTTACCTGATGATATTGGTTGACAACATCTCGCCCTTCTGCGGTACCACCTTCCCATTCTTCGGGAGATCCTTCATGACGGGGCTCATTCAATGTTTCAAAAATTACATAATCTCCATAAGGTTTGAATTTATTAGCTATCTGTGTCCATATTTTTATCAACCTATCTTTTACAGAAGGGGCATTCTCATAGGTAGGCACAATCCACTCATCATCATGATGAATATTTATGATGACGTACATATTATTACCTAGAGCAAAATTTGCAATTTCTTCTACGCTATTTAACCAATCTGGCTCTATCAAATAATCTGGTGCTGCACCGATATGAAATCTCCAAGTAACCGGTAATCGTAATGTTTTAAATCCTTTTGCAGCGATCTCATCTATCATAGCCTGTGTGGTCAAAGGATTTCCCCACGCTGTTACGTCTACATCCTCAGTATCTAAAGTATTGCCTAAATTCCAACCAGAACCCATGTCCAACACAAATTCTTTTGGCGACATTTCTCGCATAATTCCGTTGATGGATTCTTCTTGTACTATATTTTCTTCGGGTGTTTCAACGGTATCTGTAGTTTCAGCTGAGCTTTCTTTGACTTGACTTTCTGAAGAAGAGCATCCAATTAAAAA
>NZ_LDPE01000004.1 GCF_001447995.1 Maribacter dokdonensis DSW-8 | reverse complement strand
GGATTTGAACCTGCGACCACTCGACCCCCAGCCGAGTGCGCTACCGGACTGCGCTACATCCCGAAAAATTTAAAGGAAGAATATCTTCCTGAATTCATATAGTTTTTCAGCTACTTAAGATGAACTGTAGTGCAGTTAATCCTGAGCGTAGTCGAAGGGCTACATCCCGTAACTTCAATGACAATTGCTATCAATGAAAATCAATTTGCAAAAATATAAAAGTAATTCGGTTTATAAACTATTAATCCAATCTATTAGATTAATTGGCCATTTTCTTAAAATAGGATCATCTTGGGCCAGTCCAAAACCATGTCCGCCTTTTTCAAAAAGATACAATTCGCTCTTTGCGGTAGCCTTTACATTAAACATCGAATGAAAATATTCACTGTTGGCTACAGGTACAACTTCATCGTTCATTGCATGTACCAAATATGTTGGTGGGGTTTCTGAATTGATATGAAATTGACTGGAATATTCGTATATCATTTTTTCAGAAGGCTCTTTTCCTAACAGATTATTCCTAGATCCTAAATGGGTTTCTTCACCCATAGTTATTACCGGATACATAAGTACCATGAAATCTGGTCTTGCACTTTCTTTATCTATTTCATCTATTGGTTCATAAACACGGTTATTGTATTTGGTACCTAGAGTTGATGCCAAATGGCCACCTGCGGAAAAACCTATAATGCCTATTTCATTTTTATTTATACCCCATTCTCCTGCCCTACTTCTGACCATTTTAATAGCTCTTTGGGCATCTATTAACGGCACATTATGTTTATCTGTTTGCGTTTCGTCCGAGGGCAATCTATATTTCACTACAATACCGGCTATACCTCTATCGGCTAAAAACTGGGCTACATCGGTTCCTTCCCAATCATAAGCTAAAATACCATATCCGCCACCCGGAAAAATCAACACCGCTTTACCATTAGCTTTAGTCTTCTCTGGCAAGAATACCTCTAAAGTTGGCTTTTGAACCTTACTTATTCTTAGGATATCACGCTGTTCATGTATTTCTTCTATATTAGTTTTTTTTTGATTTGGAATGTTATCTTTTGGCCAAAGATCAATAGTCCGTTCCATAGTTGTACAACCAACTAAATGCAGTGAGATCAGTAGTGAAGTGACTTTAATTGCTATGCTATTATATTTCATTACAATCCCATTTAAAATTTGCTATTGGGTCATTTGAAGCTCCTTGTAAATTATAATGCCACCACTCCGTTCGGGTAGACCAAAAACCATATTTCTCCATGGTTTCCTTTAGCAACTTTCTATTATCCAAAATCTCTTGCGGCAAGTCAAAATTATCATGGTAGGCGCGTTTTCCAAAAAAATCAAAATCCGTTGGCATTTTAACCTCTTCCCCTTCCAGGGTTACCAATGTTATATCTACGGCCCCACCTTTGTTATGAATAGAACCTTTTACCGGATTGGCTACATATTGCGGATTAGGGACTATTTTCCACATTTTATACTGTACGGAATTAGGTCTGTAGCAATCGTAGAACTTTATTTTTACACCATGTTTTTTAAACTCCTCATTTGCCTTTAGCAAAGCCTTCACCGTTTTAGCCCTAGTGTAACATTCGCCACAATCATACACCTTTTCTTTTAAAAAATTATTTTTGGTAGCGTAACGTAGATCATAAGCAAAACCATCGCTATAGTCTGCTAAACGCACAAATGTAGTATCTGCTACACCCTCCAGACTTTTGAATACTGGTTTTTGTATCTTAGGTTCTACGATAGTATCCAATACGGTATCCCCTATTTCTTCCTTAATAGCAGCTGTATTTTCTTTCTTATTCTCTTCTTTACAACTTACGATAAACATAAGTAATGCCAATAAAGACAGACCTAAAACTCTATTCTTAAACATGTTTATATTATTTGTGTTTGAAGATACAGATTTTTGACAAAGGTGCTTTATCTTTAAAATAGTTTCAATGTATAATGACCGAACATCAATTAAAATCAATCTATGGCAAAGAATCTACTTGTAATTTTCATCATTATTTTGAACCTTTCTTGTGGTAAATTATCACGTAACGAGCCAACGGTTAAAAAACCGAACATTATTCTTTTCTTAGCCGATGATCAAGGTTGGGGAGATTTAAGCAGTAGCGGAAATAACAACCTAAGCACACCAAATATTGATGCTTTAAAGACCAATGGAGCAACATTCAATAACTTTTACGTGCAGCCCGTTTGTTCTCCTACCAGAGCAGAAATATTAACGGGCAGGTATTTTACCCGTACGGGTGTTTACGAAACTTCTTCTGGTGGTGAGCGTATTAATATGAACGAAACTACGATTGCCGAAATACTGAAAAAAGCAGATTACCATACTGCTGCTTTTGGAAAATGGCATAACGGCATGCAACCGCCATACCACCCAAATAGCAAAGGGTTTGATGAATATTACGGTTTTGCATCTGGTCATTGGGGCAATTATTTTAGTCCTATGTTGGAACATAACGGTGCGTTGGTAAAGGGTAACGGTTTTTTGGTGGATGATTTAACCGATAAAGGATTGGAGTTTATTGAAAACAACAAAGCAAAACCCTTTTTTCTGTACCTACCATACAATACACCGCATAGCCCTATGCAAGTGCCCGATGAATTTTGGAACAAAATGAAAAACAAGTCTTTAAATTTCTTATCCGACGCAAACGATGATGAAGACCTGCAGTTTACCAAGGCCGCTTTGGCCATGGTAGAAAATATTGATTATAATGTTGGAAGGATTACCGATAAAATCAAAAAACTGAATCTTGAAGACAAAACCATCATTATTTACCTATCGGATAACGGTCCTAACACCTATCGTTGGAACGGAAACATGAAAGGTAAAAAAGGAAGTGTTGACGAAGGTGGTGTTCGTACCCCTTTTTATATTCAATGGACCAAACATATTCCAAAAGGACTGGAACTTAATGAAATAGCCGGTGGTATTGATATCTTACCTACATTATGTGGTTTACTTTCTATACCTTATTCAACAGAATTTCCTGTTGACGGTGAAGACTTGAGCGCTTTACTATTGGGAAATAAATTTGAAAGTAAGGATCGATTTCTTTTTAACCATTGGAACGGAAAAACAAGTGTTAGAAGTCAAAAATATAGACTAGATAATGAAAATAGACTTTATGATATTACTGTTGACAGAGCGCAAAAAAATGATATATCCAATAAGAACCAAAATCTGGTCAACAAATTTCTTGAAGCTAAACGTAAGTGGGAAAACGAAACCATAACTACCACCAAACAGAATGATGATCGCGCTTTTACCTTAGGTTATCCAAAAGCCATATATACTCAACTACCAGCTAGAGATGGTGAAGCCCATGGTACCATAGAGCGCAGCAACCGCTGGCCAAATGATTCTTTTTTCACCAATTGGAATTCTGTAAATGACTCTATTACTTGGAACGTTGATGTATTTGAAGAAGGTAATTTCCAGGTTGAAATGTATTACACATGTCCGCCAAAAGATTTGGGTTCAGTTGTAGAACTAAGTTTTGGTGATAGTAAGATCACGGCTAAAATAATAGAAGCCTTTGATTCTCCTCTTATAGGTAAGGAATATGATCGAGTATTAAGAATGGAGTCCTATGTAAAGGAGTTTAAACCATTGAATCTAGGAATAATTACATTACCTAAAGGCAAAGGAACTTTGACTCTTAAAGCTCTGGAAATGCCAAATAAAGCGGTAGCCGATTTTAGGTTATTACAGTTTAAAAAAGTGGACTAAACTTTAAATATTAGAATCAAGTTAAAGCATATAAAAAAACCTCCTATTTATTTGAAAATAGAAGGTTTTGCATTCAAGTTGGTAGTTGGTTTACTTTAAACTTTTTAAATATTCTAAACTTTTTGGTACTTGAGTAACAACATTAGAAGATTCATCTTCTATAAACATATATTCAATACCTAATTTTTTAGCTTCGGCAACTACACCTGCAATGTCTATTTGCCCAGTGCCCAAAACAACATTAGTATCATCTTCTTCGTGCCCGGTATTATTACCCTTAATACCTTTCTCCATATCTTTAAGATGTAAAAGTGTAAATTTCTTAGGGTATTTCTTCATCAATTCCAACGGGTCCGCACCTCCGTGCTGTGCCCAAAAAACATCTAGCTCAAATGTAAAATCCGTTGCATTTTGTACCATATAATCAAACAAAGTACCTCTCTTATATTTTCTAAATTCATATCCATGCGGATGATAAGCTAAAACCAATCCGTTTTGTTTCAAAACTTTACCGGCTTTATTAAAAACTTCGGTAGCATGTTGGGTCTCTTTTAATTCCCAAGTGTTCCCCTCGTGAGGCACCCAAGCGCACATTACATATTTAGCACCAAAATCTTTAGCATTTTTAATGACTTTTTCAACATCGCTCTCCAAATCTTCAAATGTGGCACCAATACTTACCATATCTAAATTATTCTGGTCAAGTAATGCTTTAAAATCCTCTAACGGCATATCATAGGTATCACCGCCTTCAATCTTACTAATTCCCCATTCATTGATCAACCCTAAGGTATTGGACACATCCATCTTAAATTGATTTCTAAGACTATACAACTGTATACCAACTTCTTGAGAGTGCGCTAAAAAACCACTACCCAAAAGGATAGTGGCAATCATTATTTTTTTTATCATCTTACTACTTTCTATGTAAGTAAATTTCCTTCATCATCCCATTCGGCAATGACGTTTCGTTTACTTTGGTCTACGCATTTTGCAATCCATTCCGGATCATAGGCAACGCCATGTTGATCAAGAACATCTTGCGGTACTCCATCCCACACATTAGGTGTATTCCCTTTATATCCTAAATCCGCAATACCCACTTTAGAGGTGTAATAACCAGTAACGGTCAACCCTCGCATGGTATAGAAAAACTGAATTTCCAATGGTTGCTCGCTTAAAGGCTTTTCCGTGTCATGCCAGCAAATTTCATCGCAGATCTGTTTTTTCTGCTCTAAAGTGGCCGACTTAAATTCCGTACCAAATTCTGTATTGCTCTTATGATCCAACCACATTAAGCCACCCAATAAAATAGGACCCATTTCTGGAATATCTTTACCCATAAATTCAACCAAATCAGGTACCTCTGCCTCTATTGGACCACCATGTGGTTCTTTTGGCGGTAAAATTACTACGCTTAAGGCTGCAATGGTTTCCATTTCATGATCATTGAACAATTGTTCCGCGTTTAATTTTTCTATGCGTTCTAGCTCTGCCGGGGTTCTACCAAAGTACTTTTCACTAGTGGTGGCTATAGTCTCATCTATAGTTTCCCCACTTTCTGTCTTACATGAATTGAAGACCAGACCGGTACCTGCTGCAGCACCTCCAAGTATTATAGTTTGTAAACTCTTTCTTCTATCCATCATTCTAAATATTTTGTGCCTTTAATTGCTCAATGATATAATCTGAAGCTCTCCATGAAAGCGCCATAATGGTCCAAGTACAGTTTTTATCCGCCTGAGAAACAAAAACTCCCGCATCTACGATAAATACATTATCTGCATCATGTAATTGTTGAAACTTATTGGTTACCGATGTCTTTGGATCATCGCCCATTCTTGTGGTACCAACTTCATGAATAATTTCACCTGGCTTATGAAGACCGTAATCTTGATCTTTACCAGGTTTTTCACCTAGGTAATGACCGCCCATGTTATGAATAATCTCTTCAAAAGTATCTTGCATATGCTTTGCCTGATTCTTTTCGTACTGAGACCATTTGTAGTTGAATTTTAAAACGGGAATACCGTATTCATCTACCGTAGTTGGGTCAATTTCACAATAGTTATCAATATTGGCCAAGCCTTCTCCACGGCCACCAAACCCAACAACTGATCCGTAATATTTCTTTACATCATCACGTAGGCTTTCTCCATAACCACCAGATTTTAACCCGAAGTATTTGTTCATAGCATTGGGATCCCAACCAAAACCATAGTTAGGTTGGCCCATACCACCCCAAACTTCAATATGGTATCCTCTTGGAAAATCAAGCTTAGAGTTGTCTCCCCACCAAGGTGAATACACATGCATACCCCCTACACCATCTTCGTTATATGAGGTTTTTCTGTTCATTAAGCCCGGTATAACACCTGCTGCACTTGCCCCGGTAGAATCATGTAAATATCTACCTACCAAGTTACTACTGTTACCCAAACCATTAGGGTGCTGCTTACTTTTTGAATTC
The DNA here is from genome assembly GCF_001447995.1 of Maribacter dokdonensis DSW-8. Taxonomy (NCBI): domain Bacteria; kingdom Pseudomonadati; phylum Bacteroidota; class Flavobacteriia; order Flavobacteriales; family Flavobacteriaceae; genus Maribacter; species Maribacter dokdonensis. Next base: position 228,949 of record NZ_LDPE01000004.1, on the reverse strand, counting down.
AACAAAATTCGTGCAGAACTACATGCAGAAGCGGCCAAGACCACTACTTTACCTCTTAGTTTGTATTCTTTTCTATCTTCTTTATTGATATATGAAACACCGGTGGCCCTACCTTCTTCATTTGTAGTAACCTCACGTACCATGGAGTTTACGAACAATTTCACTTGACCACCGCTCTTCTGTGCCGGAAAAATTAAGCAACTACCCGCAGAGAAATCAGCATAAATTTGACATGACCTACCACATTGTCCACAATAGAAACAAACACCACGGTCATTATTAATTCTTTTGGTCAACATGGAAAGCCTACCTGGTATCACCGGTATGTTAGACTTCTTTGCCCCGTTGATATAAAATAATTCATGTAATCTTGGTTTCGGGGGAGGAAGGAAGAATCCGTCGGGATCATTTTCTCTACCTTCATTGGTGCCAAATACTCCAATTAATTTATCTAATTTATCATAATATGGCTTTACATCTTCATAGCCTATTGGCCAATCATCGCCATGGCCATCACGTGTTTTTCCTTTAAAATCCTTTGGTCCAAAACGTAAAGAAATACGCCCCCAGTGATTGGTTCTACCACCTAGCATTCTTGCACGCCACCATTTAAATTCAGTTCCTTCCGCATGTGTATATGGCTCTCCTTCAACTTCCCAATCTCCCCAAGACATATCCCATTCGCCAAAGGCACGGGTGGTTCCTGCCCCTCTTCTAGGTGAATCATATGGTTGTTTTAATTGCGTCATGGTTTTTGGATCTGCCGGGTCAAAAAACGGACCCGCCTCTACAACAGCTACATTTAAACCTGCATCTGCCAACTGCTTGGTAGCCATACCACCACCTGCTCCTGAACCTACTATGATCACGTCAAAGAGTTCTGAGGATTCTTTTATCTGCATAATTTGAAATTAGTTATTGATTACAATTTAATTTTTAATAGAATAACGACCCCCGTTTTTAGCTGAATAACATTTGTAATTGGACGGACGGATATTTTTGAAGTACAATACTTCACTTTTGATCATTTAACTTCTCTGTCTTAAATGTAGAAGCCGGTAAACCCGCACTATTGTACAAAGTGGCTATATCCGTACTCTTCCAGGCATACCTAACTGCTGTAGGTTTTTTAACCTCTTTGGCACTTACTAATACCGTTTCATTCTTCAATTTTGCTTTAGCCGGAAACCACTCTCCTTGGGCATTGGAAATTTCAAATAGCGTAATTTTTTTTCCTTTATTATACAAGCCATCGGCATGACTAAAATGAACTTCTACTTTATTTCCGTCAATTGTAAAATCTTTGTAAAGAGGTCCGTAAATTTCTTTATCCTCCAAAAATCCATAGTGCTCTTTAAGTGCTATGTTCGCTAGTCTTAACCCTACATCTTGCTTGTTTAAAGGATGAATATCTTCTATAGTGCAGATATCACTGGTCATGACCATACCTGTATTTTTCAATCCCAATGTTCTTCTTTGTTGATCGCGTACCACGCCCCCGGCAAATTCTTGTCCATATTTAAAGGGTGCTATTTGGGCATAATAAAAAGGAAAATCAATGTTCCAGGCATTTCGCCATGAAGTAATCATATTTGTAAAAAGCTTTTGGTAGCTTTCTGCATTTGCCGTATTAGATTCGCCCTGATACCAAATTGTACCACCTATCTTAAATTTGGTCAACGGGGCTATTAAACCATTATACAAAACAGATTTTTCAACGGTAACCCACTTGTTGGCTGCTACTTTTTTATGGGCTTCCACTAAATCTGAATGTGCATCAAAAACAGATTTTGGGGTCCACACTTCCGCACTGGTGGCGCCCCATGCATTATCTATCAAACCTATGGGAATATTCATTTCTTTTTGAAGGTTTCTAGCAAAGAAATAGGCAACCGCACTAAAATCCTGCATGGTTTCGGGAGTACAGGCAACCCATGTACCGCTTATCTCTTCCTGTGGATATGTAGATGTTCTTTTGTTCACTGAGAACAATCTAATATTGGGATAATTGGCATTGGCAATTTCTATGTCCTTATTTGCAATGTTACTGTTTGCACTCCACTCCATATTACTTTGCCCGGAACACAACCACACCTCACCGATCAAAACATCTTTCAATGTAATTTCATTGCTTTCACCCTTAAAGCTAATCTCATACGGGCCGCCTGCCTTTGGCGTATTTACATTGATCTCCCATTTTGCATCATTGCCCGTTTTAACCTTTACAGCTTCATTGTTCCAACTAGTAAACACTGTGAACTCCTCATTTGGATTTGCCCATCCGTACAGCAGCACACTGGTCTCTCTTTGCAAAACCATATGATTTGTAAAAATGCCATGTAAAGAAATTTCAGCTTTTACAAAGGATGTCGCCAAAATGCAAAGCGCGAGCAGGTAATTTCGTAACTTCATTAGATAAAATTATTAATTGATCTAAATATACCTAATTATAACAAACACTAACAAATTCATAAATTTTTAGTGTGATTTTAAATGATTTTGTTAAAATGGATGCTATTTTTACGAAGTTCTTAATATTAAAATTCGCAAAATCATGTCTTCCACACCATCTTTAATGAAACGACGTAATTTTATTAAAGCTTCTTCGGCATCGCTACTTTTTACTTCTATAAACCCGTATAGCTATGATTTTTTTGCCAATGAAAAACCTAAGAAAGTTGCACTAATTGGCACGGGATGGTATGGCACTGGTGATTTATTACGCCTTATTCAAGTAGCCAACGTTGAAATTACAGCACTGTGCGATGTAGATGAACATCAACTAAATACCGCTTCACAATTAGTTGCCGAACGGCAAAAAAACGGTAAAAAACCAAAATTGTATGCAGATTACAGAACCATGTTGCAAGAAAAAAAATTAGACATTGTCCTTATTGGAACACCCGATCATTGGCATGCCTTAACTTGTATTGAAGCGCTTAAACATGGTGCTCATGTTTATGTTCAAAAACCTATTAGTGTTGATGTAATAGAGGGTGAAGCCATGGTTGCAGCAGCTAGAAAATACAATAAAGTAGTACAAGTGGGCACTCAACGAAAAAGCACACCTCATCTTGTAGATGCTAAAAATAAAATTATAAACAACGGACTTTTAGGTACTGTCGGACATGTAGATATGTGTTGTTATTATCATATGCGTGCCAATGGCAATCCACCAGAACAAAAAGTACCGGAATTCTTCGATTATGAAATGTGGACAGGTCCTGCCCCATTACGCCCTTATGATGGCTTACCTCACAAAAGATGGTGGCGTACATTCAGGGAATATGGAAACGGAATTACCGGAGATATGTGTGTTCATATGCTTGATACCGTTCGTTGGATGCTAGACCTAGGATGGCCCAAAAGAATAAGTTCTCACGGAGGCATTTTTGTTGACAAGGACGGAAAATCGAATATATCTGACACCCAATCTGCCGTATTCGAATATTATGATCTTAATTGTAATTGGCAACATAGAACATGGGGAAACCCAGATGATCCAGACTACCCTTGGGCATTCAAAATCTACGGATCTAAAGGTGTACTTAAAGGCGATGTAATGAAGGCTGAATTTGTACCTGTTGATGGTGGTGACACCATTAGGTTCAACGTGCTTTATGAAAAAGATGAATACCCTGAAGATGTAACCGAAAAAGATATTGAATTACATGCCGCACCAGCCACCCGTAGACATATGATCGATTTTTTAAATGCCATTGAAAACAATACAAAACCTGTTGCAGATATTGAACAAGGGCATATCTCTTCCGCTAGTTGTATTTTGGCCAATTTATCTATGGATCTAAAAAGGCCATTAACCTATGACCCAATAAGCAGAACGGTTTTAAATGATCCTGAAGCAACTGCGTTATTGCAAAGAGAATATCGCGGAGACTGGAAACACCCTCACCCAGAAACAGTTTAAGGCTATTGTAATTTTTTAGTGGAATCTCTTACCAGCAAACTGGTTTTCACTGTTTTGGTCTCGTAAGGCAACTCAGGATTTTTAATTCTGTTGATCAGCAATTTAGCCGTTTGTTCACCAATATACTTACCGTGCTGACTAACCATGGTCAATGATGGTGTAACATACTTTGACAACTGCCCGTTCGTAAAACCTATTATTGAAATATCATTGGGCACCTTGTAGCCTCTTGCCTTTACAACTTCTAACACTTGTACCGCAATAAGCTCATCAATACCTATGATACCTTCAATGGTCTTATAATTCAACAAAAAAGACATTAACAGATCCAAATCATCTTTCACCGTTAGGTTAATTACCAATTTGGGATCGAAAGGAATTTCAAATTCCTGCAATGCTTTTTTATAGCCCAACAACCTTAATTTTCCGACACTGGAACTTGATATGGGATTTACTACCGCTATATTTTTACAGCCTATTTGCACCAAGTATTTGGTAATCTTGTAACCGGCTTCAAAATCATCTACCACAACCTTATCACACTGCACATTATCTGACACTCGGTCAAAAAGAACTACGGGAATGTCATTATTAATGATATCGGTGAGTGCATCATGCTTGTCTTCATTCTGACTCTCTTCTGCCAATGACATGATTACGCCATCTACTGTACCGGCATCAAAAAACTCTAAAGTTTTGGTCTCCTTTGCACTAGATTCATTGCTAATACAACTAATGATATTATAACCGCTTTCATTAGCGACCTTTTCAATACCATACAGCACCTGAACAAAGAAGTAATTTAAAATATTGGGAACTACGACACCAATAGTTTTGGTGCTTTTATTCAATAAATTCAGTGCCAACCTATTAGGTTTGTAGTGCTTTTCCTTTGCGTAGGCCTGTATTTTTTCCTTTAGGTCAATGCTGATCTCATGACTATCATTTATCGCTTTTGAAACGGTTGAGATAGACACCTTAAAATGTCCTGCAATATCCTTTAGGGTAACTTTTTTCATAACTTATTCTGCAAAAGAACAGATTTAAATTGACATTTAAATTATTTGCAAAAAGCAAAATGCCCCAAGTTATAAAACTAGGGGCATTTCCTTTCAAATTAGCTTTTCAAAATTGGGCTAACAATCCTCTATTTTTTAGAGGAAATTGAACTAAGAAAACTATATGTATTGATTGATGATGTTCTCAAACAATTCTTGCTTACCACTCTGTAAATCTAACTCTCCGTTTTCACTGGCAATATTGTAAAGATCCTTCAAATCTAATTTACCGTTCTCGAAATCTTTACCCTTACCTGAGTCAAAAGAGCTGTATCTGTTTTCACGCAATTTGTTATATGAAGAGGAAGAAATAATCTTATCCGCAGTGATCAATGCTCTGGCAAAAGTATCTGCTCCGCCAATATGTGCATGGAATACATCTTCTAAATCGGTACTATTTCTTCTAATTTTAGCATCAAAATTGACACCTCCACCTTGTAAACCGCCTGCAGCTAAGAATACCAACATAGCTTCTGTAGTTTCCTGAATGTTGTTAGGGAACTGATCGGTATCCCAACCGTTTTGGTAATCTCCACGGTTTGCATCCATACTACCTAACATACCTGCTTTTGCGGCAACCGCAATTTCATGCTGAAAAGTATGCTGCGCCAACGTTGCATGGTTGACCTCAATGTTCATTTTAAAATCTTTCTCCAAACCATATTCTTTTAAGAAACCAATTGCCGTAGCACAATCAAAATCATATTGATGCTTCATTGGCTCCATAGGTTTTGGCTCAATAAAGAAATTACCCTTAAAGCCTTGACTACGTGCATAATCTCTCGCCATGGTCAAGAATTGTCCCATATGATCTACCTCACGACCTAAATCTGTGTTCAATAAGGACATATAACCTTCTCTACCGCCCCAGAATACATAATTTTCCCCTCCTAAAGCTATGGTAGCATCTAATGCCAATTTAATTTGACCACCGGCTCTTGCCACAACGTTAAAATCTGGATTAGTAGCTGCACCGTTCATGTATCTTGGGTTTGAGAAACAATTGGCCGTACCCCAAAGCAATTTTTTCCCGGATTCCTTCTGTTTTTCTTTCAGGTAATCCGTAATTGTTGCCAATCTTTTTTCAGATTCAGCAAAGGTGGGTGCTTCTTGAATTAAATCGAAATCATGAAAACAGTAGTAATCGAATCCTATTTTATCAAAGAATTCAAATGCAGCATCTGCCTTATCTTTAGCCGCTTGTACCGCATCGGATGATTTATCCCATTCAAAACTCTGCGTACCAGGTCCAAATGGGTCTGATCCTTGACCACAGAAGGTATGCCAATATGCCGTGGAGAACTTAAAGTGCTCACGCATGGTCTTACCCGCTACAACTTGTTCTGGGTTGTAATATTTAAATGCCAACGGATTATCGGATTCTTTTCCTTCAAACTTAATTTTGTCTATACCTTTAAAGTATTCTTTGTTTGCCATTATGTTGATTTTATAAGTTGTTCAATATTAATTCCAATTCATTTTTCCAGGTGGCATACGCGTTTTTATATGCCGTTTTATCTTCTTTTGGACTAAAGGTCATTACATAATCATTATCCAAAACCGTTTTACCAAAAGCTTTAAAATCTCCTTTATGCAGATTGGCCGCCCTTGCTGCACCGATCGCCCCAGTGGTATTATAAATTTCAATATCATAACCAATTAAAGTGGCTACCGTAGTTGAAAATATTTCTGAACGAAATAGGTTATCGTTCCCGGCGCGCATTACATTTACTTTTATTCCGTCAGATTCCATAATTTCCATACCGTAAACAAAAGAAAAGGCAATACCTTCCAATGCTGCACGGCACAAGTGCCCTTTTCCGTGATTGTTCAGATTTAGGTTGATGATCCTAGTACCCACTTCCTTACTTTCCAGCATTCTTTCTGCCCCGTTACCAAAGGGAATCATGGATACCCCATCGCACCCGATCGGCACTTCGTTGGCCAGTATATTCATTTCTTCGTAAGAGGAGACATTTAAATTATTAAGTAACCACCGGTATTGTATTCCTGCTCCGTTAATACAAAGTAATTTTCCTATTCTAGCGGGTTTTCCAAGAGAGTAGTTTACATGTGCAAAATTGTTTACCCTTGAGCTTTCTTTTACAGAAAGATTATCCGTCACTGCATATACAACACCAGATGTGCCGCCCGTTGCCGCTACTTCACCCGGATTAAATACATTTAGGGTCAAAGCGTTATTGGGTTGGTCTCCTGCACGATAAAGAATTGGCGTACCTATTTGTAGCCCACTTTCAGATGCACCTTTTTCATTTACTTTAGATTGTACAGAAAAGGTATCCACAATATCTGGAATCATCTCTTTTTCCAGTCCGTAATGATCAAGTAGAATTTCTGCTATGGCATCACTTTTAAAATCCCAGAATATACCTTCTGACAAGCCGGAAACTGTAGTATTTACCACACCAGATAACTTATAGGCGATAAAATCGCCCGGAAGCATCATTTTATAGATTTGCGCATAGATATCGGGCTCATTTTCCTTTACCCATTTTAATTTAGAAGCCGTAAAGTTAGATGGCGAGTTCAGTAGATGCGAATTACAGGTATTGGCCCCCATTTCTTCATATGCATGTTGACCTATACCCACTGCCCTACTATCGCACCATATAATAGATTTTCTAAGTGGATTCCCTTCTTTATCAATAAGCACTAGACCGTGCATTTGATAGGATATACCGATACCCGATATATCTGATTTTTCAATTTTTTCTTGTGTACATAGTTTGTCAATGCCGCTACAAACATAACGCCACCAATCTAATGGACTTTGTTCTGCCCAACCATTTTTTACAGCCTCCATAGACATTTCTGTCTCTGGTTCAGTAACTACCCCAACGCTCTTTCCCGTTGAAGCATTTACCAAGGCTATCTTAATAGATGAGCTTCCTATATCTAATCCTAAATGGTACATAAATAGTATAAATTGGTTTGCTGTAATAAGTTAAACCAAAAATAAGTACTATCCTTAGCAATAGATATTTAGGCTACGAAAAATTATCGTAACTGAATTTAATTAAATTTAAATTTTTAAATAAAAACCATTAAAGTGTTGATTTGCAATTCTTTATATTAATTTCAAATTACTAATAATTTTCGAAAAGGTTTTCGTATTACCTTTACAATCAAAAGAATAAGATTTTAATTTATACCACTTTTATAGCTGATTTTGTAATTGTTCCAATTTAGAAAGTGCTTCTGATTTAGAGTTAACATCTAACTTTAAATAGATATTCTGAATATGGAAATTTACTGCACTTGGTGTTACAAAAAGCTTTTGGGCAATCATTTTATAAGTAGCTCCTTGACATAAAAAATCTACGATCTGATTTTCTCTTTCTGAGAAAAAAGCAAAGGTTTTTCTATGAAAATTGCTAATGATTTTCTTGACTATATCATTACTCATTGCCGCACCTTCTTTTTCCATACTCTTTAGGGCGTGTTCCAATTTATCCAGGGTCAATGGTTTTGTTAGGTAACCATTTGCTCCTTTTTTGAACGCATTCTTAATCACTTCAAAATCATTATTTTCACTGAACATTACAATTTTGATTTCCCAGTCTTTCTTTTTAAACAATTTAATGGCATCTACGCCGTTCATATCGTTCAATTCTATTTCAGAAAGTACAATTTGAGGTCTTGTAAACTTGAAATCTTTGATGGCATCTTTGGCAGACGTGTAACTGCCCACTACTTCATAACCTTCTATTTCCTCAAAATGATTTCTATAAACGGTATGCAGTGAGGTATCTTTTTCCAATACTATTATTCTAATATTTGAGCTTTTCATAATCTCCATAGTTTTTGAAGCCAATATTCTATTTACAGAATAATGACTACGGTTAGTTTTTAATAATTTCAGAAACCTTTTACAAAGGTTAAAACCACTAAACAACGGACATGTAAATGAACAAATAGTGAAAACTATAAATTCAGTTTTACAAATCAATAGACAAAAGTTGCCCTAAAGAGCAATCAAAAATTGAAAGTTCTTTGCTATTGTTCAGTTAAAAAATCTAATTGAAAAACGGATGACCGCTAACGTCTCAGTTCATAAAACCGAGCCGTTTGCCAAACAGTAAATCTGTGAGATTTTTGAGTTCTAAAAAATTAGAAAACCTGTGAAGAAAAAGATGTGTTTTAAAATGGGAATTGTGTAGGTAATACTCATTCATGGTTGTGGGGGGATTTGGGGTTATACAATTGGGTTTGAATCTTTTTGGTGTTGGAAATATATAAATTAATGCAACATAGCCGTTGAAAACCCATATATTTTCGTTCAACTACCAATTTTTCTTAAAAAATAAGGTAATTCATCGATAGTTAACGTAAAGTTAAAATCAAGAGTTACCACCAATGTAAACCAAATAATAAAGGAGGGGACCCAGTCATCCCCCCGGATAACACCCCTCCTTTTATTGACAATTCAAATCAACCATAAAACCTTAGGAAATTATGGAAACTCAATTCATTATTCTCTACTTATATAATCGTCTTCAAAAGTATTGGATGCTGTTGCAGTTGCTTCGTTCACTTGCATGATCCATTTCTCTTGATTGTATTTACCGTTTAAATCCGTACTTGCAGCCATTTGTGCCTCGTTCTTATAATCATAGTCTGCCAAGTATACATAATATAGACCGTTCTCCTTATTGTAAAATTGCTTTGGATCCAAACCCTTTTCACGTAAATCTTTCATAAATGCATTCATATACTTTGTTTGGCTGTATACGTTTGCGATAACATAATATCCTGAATTCATATCTATTGCATCTGAATCCACTAACATTTTAACAGGCATTTCTTTAAAATTATCTCTTGTTGATGGAAACTCCTTGAAGTTCGCCCTTCTTGAAGAAGTCGATGTTGCCGCTGTAGATGTATTTGAAGATGTTGATGTTGTACCCGTAGCAAATGCATCGGCAGGCTCTGTTACAAAATCTATAGCATCATCCACGATATCATTGTTTACATATGAGGTGTTTTCCTCTACACTAAAGTCTTGTAAAGAGCTTTTAATGGTAGTATCAATATCGTTACGCAACATTCTTACAATTAGCTCAAAACGCTCTTCAAACGCTGCTATTCTTTCACTCTCAATTGAATCTTGACGAAGAATCAGTTCATCTAAGATTATTTTATTTTCATAAGCCAAACTACTTTCTGAAACAGGTGCATTAGAACTACTTTCTTGCTTTCTTCTACTTGCTTTTCTTGCACTATCTCTTTCTTCTATTAAATTGGCTATTTGCTCTTCATAATTTCTTACGATATTATCTATTTGATTGTCCGATGAATTATCTGCTACCGAAATGGCCAAATCATCATCTTTAAACTTATATGCCAATGTAATCTCATGGTTCCAACCAAGGTTGGCATCATCACTTGATAGATCTTTCTCCATTAAATAACCTAAAGACATTTTTTCACTTAAGTTAAAACCTACACCAGCTGCTACACCATATTCTTGGTCTACCGTAGTTTGCAACCAACCATAATTTGGTAAGTCTAATAACATGGAACCAAAGTAGTACAGGCTACCATCATAATTTTGCCCTACTTGAGCCATTGGCATTAATCTCGCATTTTCAAAAAGTCCTCTTGAATGCTCAAATGAATGGGTATATTGAACCGATGCCTTAACACTCTTGGTTGACAAATCGGTCAAAAATTCGTTCGTTGTTTGATTGTATTTTACTAAATCTTCTGCATACAGTCCAAAATCAAAACTACCAAGTGATAGATTGATACCTGGTTGTACCGCAATTTTACTTTCTTTTCTAGCATCTGCTATCTCTGGGTCATCTGTACTTACAACAACTCTATTCTTGTCCAAACCTTGATTAAAGTAAGTTACATTGGTACCAAACGTTAATACAGATTTGTCTCCTAAACGAACAGATGATGCGTAGTTGGCATTGAAACCAAATTCTTGAACCACACCAGACCATTGGCTATATACGCCAATACCTACAGCTGTATGGTCATTTAACTTATTACTGAAACCTAGAAAGTAGTTTTGACTGTTGTCGTCAAAGGTTGCATATTGGTTTCTATGTAGAATGTTCAAATATGATTTGTTCTCACGTACCAAAGAGAATGTTGGGTTTATAAAAAACCTGTTGAAGAATAATTGATTGTGGTAGGTACTACTGGAGCCTAAGTTTGCATTGGTTTCTTGACCTTTTACTGTTTGGACAAGAGCCAATAAAAATAAAGCAATAAGAAAACTACTGATTTTATACGGACTTTCCATAACGTTTGATTTTAATGATTAGAATTGAAATTGTCTATGAATTGGGGGATATGAATAATGGGTGGTTATTCATCTTCAAATACAGAGCTAGAATATTGCATCTGTTTTTCTGAGTTAAAAGCTTCCAAGAAACGATCATCTCTGTCTCTTTCGTTTATAGGTTTATCATTTAAGTTAAATGCTACGTTCTGTGTATGCTTACCTTTTGCAATTCTGTTAGATACCACGTAACCGGAACCATCACCTTGCAATAAGTTTACGGAGTATTCGTCATAAGAGCTGTTAATTGTATTACCCATGTTAACCGCCAGCCCTACACTACGTTGACCAACCTCTACCATGTACACATCTAAACCTCCATAGCCTTCCCTACCGTCAGAGGCAAATACTAGACTACCGTTAGATATAGGGTTAGGGTGAATATCATTTTTAGCGGTATTGACCTTTTCACCTAGATTCTTCGCCTGACCCAACATTCCGTTTTTTTGAATGGTTGCCACATAAATGTCATACTCACCATACGTTCCCGGCATATTAGAAGCAAAGAACAATCTACTGCCATCTGGTGATACGGCTGGGTGCTTTGCCGAGTAATCACCTGGACAAACCGCTACTTCGGTTATTTTTTTCCACTCGCCGCCTACTTTGTCAGCTTTATAAATTTTATGGACTGCTTTTTTCTTGGAGAACATGCCGGTTACGGGTTTACGATATACGGTTTTACTATAGTATGCCGTATTACCACCATTGGTCAACGCCACTGGCGGAGCGTACTCACCTGATGCTTTTTTTGCCGGTGTTTTTGTTGTAGCTGCAAATTCGCTACTCATCTGGTTGTCATCCCACGGTAAAAAATTTCGTCTGTTGTTTGAGGTAAGACGTGGGTGAATAACATTACGGGTCATCTTATAGTCATCTTTAACCAGCTCTGTCCAGTTTTCATCGGCAATCTCGTTTTGTACCTCTTTACCTAACTGAGAAACGGCGTGATCAAATCTTTTTTGGTAACTTTTCTTTAAGGTACCATCTTCAGAAATTTCCATAAGTCTGCCATACCAGTATAAGGCATTCTCGTATTTTTTGGTCAGGAAATTGGCATTACCTAGGTCTTCAAAGATTTCTTCATCTGAATAACCAAGTGATTTTAACTTGTTGTAATTATCTGTGCGGTTAGAAACTTCTGTAACCTTTCTTTCAAGAAAACTGGTTGAAGAATCGTTGTAGGCCAAATCTTGGCCATAACCCATGGTTGCCATACAGGCGAACAAAAGGCTAATTTTAAATGAATTGTTCATAATACTAGATTTTGGGATTTCATACTCCAAAGGTCTAGCAACTCATTCAATTGATTATTAATAAAAATTCATAGGTTTTATCTTATTCTGTAAATTAATAACTTTAATAAATACACATTATTAATTGAATATCAGATGTTTAACTTTAAATTTTAAATTATTTTGACACCTGTTTATTTTTTTTCTTCTCTGAATAATAAGTGTACCCTAAATAGGCCAATTGTAAACCAACGGCCGCCATTTTCAATTTTCTACTTCTTACTAACATTTTTGCTACTCCAAATAGTGGTGATAATCCCATAGTTTTTCTTTTTTAAGTTCGATAACAATGTAAGCACTACCTAGATTTCAACTTAACTCTATCCATATAAAATCTATGCTAAAACCTTCTTTTAGAAGCTAATTCTTAAGAGTTTAAAGCTTAACTGCATACAGCTAAAGTACTATCGTATAACGTCAATGTAAACGCCCGTTTACCCTTAAATTGCCTATAACAGAAATGATTAATAACAGGCATGATTGCCTATTAAATTTAATATTATGAATAACGATATAAAGAAAATTGAAGATAGTCTTAAAGACTTGGTAAGTAAAAATGAAGATGCCATTAAAGGTTTTGAAAAAGCATCTGAAAATTCAAAGGATGTAGGAATTAAAAGTTACTTTGAGAAAAAAATTATAGATCGCATGCAGTTCTTGAAAGAACTTAGAGGTTCTGTTCCTGAATTAGATTTAGGTAGCGTTCAAATTGAAGGTAGCGCAGCCGGTACACTACACAGAACTTGGATGGATGTTAAGGCATTCTTTGCTGAGGATAATGATGAAGCAATGCTAGAGGAAGCAGTTAGGGGAGACAAAGCAGCCATTAACGATTATGATAATGCCTTGGCAGAAACCATGATGCCACACCGTTTAAAGGAAATTATCAGAGCACAAAGAGAACAATTACAGAATGATTTAGAAACCACGGAAGTTCTTGAAGACTATAGATAATCTTATATAATTATCAATAAAAATAGCCCTTGTTTTAGCAAGGGCTATTTTTATACGTAATATTTAATTTTAAGTTCTAGCTGCTTGAGCTCGTTTTTTCCTTAGCCAACTTTTATAGAACTTTTTACCAAAATATAATAACAATGCTTTTTTCATAATCTAAGTTTAATACGTTTTCATTTTATCCTTACGTTTTCTCAACTGTCTTTCCAGTTCACTAATAGATTCGTTTACCGACTCTTCAAAATTTTGATTACTGGCTTCTGCAAAAATTCTAGGACCAGGTACACTTAACCGTATATTACAGATCATACCTGTTTCATCAGAAGATGTGTTTTCTTGCTTTATAAATACATCTGCCCTAATTACATCATCAAATTTTGCATGCAATTTGTCCAGCTTGTCCTTGATATATGTTTCCAACCTGTCACTTGCTGTTACACCATCATACTCATATATAATTTCCATAAATTCTCTTGTTTTTACTCGCCTAGCGAGGTTAATAATAAAAGAGGCTTTTCAAACGACAATAATTGCCGCTAGAAAATACCTCTTACTTTATTTATTTTTGATTTTTACTTATCAACGTTTACCATCCATCCTATACCAAAACGATCGGTACATCTACCAAAATGCCCCCATTCACGTTCCCTAAATTCATGGTGTACTTGACCTCCACTTGACAAGTCATTAAATAACTGTTTGCCTTCGTCCAAATTATCGAGATCAACACTCATATTAATTTGATTGCCTTTGTTCAAAGGTGTGTCTGGAGAGGCATCATATGCCATAAAATGAACTCCTTTTCCTTTGAGCTCTGCGTGCTGTAATTTTCCACGATAAGAAGACGGAACATCTATTTTCTTATCCTCGTATGTTTGCTTATTTTTTATGTCTGCATTGAACAGGTTTGCGTAGAAGTGCAATGCTTCTTGACAATTACCGTTAAAGGCTAAATATGCTTGTATTTTCATGATATATTGTTTTAATACAATTTACCCAATACCATACCGTTCCCTTACCTTGAAAAATACAGTTATTGATGCATTACATATTGCAAGATATCTTTACTGTTCCAAGGCAATTTTGGCATCATCAATAAATTGAAAAAACGATAATTTTTCATTGGACCCCGTAAACATTAGATTGGATGACAACTCAAATAAATGCGCCTCGGTTTCAAAAAAATGCATCATATAACCAGCAGTATTGACAAAAGCAACATACTCCCCTATTGCAGGTAATCTAGGCAAGGTTATTTTTCTCTTCAGCAACACATCTCTTTCTAAACAATAGGCTCCTGTAAAAAATACATCTACATTCTCGTTTTTTTCAACCTCAGAATTATATAACATAAACGGGTCTAAAAGAAAATCTGCGCTAGAACTCATCATTTGGCTCATATTCATTTCTAGACCTACCAACCACTGCCCTTTTGCATCTTTCTTTCGGTGTATCACTTTTGCAATTGTCATACCTACTTGATCTAATAATGATCTACCGGGTTCTATTCGCAATTCAACTCCATTCTTTACTAATAATGATGCTACCGACAAACCAGATTGATCATCTACAAAATCCAGTACTTCTCCAATAAAACTTTCTTTGTTTATCTCATTAAAAAACGGATACGTATTCAGTTTACCACGTAACTGACCATCCTCCAGTCTAAAACCAAGACTATTATTGTTAAACGTAATATCATTGCTATCTTCCAAGACCGACTTCTTCAAATGTTCATTGAATGTATTCCATTCTTTTTCATCTTCTAAATAGTTCATTAGTATACCCCCACCTATATCAATAAAGGACATTGCATATCCTTTTTCTTTCAACTTTGAAAATATTTGAACGCTGGCAACCAAACTTACGCTGCGTTGATAAGTGGAATATCCATCTAAATGAAAGTGAAGTCCGGTAACATCAAGCATATCAAAGGACTTGTTTTCCCCAACATATGATGCAATGAAGTTTACTACCTCATCAACATCAAAACCAAAACGGCTATAAAGTTTTTCTTGGTCAACGGTAAATCCGCTAATGCGAAAACCTACATTTGCTTTTAGACCAATTCTATTGGCAATTGCTTGTGTTAGTACACACTCGTCTTCATTATCCAATATGATAGGAACGCCATTCTTTATGGCCAATTCAATTTGCGGTTCTGTCTTAATTGCAGCTGTAAGCACTAAATTTTCACTATTACCACCTAATGCCAATGATTGTTCCAATTCTTTAAAACTGGCGGTATCTACACCAATACCCGATGCAAATGCTTGTTTTACCAACCCTCTAGATTTATTGGCCTTTCTGGCATAGAAGATTCTATATTTTAATCCGTAACTCTCAAATACTTGTTTGTACATCTCACAATTGTTGTTGAAAGATGGCAAATGATGTACATTGATCGGTGAACCATATCTTTCTACCAAACCTTTAACAACGGATTGATTGTTAAATAATTCATGCATCCAATCCGATGTTTTCGGTGTAAGTTGATATTTTGGTTTTCCTTTATAATACATCTTATTCTCCTCCATAATTTTCGGTGATTCTAGCTTTTTTTAATATGCTGTAACAGGTTTGCTTTGCCCAAATAGTTGCAAAATTGTTTCTAGACCTAGATAGGGTATCATTATCACAGGTTATTCCTTCAGTTGGAGTACCATAAAATGTAATATGGGAATCAACTTTACCATGTGCATTTATGGCATTACCGTTTTCATCTATATCCACACAACCCGGGCTATAACTGGTATTTAGTTTATTTTGAAACGCACGTACTAGACCGTTCTTTATTAAGTTTTGGTATAGCTCGTTTTTAAATTCACCCTCTCTTGCTCTGGAAATGGTGGCATTGACTATGTAATTTAGTTCTGTAGCCTGGGCATCATTTAATTGCAAAGTATAATTGTCGTCCACGGTGTTTTCTGAACAAGTCGAAGCTTTTATATAAGTGAAATCTAAAATACCCGCTTTGCACAATGCCAGCATTTTCTGCATATTCTGTACTGGCGGACCATATGACAATCTATTGAACAGTCCAAAATAGTACGTATCAAACAATTTATGCGAAGCGGCATCCAATCCTCCAAAACTGTACAGTTCATTGAATAACGGACTTATTTTGCGCCATGCGCCAACAGCAGCCAAAAATGGACTTTCATCCTCTCCTTTTTTTGCTTCCTGTATTAAAAATTCTAGATAGCATTGTAAAAGCACCGTTGATAAAATAGGCTCATCATTAAACGGATTTACTATGCTATCCCAATTAAAAACGGGTGATTCAGGATAATCTTCATGAAAGTACTGCACTTGATTTTCCAGTACGGTAAAATCTTCATCGTAATAAAACTGATGTCCATAGTTTTTGAACAAAACACTGTAGTAAGCAAAATAGAATTCTTTCTTTATCAAAGGTAGTACCGTACACTCAAAACTTACGGGTTTATTTTCCTTTAAGTGAGCCATACACTCTTGGGTAAAATAATGTAATTCTATAGAAGATTCAGTGGAACCATTTCTAGGTATCATTGGCAATCCGGTTCTTGAAAACGGATAAATTTTAAATGGTTCTTTACCAGATGCCTCGTATTTTAATACTCCTTTTTCATTTTTGACAAAAGTTCCATCCCTACCCTCGGTCAACGCCAAAATAGCATCAATGGCGGTTAACCCAAAGCCTTTAATTCCCACTAATGAATCTTTTTTCAGATGTTTTAATGTATCATTGGTAGGGTAAATAAAGTTTATCTTTTTGGCATTATCAACGGATTTATCTCGTTGAGATTTAAACGTATTGTGACCAGTAGTAAAAAGTACCTTATCACAATTAACCACGTATTCCTGTGATAGCCCATCATTTTTAAAATGCAACTGATACTCGTTGTTATTCTTGACTACATTAGTGACCAAACCTATATGATCTATAACTTCTACATTGTCTGGTAAATGTTCCATAACCTGATGATAACAATCTGATAAATATTCACCTACTAGCGCTCTAGGAGCATATGAATTAGGCGAAGTGCTTCCATAATTGTTATTTTCAAGCCATGATACAAAATCAGGAGTTTTAGGTACTACTGAAAATGGCTCTTGCAAAGCCCAACCAGAAATATTACCATTGGTATAATTCATGATCAAATACTCCGGTTGATCTTGTCTATAAACATCTCCAGAGGCTAAAAAACCCGTCGAATTAAAAATATGTACTTGTATGTGTTCAAACAGATTATAAGTTTTTATATATGCAATTAATCTTTCAAATGCATAGAAGCCTTTAGGTCCAAAACCTACAATGCCTATTTTATATGATTGTGTATTTTCCATAACATATCTCTTCTACCAACCGCCAATTGGCGTAAAAGCGTTTTTACTTTCCGGAAGTTCTTTTAATAACCAATCTCTATTATAAATGGTATCTAAATAACGTTCTCCACGATCACATAGAAACAGTGCACAATTACTATCCTGCTCCATTTTTTGACTGTATTTACGTACGGCACTGATCATTCCACCAGAAGAACCACCACATAAAATGGCTTCTTTTTCCAGTAAGCTCCAGCATCCGCGGGCGCAATCCACATCATCTACATACACATGATCATAAATTCTACTGGTATTTAAAAATTGAGAGGGCACACCGGCACCATGACCCGGTATCAACCTCTTTAATGGTGGACCGCCAAAAAGAACACTTCCAACGGCATCAACGGCAATAATTTTGGTGTTCAAATGGTTTTCGTGGATATAATCTGCACAGCCCATTAGTGTTCCACAAGTACTTGTAGCAACGAATAGGTAATCTAACTTGCCATGTAAAGAATCCATTAGTTCAGACATAGTTTCATGATGCGTTAATGGATTATTTTGATTACCATATTGGTTAGACCAATAACTGTTGGGTATTTGATCCAATAATTGTTGAACCCTCTCAAGCCTAGCCGCTAAATAGCCGCCATTTTCCTTGGGTACCGTAACATGCTCAATGCGTACGCCATAGGTTTTTAAAATCTTTTCTGTATGTGAATTTAGTTTGGGGTCCACTACGACTATAAGTTTTAAACCATAATACAAACAAGCTTGGGCAAGGCCCAAGGCCATGTTTCCGGAACTTGATTCTATTACGGTATCTCCCTTTTTAATTGTTCCACTTGCAAGTGCCTGTTCTATAATATAAAGTGAGGTTCTATCCTTAATACTCCCCGCAGGGTTAGCCGCCTCTAGTTTACCAAATAAATTAAAATGTGAATCATCAAGAACGTTATTAAGCTTTACCAATGGTGTGTTGCCTACCGTGTCTATGATAGATTCTGAAATTGAGGTTATATTTTGAGTAATCATACCGTGCTTATCAATTAAATGCCCTTAAGCAATTGGTTATTAATTTTGATAAATGTACCTGCATAACTTTTCTTACGATATCACGATAAAATATTATAATAACTCTTTCAAATTGGACACTCTAAATGGCTAACCAAAAAGTTGGCATTTCTTTAAGAATATTTAAAGTTAAAACCACATTAAAACTCTAAAAAAAACCTTAATTTCAAGCGACTCAAACAAATACAAAAAATAGCATGGCAAACTTCAATTTAAAAGTTAATGGAAAAACCCAAGAAGTAGACGTTGACCCATCAACGCCAATGCTTTGGGTGCTACGAGATCATTTAAAATTAGTAGGTACAAAATTTGGTTGTGGTATTGCGCAATGTGGCGCTTGCACCGTTCATTTGGGCGACAATGCCGTTAGGTCTTGTCAATTACCCGTATCAGCGGTTGGCGAACAATCAATTACTACCATTGAAGGTCTCTCTGAAAACGGAGATCACCCAGTTCAAAAAGCTTGGTTAGAAGAAGATGTCTACCAATGTGGGTATTGCCAGGCCGGTCAAATTATGAACGCCAGTGCATTTTTAAAGAGAAATCCTAATCCGACCGATACCGAAATTGAAGATGCCATGAACGGTAACATCTGCCGTTGTGGTACTTATACTCGAATTAAGAAAGCAATTAAAAACGCTGCAAGTAGTTCAAATGCGTAAAAGATTTGCACTCTAATTGAGATTTTAACCTTCTAAAAAAACAAACAGATGACACTCATTAAAACTTCATATAATAGACGTTCCTTTCTAAAAAGTAGTACGCTAGCAGGTGGCGGAATGATCTTAGGGTTTAGCTGGCTTGCTTCATGCAAACCAACACCAGAACAAATAAAAAGTATACCAAAGGAATGGTTCAACATTAATGGTTTCTTAAAAATTGCCGATAACGGTTTGGTAACCATAATGTCTCCAAATCCAGAAATTGGACAGAATGTAAAAACCTCAATGCCTATGATCATAGCAGATGAACTAGGTGTTGATTGGAAAGACGTTGTGGTTGAACAAGCCCCTTTGAATACCGATATTTTCCAAAGACAACTTGCGGGAGGAAGCCAATCTATAAGAGCTGGTTGGTCTGGACTTAGAATGGCCGGTGCCACAGCAAAACATATGTTAGTTGCTGCGGCAGCGGATGCATGGCAAGTAGATGCCTCTGAAATAACAGTTGACAATGGTGTTATAAGCCATACCGCCTCTGACAATTCCGCTGGTTTTGGAGAAATGGCCTCTAAAGCCGCTACCATGACCGTGCCAGAAGAGGTTGCGTTAAAAGAAACAAGTGATTTCAATATTATAGGAACGGATAAAAGAAATGTTGACGGACCTAATTTGGTTACCGGTAAACCTTTATTTGGTATTGATATTCAAGAGGAAGGTATGATGATTGCCATGATCATACATCCACCAGCCTTTGGACTCACCTATAAATCAATGGATGCCGAAGCTGTAAAATCTATGCCCGGCATTAAAGATGTTTTCCCTATTGATGTTTATCCTGAAAATGTTGAAAAACAATGGTCCGATGGTGGTGCAATTGCTAAATTGGTAGCCATTGTAGGTGATTCTACCTGGCAATGTATGCAAGCCAAAAAAGCGTTGAAGGTTGAATGGGAAGAAACTTCGACCTTAGAAAGTACCGAAGGCCATGATGAGGCATTGACTAAATTATTGAATTCTACTTCTAAAAAACCTGCACGTAAAGATGGTGATGTGGCAAGTGCATTTAGAAAAGCCGATAAGATTATTGAACGTACGTATAGCGCACCATTTTTAGCACACAATACCATGGAGCCCATGAACTTCTTTGCAGATGTAAATGGAGAAAGGGCGCTATTGAACGGTCCCATACAAACACCTGAGTTTTTAGAAAAAACATTGGCTTCTAGATTAGGCTTACCGGTTGAAAAAATCGATATTAAAATGACCCGTATGGGTGGTGGTTTTGGAAGACGCCTCTATGGAACATTTGGAGTAGAAGCTGCGGTGATTTCACAAAAAATGCAAGCTCCCATAAAATTAGTATATACCCGAGAGGATGATATGACCCAAGGTACATATCGCCCTACATACAAGGTAAAATATAAAGCAGCATTGGATAAAGAGGGTAACTTGCTTGCATGGCATGTTAAAGGTGCCGGATCTAATGACGACCTACTTTTTGAAAACAGGTTTCCTGCCGGTGCCGTAGATAATTACTTAGCTGAGAAGTTTAATTTAGAAACGGTAGTTACTACCGGAGCTTGGCGAGCACCACGCTCAAACTTTGTTGCCGGTGCAGAACAAGCCTTTATTGATGAAGTTGCAGAAGCCGCAGGTAAAGACCCTATTGAGTTCAGACTGGAACTTTTTGACAGAGCAATTAAAAATCCTGTTGGTGAACCAGAAAAGAACGATTACGATCCCGAGCGTTATGCCGGTGTTTTAAAATTGGTAAGGGATAAATCCGGTTGGTCTAACGGGCAAGGTAGTGCAAAAAGAGGTGTTTCTGCCTATTACTGCCATAACTCTTATGTTGCACAAGTATTAGACTTAAATGATGATACGGATGCTCCAAAAGTTGATAAAGTATGGTGTGCGGTAGATTGCGGTATTGTAATCAACCCAATGGCTGCAAAAAACCAAATTGAAGGTGGTATTATAGATGGCATAGGGCATGCCACCTATAGTGAAATGACCTTTGAAAACGGGCAACCACAACACAAGAATTTTGACACTTATCGCTTAATAAGACATAAGGAAGCACCTAAAGAAATAGAAACGTTCTTTGTGGATAACGGAATTGACCCAACAGGTTTGGGAGAGCCATCTTTACCTCCAATTATTGGCGCGTTGGCCAATGCCCTTTATAAAGCTACAGGACAAAGACATTATAATCAACCGTTTATTACGGAGAAATCCGTAATAGGTTAATACCCTTATGCTATTGTAATACTAAAACGCCAGAATAAAAATTCTGGCGTTTTTTTAGTTTATATTTTAAATTTCAATACCGCCCTCAAATAACTTCTAGAATCGTTATCTATTGTAAGTATGGTATTATTGTCTCCATCTTTTAGCTTATTGCTTAAACTAAAATTATAAGCCGCCCTTAAATCTAGCTGAAAGTGTTCTGTAAAATGATACTCATATTGTAGACCACCATTGATCAAAGACATATTTATGAGTTCCGCAACATACGTATCATTCACCAGTGCCCCATTCTGCACATTAGAGGTAAAACCATCTAATTGGGCAAACAACTTCATTCTATGTTTGTCCGATATATGGTATTGTAAATTGGTTTTGGGAATCCCCAAATTATATGACCAATCTGCACTAAATTTTTTGTAGTAGCTTATAAAAGGTAAAGGGAATAAATAGCCTCTATTTTGGGAATACGAAAGCCCTAAGATCAAACGTGATGGCTTATAGTCATCTTCATATTTTTTAATAAAAACCAAGTCTCCTGAAAAGACGATGTCATCAACCGTTAAATTTCTTGCCGTATGGTTTGTACTTATACCCGGCTGAAACCTTACCCCTAATCGCCAATCATTCTTTAGTGGCTGTGTATACCCTATGGTAAAATCAAGTATTCTAAAGTCATTTAATTGATTTCTATCAAATGGCAATTCTTCATCTTTAAAGCGAAGATGAATATTGCTATAATCAAACCCTAAAAACAAATATTTTCCTTCTCCCTTTAAAGGAATTGGAGCATTTATCAATACTCTAGAACGGGTATATTCTACATCAGAATTTTTATTGGGTATAAATGTAAAATCTATTCTTGCCAAATCGCTCAACTGTGCCGAGGCAGATCCGGTAATCAAAAATAAAAAAAGGATTAAAATTTTATGATGCATGTAATTGTACTTACCATCTATCTAATTAAGGATAATGCAAGTACGGTCTATTTATTGTACTCTTGTTGTTCTAATAAGCATAAAAGTATCTTAAAAGATTTACCTTAAACTACAAATTCAAATCTTTGGTTACCCTAGCCAATTCTTGATCGAATAATTCTTTAGTGACTTCCTTGTTATAAAATGGGACCATTTCATTTAGTTTATCTTTCCCTTGTTCCGATGCTATCAATTCTGGAAATGCTTTTTCAATAACATCGAGCATTATTTTAACAGAAGTTGAAGCTCCTGGTGATGCTCCCAACAAACATGTAATCCTACCGTCTTTACTACTTACCAATTGTGTACCAAACTCCAACGAACCGCCTTCAAATTCATCTTTTTTTATCGTTTGAACACGTTGACCTGCAATTACAATTTCCCAATCTTCATTTTTGGCATCCTTAACAAATTGACGCAATGATTCCATGCGATCATCAAAGCTCATGGCCACTTGTTCCAATAAATATTTTGTCAACGGAAGATTATGCCAAAACACGCCCCATATGGATGGTATGTTGTCAAAATTAATTGACTTTAATAAATCTAGATAAGAACCTTCTTTTAAAAACTTTGGACTAAAACCTGCAAACGGACCAAACAACAATTCTCTCTTTCCATTGATATAACGGGTATCTAAATGCGGTACCGACATAGGCGGGTCACCAATACCTGCTTTGCTATATACCTTGGCGTTATGCTGATTAATGATATCTTGATTTTTACAGACTAACCATTCGCCACTAACAGGAAATCCACCGTAGCCGTCTTTCTCCTCAATTTCAACCTTTTGCAGCAATAAAAGACTACCGCCACCGGCACCGATAAAAACATGTTCGGCATCGATCGTATTTTTCTTACCTGTTTCTAAATTTTTCATTTTCACCAACCATTCTTCATCATGGTCAGGGTCTATGTCTTCAACCTCTGTATGGAACAATACTTCAGTATCATATTCATCTTTAAGTATAGCAAATAATTTTTCCGTTAATGCGCCGTAATTCATCTCGGTTCCCCTATCTATGCGCGATGCTGCCATAACCTCATCTTCAGTACGATTATGCATCATTAAAGGAAACCATTCTTTCATTTTTTCAACTTCTCTAGTAAACTCAATCGAGTTGAACATAAAATGCTCTTTAAAAGCTTTAAAACGATTTTCAAGATAGTTGGCGTTCTCTCCTCCCTTTACCCAGCTATGATGTGGTACAGGAGTGATGAATGTTTTAGGGTCTTTGATCAAGCCTTCCGCTACCAAATAAGACCAGTATTGCTTAGATATTTCAAACTGGGTACAGATGTTAATTGCCTTGCTAATATCTACAGCACCATCTTCGTTTTCTGGAGTATAGTTCAACTCACATAAGGCAGAGTGACCAGTACCGGCGTTGTTCCAAGCGGCAGAGCTTTCTTGTCCCACTTTACCTAATCGTTCAACGATCAAAACGTTAAGGTCTGGCTTTAACTGTTTTACCAATAAAGCTAACGTAGCACTCATGATACCTGCACCTACACATATTAGGTCATATTCTTCTCGTAAAACCATTATAAATTATTAAAATGTAATATAAAATTAATCCATCACAAACTTAAAGCCTGCTGTAACAATGCTGGAACTAAAGGTCGTATTCCTATCATATTTATAGAACTTTACATCTATACTTTTAAGTCCGAGTTTCCAGACATGCATTTTTGTAAAAATATCCGTGTAGGAAACTCCCATTCCAAATTGGTTTGCCGAATATTTTGACAAATCATAATCAGAGGTATAAAACGTATCCGTAGAAAATGCTTCTTCATATCTGTAAAAATAATCTGCGGCTGACTGCTGGTAAAATCTATAGGATGGGTATACCGTAAACTTATCCGTTAGCTTAATAGGCACTTCTACACTTGCCGTGTGCGAGTTAATACCCCAATCATCAAAATAATATCTATAGTAGGATCGTAACACAACACTTTCATTTATATACCAATTCAACCTTCCGCCACCTGCAACTTTAAAGCGGCTATCCGGTAATTGCTCAATAGCATCCGCAAGTTGAAATTCTTGAATAAATGAATCGGCTACATCTGCAAAATAAACACGTTGAAAAGGTGTACTCAGTAAACCATCTTGCTTTACAAAATCTAAAGCCAATGAACCTTGAAGATTTTTACCTAATATTTGAGAAAAGCCCAAACCTACCGAATAGGAGTTTCTTGTCTCATCTGTAAACTTCTCAAAAGTAGGACTGTAATCTGTGTTCCCGGTAATTGTCTTGTTTGAAAAGAATCCGTTATCCAACCCATTTGCTCCACTTGCAAATGGTCTTAGTTCCGTTGGGTAGATAGGAGTCCAGGTATCTAAAAATATATTTGCATTAATACTTACCTCGGTATTTTTTTCATTAAAGAGCTTTGTTAACCCACCACCAAATCCGAATGAAAAATAATCATATTCCGATGACACTGATAGATTTCCAGAGTACATAGTATTTCTATCATCTGAACTATGCGTATATGTGCCGGACAAGTTGGTCCATACATCTGACCTAGAAGCTCCAGTACTTGCTACAAAAGCATCTGCCCTTTCGCTTCCATCAAATGGATCCACATTACTGGAAGATGCAGAGGTGTAGGCAGAAACACCAGCATCTATGGTTAAAATATCATCATCATTCAATGGTACCGATACTATAACAGTTCCCGTAACATCTGTAAGTTCTTCTGTACCAATACCACCGGTAACAGCAGCATTATCACCGTTTTGAGAATAGTAACTGCTCAAGAAATCTACTTCGGTAGTTTCCAACACACGTTTTTTATAAGAGTTGGTTGCACCGGTATTTTGCTGGGCGTAACCAGCACCGCATAGCATACATGCAATGAGTAGCACTATAAATTTAAACTTATGTCTTTGTTGTTTCATTACTTACTAATTACAGCCGCAGCCTCCACCTGTTTTACCTCCATTTGCGCCTACCGCTGCTTCTCTATACGAATGCATGGTAATCACATTTCTATCGCACTTTTTATCTTGCAAGGTCATGTCAGGATCGTTGATATTTACTTTATCATACTCCTTTAATACCGTGCAGCTACTAAGACCACCAATCATTACCAACACAATTAAAATCCTTTTCATTTTACTTATTTATTTGAATATTCTTAGATGTAATTATAGTACCCAAGTCGTCAATAATGATACACTCTACCTTTGGCAACTGCTCTATTCTATTTAAACCCACTTCTTTACCCATTACAAAAACAGATGTTGCAAGCGCATCTGCAAGTTCTGCCTTTGGGGCAAATACTGTTACGCTAACAATTCCCGTTGCCGGATAACCGCTACGGGGATCAATAATATGTGTATATCTGGTATTATTAAAAGTTACGTACTTCTCATAATTACCGGAGGTAACCACCGCTCCATTATCCAAGGGTAATAATGCAAACACCTTGTTCTTATTCATTGGGTTGGTAATGGCTACTTGCCAACTATCACCATTAGGTTGCTTTCCCCAAGTATTCATATCTCCAGATGCATTTATAATACCTGCTACCACACCTTTGGAAATCAATAATTCTTTTGCCTTATCCGCCGCATAACCTTTTCCTATTGCTCCAAAACCTATTTTCATACCCTTCAATTTGAGGAAAACGGTATGATCTTCTTTATTCAAGAGGATATTTTGATATCCTACTTTAGAAACGGATGCTTTAATGGCTGCTTCTTCAGGCATTTCAGTCATGCTACCATCAAACTTCCAGATGTTATCCATTGATGCATAACTGATATCAAAAGCACCATCGGTCAATGTAGAAATTCCTATTCCCCTTTGTACTAAATTGAACAATTCTGCATCAACTTTAACAGGTTGTACGCCTGCATTTTTATTAATTTCCGATGTCTGTGAATTTGGGTCCCAAGAAGAAATCAACTTTTCTATTCTTGTTATTTCACTGACAGCCAAATTAATATACTCTTCACCTTCAATAGGATCTTTAGCTACAACCGTAATATCAAATCGACTACCCATTAATTTCATAGTACGCTTAAAAGGCTCTTGAGCCAGAAGCTGCCCAACAGAACATATCATTACTATGAGAACTAGTTTTTTCAAGCTATTTTATGAATGAATTTAATTCTTCAATGTATTCTTTTGGTGACAGTTTTTTATAACTGGTTTCGCCATACACTTTACCATCTGCATTCATTACTACCACGAAGGGGAAGATACCTTGACGGTTGTACTTTTCTGCCAAAACCTTGTTCTTATTTAATTGCACTACTGGCAATGCATTCTTTTTTCTACGTGGAAAATCTGCTTGTAACATAATATAATGGTCTATGGCATACTTCTTAAACTCATCTGTTGACCACACCGATCTATCCAATTTAATACAAGGTGCACACCAATCTGAACCTTGAAAAACAAGGACAATAGGCAAATTGTGAGTTTTAGCAAGTTCTTTTGCTTCAGTAAAATCTGTTAGCCAATCTTGGGCAATAGCGGTACTTACCCCTATGACCAACATCAAAACTGTAATTACATATTTTTTCATAAAATTCAATTCTGCTGCAACAGATTAATATAAAGCACTTTGCAGTATCAGGGTTTTAAAAGCTATGGCAATGCAATAGCCTCTAATAGCTTAACGCACCTTTTAGTAAAAATTGTGTACTTGATGATACTGATGTTGACTACTTTAAATGACCAATGTGTTATTAAATGTAAGCTAGTCAAGATTTAAGATCGTATTCCCCCAAAACTCTGTAAATATCTTTCTAGTTTATATGATTTTCATCATATTACAAAATACCCTTGATCCATATTTTTGAAACTTGAATATTTAGAGTCAACCACTTATGTTTATTTTAAAACTACAAAACATAAAAAAATGTTATTTTAAACGAAAATGTCAGTTTATAACCCATGAATAGTATTCCCTGACAAAATCCTATAAATTTGATAAACACTAATCCCATTTACAAGTGAGTAAAGCTATATATATTGTTACTACAGAACCAAATAGTGGAAAATCAATTATTTCATTAGGTCTTATGCAGCTTCTTTTAGGTAGAACTGCCAAGGTTGGCTATTTCAGACCTATTATCGATGATGTTCCCGAAGGTAAAACCGACAATCATATTGACACTGTTTTAAGCTACTTTAATGTAGATATGAAGCCTGAAGAAGCTTTTGCATATACACGAAGCCAAGTAGTACAATTAAAAAACCTAGATAAAGACGATGAAATTGTAGGGCATATTATACACAAGTATAAAACTATAGAAAAAAAGTTCGATTTCGTTTTAGTGGAAGGAACCGATTTTTCTGGAGAAGGTGCCATAATTGAATGGGACATTAATGTTCTTATTGCAAAAAACCTAGGCATACCTGCAGTTATTCTAGCAAGCGGAAAAAACAAAACTTTGGATGAGTTGGTCGGTAATCTTTACATGGCATATGACTCTTTTAAAGAGAAAGGTTTAGATGTACTTTTAATCGTAGCCAATAAAGTACAACCAGAAAATGTTTCTATTGTTTCTGAAGGATTAAAAGAAAAACTACCCAATGACGTATTGGTAGCTACCATACCTGTAAACCCTATTTTAGGTAGCCCTACATTAAAGGAAATTGCCCAAGAATTAGATGCTAAAATACTTTTTGGTGAAGATTATATCAATAATCAAGTTGGTAGTTTTAGTGTTGGCGCCATGCAATTACGTAACTACATAACGCATTTAAAAGATGATAGCTTGGTAATTACACCTGGTGATCGCGCAGATATTATTTTAGGGGCGCTACAAGCCAATATTTCTACGAACTACCCTAGCTTGTCCGGTATTGTTCTAACCGGTGGTTTATTACCGGAAGAATCTATTATAAAGTTGATAGAGGGACTTTCAGACATCATTCCCATTCTATCTGTAGCAAGAGGTACCTTCCATGTCACCAATAAAATAGGGACTATTAGACCTCGTATTTATGCTGAAAATACCGAAAAAATACAGACCTCAATACAAGAGTTCGAAAAACACATTCCTACCAAAGAACTGGCTGAAAGGTTAATTACTTTTAAAGCTAAGGGCATAACCCCTAGAATGTTTCAATATAACCTTCTGCAAAAAGCCAAATCATCTAAAAAACATATTGTACTGCCCGAAGGTTCAGATGAACGAATTCTGATGGCAACCAAAATGCTGATAGATGCCGAAGCGGTAACCATTACACTTTTAGGCAATAGAGATCAGATTATTTCAAAAATCACTGAACTGGATATTGACATAGACCTTAGCACCATAAACATTATTGATCCTACAACATCTGACAATTTTTTAGATTACGCCACTACCCTGTTTGAATTACGTAAGCATAAAAACGTAAACTTGGCAATGGCCAAAGATTTAATGGAAGACGTATCATATTATGGTACCATGATGGTTTATAAAGGGCATGCTGACGGCATGGTTTCCGGTGCCGTACATACCACCCAACATACCATAAGACCTGCATTACAGTTTATAAAAACAAAGCCTGGTGTTTCTATAGTATCTTCTATATTTTTTATGTGTTTACCCAATAGGGTCACTGTTTTTGGAGATTGTGCCATTAACCCTAATCCTACTTCAGAGCAATTATCTGAAATTGCAATTTCATCTGCGGCAACAAGCGCTGCATTTGGCATAGAACCTAAAGTAGCCATGCTATCGTATTCTTCAGGAGCATCGGGTGTTGGTGAAGATGTTGATAGAGTACGAAAAGCTACTGAAATCATAAAAGATAAAAGACCCGACTTAAAAGTGGAAGGTCCCATTCAATATGATGCTGCCGTTGATGCCAAAGTCGGTTTAAGTAAATTGCCCGAATCTGAAGTTGCAGGGCAAGCTAGCGTGTTTATATTCCCTGACTTGAATACAGGAAACAATACTTATAAAGCGGTACAAAGAGAAACTGGTGCCTTGGCGATCGGACCAATGTTACAAGGTCTAAATAAACCGGTTAATGATTTAAGCCGAGGTTGTACCGTAGATGATATTTTTAACACCGTAATAATTACTGCTATTCAAGCAGAAGGATTCTAAACTCATTTTCATGAACATTTTAATTATCAACTCTGGTAGCTCATCTATAAAATATCAACTTTTAGATATGCCTGCAGCAAAGATTATTTGCCAAGGATCTATAGAGCGCATTGGTAGTATCCAAGCTATTTCAACCTATAAAACGGATACACATAAGGTTGAAAAAACCTATGAAATTGCAACTCACAAAGCTGGCCTAGAGCGAATTACTTCTCTTTTGCTTGATGCTGAAATGGGCGTGATCAATAGTACAGAGGAAATAGATGCCATTGGTCATCGTGTGGTACATGGTGGTAAAGATTATGTTGATACTACTTTAATCAATGAAGAAGTTAAGCAAAAAATAAAATCACTTTCCCCCCTAGCCCCTTTACATAACCCTGCTAATCTAGAAGGAATACTAATGGCGGAAGAAATTTTTAAATCAGCTAATCAGATCGTTGTTTTCGATACTGCCTTTCATGGTACGTTACCCATAAAAGCTAAAAAATATGCCGTTCCCAATATCCTGTTCGAAGAAAAGAGAGTTCAGGCGTATGGCTTTCATGGTACCAGCCACAAATATGTTTCGGAAAAAGCGAATAAATACTTAGGAAAAACAAACACTAAACTTATCTCCATTCACTTAGGTAACGGGTGTAGTATTACAGCTATTGAGAATGGTAAAAGTATTGATCACAGTATGGGATTTGCACCGTCTAACGGATTGGTAATGGGTACACGAAGTGGAGATATTGACCATTCCATTATATTTTATATGGTGAATACACTTGGGTATAGTTTAGATGAAGTAAATGAACTTTTGAACAAAAAAAGTGGAATGCTAGGCCTTACAGGTTACAATGACCTACGTGATATCGAAGTAGAGGCGAGTAAAGGTAATACCAATTGCATTCTTGCTTTAGAAATGAACGCCTACCGAATTAAAAAATACATAGGCGCCTATATAGCGGCAATGAACGGTTTAGACGCTATCATTTTCACTGCCGGTATTGGAGAAAACTCCAGTTTAATGCGCCAACTTGTGTGCAAGGATATGGAGTGTTTTAATCTTCACTTAGACGACTCCAAAAATGATTTAAGATCTAAAAATGTTAGAGAAATAAACACCACGGATTCTAAGGTTAAAATTCTGGTAATCCCTACAAATGAAGAATTAGAAATTGCCAAACAGGTTTACCAGTTAATTAATTAGTTCTGATCACGAGTCTTGGAAATTGTTCTGTAATTGATGGCTAAATTCCAAGGCTTTACCGTTCATAATGAACCAGTTTCATATGTCCAATTCTCCTGACATTTGTTTTAAAATAATTTCAGATAATTTGGCTTGAAATTTTGCATTACTAAACCTAACCCTAGCATTTATATAATTAAGTTGTGCCGTTCTAAACTCTATTGTAGGAATAATTCCTATCCTGTACTTTTCTACGGTTATGTCTAAATTTTCTTTCGCTATTGCTTCATTATTTCCCTCTAGTTCAATTAAACTAATATTGGTCAAATAAGTTTGATAGGTTGTACTCAAAGTAGAAAGCAGCTGTTGTTCTTTTTCTTTAATAGCTATTGCTGCGTTTTCCAATTCCATTTTTCCTATTTTCTCATTCCTATTTTGATTAAATCCATCAAATAAATTTAATGTTGCCCCAAATCCATAACTAAATCCGTTAGACTCCGAACTTGTAGTAAAACCAAGACTAGATTCTGATTTTCCAAAATTATAACCGGTAGTAGCATAAATGGTGGGGTACCTTGATGCCTTAACCTGTTTAAGTTCTAGCTCACTTATCCTTCTACTGATTCGTTCTGCATTTAATTCGGGATTATTTTCCATTAACTTCGATTCTAAATCGGTCAGTATTAGACTTTCATCAACAAAAATTTCAGGTACTGCCTTAAAATCGGTTGTTAAGTCTCTCGCCAATTGTTCGTTCAACTGAATTTTGGTATTTGCATACAGTTCTTTTTGGCGTTGCATTAAAGTTTGATCGGTATTTAAATCTACTTGAGCATTTAAAACTTCCAGTTTAGAGGCCTTTCCAATAGAGAATCTATTTTTAGCCAATTCTACTCTTTGTTCTGAAATAAAAATAGTACTGTCCAAAGCGGCTAATTGCTGTTGTTGTTGTACCAAATCGTAGTAAGTTATCATTACCTCGCCAACCTTGGTTAACACCACTTGCTTTAATTCTTCTGCACCTAATTCTCGGTTCTGTTTCAATTGATCATATGCCGCAAACATACTTAACCCATCAAATAAGGTCCAATCTAAAGTTACCCCATAGTCCAAACTATTATTTTTAGCATTGTCCTGTTCTACTTGAGAACCATCTGTTCTTGTTTGTG
This sequence comes from Maribacter dokdonensis DSW-8, assembly GCF_001447995.1. Classification (NCBI taxonomy): domain Bacteria; kingdom Pseudomonadati; phylum Bacteroidota; class Flavobacteriia; order Flavobacteriales; family Flavobacteriaceae; genus Maribacter; species Maribacter dokdonensis. Next base: position 196,712 of record NZ_LDPE01000004.1, on the reverse strand, counting down.
ATAAATTCTGCACACTATTATTATCTTCAATACTTGCTTCTAAAGTAGGAAGCATTCCAGCAAAACCTGGACTTACGGAGACAGAATCAATTTTTAAATTGTTGGCGGCCGTAATAATCTGATAGTTGTTTTTGACCGTAATCTTAACGGCATCTTCAATAGTCAGAATTTCTTGAGCGGCGGCGTTAAGATGTAAAATAATCAATAATAAAAATGGTAACTTGGTTATATTCATTCTAGTTGGTTTCAAGTACTTTAAATTCCGGTCTCTCTACTTTCTCCCTAGACCACAATAAATACAGGGCAGGTATCACAAAAAGGGTCAATAGCAAAGAAAACATGGTACCTCCTATAATTACTACCCCCATACCTATTCTACTAGTTGATGCTGCTCCAAGAGATAACGCAATTGGTAGAGCGCCTAATGCAATGGTTAAACTGGTCATTAAAATAGGTCTTAACCTTGATTCTGAAGCCTTCATAATTGCCTCACTTTTTTCAATACCTTGCTCCCTTAATTGGTTTGCAAACTCAACAATCAAAATACCATTTTTAGTTACAAGACCAATTAGCATTATAGTACCGATCTGGCTAAATATATTCCAAGATTGCCCAAACAACCACAATGAAAACAGTGCACCGGCAACCGCCATAGGCACCGTTAAAATGATAATAAAAGGGTCAATAAAGCTTTCAAATTGAGCCGCTAAAATCAAAAATATCAGTAATAATGCTAGTCCAAATGCAAAGAGTGTATTGGAACTACTCTCAACAAAATCACGAGATTCACCTCCCAAATCAGTGGTAAAGGTATCATCAAGTACATTTTCTTTAATTCTTTCCATTGCGGCAATACCATCATTTATAGTTTTTCCAGGCGCAAGATTTGCTGAAACCGTTGCTGCCATATAGCGATTGTTATGATATAATTGTGGCGGACTACTATGCTCGGTAGTATGTACCAAATTATCCAATTGAATAAGTAATCCGTCCTTGTTCTTTACAAATATAGATGTGAGGTCCATTGGGGCATTCCTATCCTCCTTATCAAACTGACCTATTACTTGATATTGTTTTCCATTCTTTAAAAAATAGCCAAAACGCTGACCACTTAATGACAATTGCAAAGTCTGGGCTACATCTATAACAGATACTCCTAATGTCTCCGCTTTCTCCCTATCTATGGAAACATATAGCTCCGGTTTATCAAATTTCAAATTGACATCTACATAAGAAAAGGTCTCATCATTCTCAGCTTCTGCCATAAATTCCGGTATGTATTCCTTTAACTTATCAAAATTCTGAGCTTGAATAATATACTGTATCGGTGGACCTCCACGTCTATTCACTGAAATAGTTGGGCGTTCCGATACGTTTGATTTTCCTCCTACATAAGCTTTTGCCCATTCACCTAAATCATTGGCTATCTCTCTTTGCGATCGATCACGCTCACTAGGATCCACCAATGCAATATTAGCCCTACCGCTGTTCACAGATGAAGAACCAAAACCAGGTGAAGTCAAAACCAAACTCACCTTTTTTTCTGGTACCGAATCATTTATCAATTCGGTAATATCGGTCATTAACCTATCCATATACTCATAAGAAGAACCCTCTGGAGCATTAACACTTAAACGTATAAAGCTACGATCATCATAAGGAGCCGTTTCTTTTGGTAGAAGAATATAAAATACCGCAATTAAAGCTATACAGCCCGCTAGAATAGGGAAACTCAACCATTTTCTTTTCATGAAAACCCTTAGCGATTCTGCATAGGATTTATTCATTTGCAAAAAGTATTTCTCAGTTACATGATAAAATTTTGTTTGCTTTTGTTTGCCCGGTTTAATTAAGTAGGCATTGAGCATGGGAGTTAACGATAAAGACACAAATGCCGAAATTAGTACAGCTGCTCCAAGTACTACCCCAAACTCCCTAAATAGCCTTCCTACAAACCCTTCTAAAAAGATGACGGGCAAAAATACGGCTGCCAATGTTATTGATATGGATATTACAGCAAAAAATATTTCATTAGACCCTTTGATAGCCGCCTCAATGGGACTCATACCCTCTTCTACCTTTTTATAAATATTTTCGGTCACAACGATACCATCATCAACAACCAATCCCGTTGCCAATACAATAGCCAAAAGTGTTAAAACATTTATTGAATAACCAAACAACCACATTACGAAAAACGTAGCAATTAAGGATACAGGAATATCAATTAAAGGGCGCATGGCCATTGACCAATTTCTAAAGAAAACAAAGATGACCAATATTACCAGAATTACCGAAATAAGTAAGGTCTCGGCTACTTCGGTAACCGCCCGTCTTACAAAGACGGTGTCGTCAATTACAATATTCAATTTAAAGCCTTCCGGTAAATCTTTTTTAAGGTTTTCGTATTCTTCGTAAAAAGCATCTGCGATTTCCAAATAGTTAGTACCGGGTTGTGGGATTACCGCAGTAGCTACCATGGGCTGACCAGAATCACTCATTTTAGTCTCCATGTTCTCACCCTCTAATGAAGCTTGGCCTATATCACTTAAACGCACTAACTTATCATTATCTGCCATGATAATGATATTATTAAATTGTTCTTCAGTACTTAAATTACCTATGGTCTTTACTGTTAGCTCTGTGTTATCGCCGGTTAATTTTCCCGATGGTAATTCTACATTCTGTGCCAATAATGCATCTTGTACATCTGAAACCGTTAATCCATATGAGGAAAGTTTTAAAGGGTCTATCCAGAGCCTCATGGCATATCTTCGTTGACCCCAAATTTGCACACTACTAACGCCTGGTATGGTTTCTATTCTTTGAGCGATGACGTTTTCAGCATAATCGGATAATTCAAGAATATTTTTATTATCGCTCTGAACGGTCATTGACAATATTCTTTGTGCATCCGCATCAGATTTAGACACCACAGGTGCAGAGTCAAGATCATCGGGCAAACTTCTAATTGCTTGTGACACCTTATCCCTAACATCGTTTGCTGCTTCTTCTAGATCTTTGTCTAGATTAAATTCTATATTAATAGAACTTGAACCTTGTACACTAGATGAGCTTAAATTTCTAATGCCGTCAATAGAATTAATGGCCTTCTCCAGTGGTTCGGTAATTTGAGATTCTATAATATCTGCATTGGCACCAGAATAAGTAGTTCTTACCGAAACTTGTGCGGGATCAATTGAGGGAAATTCCCTAATTCCTAAATACGTGTAACCTATAATACCAAAAAGAACCAGGGTCACATTCATTACTATGGCAAGTACCGGTCTTTTTATGCTTAAAGTAGATAGATTCATTATTCCCCTGTTCTTGCTTCTGGTTGATTAAAATCTATTTCCACCGGTGTGCCATTTTTTAAGGCCATCACGCCATAAGTTAAAATGGTATCACCGGCTTTTAAGCCTGTCAAAACCCTAACTTCATTTCCAGTTCTTGTACCAATCTCTACATCTATCTCTTTCGCCCTACCTTTTTCAGATATAAAAATGCGTTTACCGTTCTGTACCGGAATCAAAGATTCTGACGGAACCAATAACGCATTATCAACGCTTTCTAAAGGCAAAAGAACGTTTGCGTAAGTACCTGGATAAATTTTCCCTTCACTATTCTCTGCAATTGCTCTCATTTTCAAGGTTCTGGTAGCAATTTCAACCTCAGGTTCTATAGCATACACGGTAGCCTCATGATTTATATTGGCGTCTGAAGTAGTAAAAGTGAGATTTGTACCAATCTCTACCTGGGATGCATACTTTTCGGGTATGGAAAAGGTGATTTTAAGTTTACTGGTATTTACCAATTTAGCAATAGGTGTTAATGGTGTAACATAGGTTCCCTTTGATATGGAACGTAAACCAATGGTACCTGAGAACGGTGCCCTAACAATAGTTTTTGATAATTGGGCTTGTATGAGTTGTGATTCTGCGCTTGCGGACTGAAAATCCGCACTTGCAATTTCATATTCCTCTTGACTAATAGCCTGCTTTTCTAAAAGCAATTTTGCCCTTCGTTCATTTTCAGAAGCTAATTTTTGTGCCGTTTGTACTTTTGAAAGTTGTGCCTGTAGCTCAACATCATTTACAGTAAAAAGTACTTGACCTTCTACCACTTTACTACCTTCCTCAAAATTGATACTCTCTACAACTCCTGATATTTCACTTCTAATTTCTATTTGTTCATTGGCTTCAATAGTTCCAGAGAGAGAAATATTGTCATTAAATTCTTGTTCTTGTAAAACAAGGCCTTTTACGGTTGTAGCTGTTGATGATTCCTCTGACAGTTTAGGCTCTCCAATTTCATTATTGGCATTTATTCGATAAACGATCAAAGCGGTCAACCCTATCAGCAAGATACCGTAAACAATGTATTTTGTTTTCATAGGTGGTGGATTGTTTTTAGTTAGTTTGGTTACTAACAAATCTAAACCTAAACACCTATTTTGGGGATATCTTAAGCTATATTTAACAAGGTTTTAGCACCATATTTTCAACTAAATAAAAAATGATATCAAAGACTATCATAAAGGCAATTAAATATGACTTTAAAATTTAAAAATGGTTTAATATACCTTATTATTTAACATATTTTAACCTCTCAGAATTTATACGCTGAACATATTTACGCTATGATAACAGCACAAACTGTTTAATAAAAAAAAGCCGGTGCCTTAGCAGAACGTTTTCGTTCTCTAAAACACCGGATCTTAAACTGTATATTCTATTTCTAGAACAATTATTTATGCTTCACAACTAGCACAATCTTTCTTTTGCTTGAATTTTTGAGCAGCATTCATACTATGTTGGTAGTACAGTGACTTCAATCCTAATTTCCATGCTGTTACGTGAATCTTATTGATTTCTTTAACTGGCATTTCTGGATGAACAATAATGTTAACGGATTGACCTTGATCAATATGGTTTTGTCTATTTGCTGCTTGATAGATAATGTCCATCTGGTCAATTTCTGAATAGGTCTTAAATACATCTTTCTCCAAATCAGAAAGGAAATCTAAATGCTGTACAGATCCATCAAAATCACGAATGCTTCTCCACACCTCTGTAGTATTCATGCCTTTCTCCTCTAAAAGATCAACTAAGAACGGATTTCTTATGGTTGTCTTTACCTTGGCAATATCCTTTACGTAGGTATTTGACCAAATTGGTTCTATACCTTGAGAAACCTGACCTAATATAAATGCAGATGACGTTGTAGGTGCAATTGCATTCAATGTCGCATTTCTTCTTCCAAAACCTTTTAAAACCTTTGGCTCTCCAAATTTATCTGCCAACTCTTCAGAAGCACTATAAGATTTCTCTTTAATTGTCTTAAATATCTCACTATTTAGATTATAGGCTTCTTGACTGTTAAAAGGCAACATTTTAGATTGTAATAATGAATGCCAACCTAATACTCCTAAGCCTAGCGCTCTGTTGTCTTTTGCAAAATTATAAGCGCGTTCCATGAACAAAAAGGTTTGGCGATCTTCTCTATTTTCAGAATCGCGGTATACTTCTAATTTTTCACAGAATTCCGTAATTACGGCATCTAAAAAGAATACCATAGTTTCTACAGCATCTGTATCTTTCCATTTATCGTAATGCAGAACGTTTACAGAAGACAATACACATACAAAAGACCACTCGTCACTAGATGGCAACATAATCTCCGTACACAGGTTACTAGCATAAATCTTATGACCTTTTTGTTGGTATACATCTGCAGCACCATTGTTGGCATTATCCTTAAAGAAGATATATGGGTAGCCCATTTCACCTCTTCTCTGTAAAACTTTGGCCCAGATAGAACGTTTTTCATTGTCACCATCTACCATTTCTTGCATCCACTCATTCGTAACAGTTACGCCATGAGTCAATTCTTGAATAGGGTTACCTTCAGTACCAATTTCCAAAAACTCTTCAATATCAGCGTGTTCTACCGGTAAGTAAGGAGAAAAACGACCTCTACGTACAGAACCTTGGCTTACGACATCTACCATAGATTCAAAAAGCTGCATAATATGTACCGCACCAGATGCTTTACCATTATTTTTAACTTCTGCTCCCCTATGTCTAATATTACCAAAGTAACCAGAGGTACCACCACCTAATTTAGACATCATACCTACTTCAGATTGGGTGTACAAAATGTTACCCATATCATCGGCTATATTAGAGCCAAAACAGCTAATTGGCAATCCTCTTTCTTTTCCAAAATTTGACCATACCGGAGATGCCAATGAGTAAAAACCTTCACTCATATACCCATAGAACTTATCTGAAAAACCAGGCATACCTAATATTTTCTCCGCTCTATCGGCAATTTCACGAATACGGGTTTCGGCTGATACTCCAGGAGTTAAATAACCAGAAGCCAAGAAGTTACGACTATCTTGATTTAACCACTTAAACCCTTCTTCTTTGTCTTGTTTTATACTTTTAAGCGCTTCTTTTCTTGCTTGTACCAGTTCATTAGAACCATTCAGCTTAATTTCTTCCTTTACGCTAGTCTCTAAGTTAATTTTTGAATCGTTCATTTAAAATAAGTCGTCACTGGTTATACTTTGTGTTCTTTTGCTATAGTTGATGGAGCGCTTTACGAAGAAATCGCCATGTTTGGTACCGATTATCTCATCATCAAACCATTCTGTCTGAGATAATAATTCTTCGTCTACCTCAAATATTTTTTCGATTCCGATACTTTCTATCGAATCATTAAATCTCTTTTTAATGAATTCCTTGATTAAGTTTTTAGGAAGGAAATCTATTTCACCTGCTTCAAAAATCCAATCTATAATATCACTCTCGGCCAAGAATGCATCTTTACACATATCTTGAACAGTACTATTAAATTCTACGTTAAACCATGTAGGATTCTCATCTTTTATAATATTGATGATGTCAATTCCGAAATCGCCATGGATCTGTTCTTCTTTTGAGGTTGCCTCAACGACGTTAGAGATACCTTTAAACATATTCTTATGTTTATTAAAGGCCATGATTATCAAGAATTGAGAGAACAACGATACGTGCTCTATGAATAGTGAGAACAATAAAATTGATTCTGAATATTCTTTGTTGTCTTCGCTTTTAGAGTTCTTAAGAGCCGTTTCCAAATAATGAACCCTTTTCATTATTACAGGCTTTTTCTTCAAGTTCTTGAACTCTGCATTTAAACCTAATATTTCCAACAAATGAGAATACGCATCATGATGTCTTACTTCACTTTCTGCAAACGTTGCACCTACAGAACCAATTTCTGGTTTTGGCATCTTATGGTAGATATCTCCCCAGAAGCTTTTAACCGCAACTTCAATTTGGGAAATGGCCAACATCGCATTTTTTATGGCATTTCTTTCAATGTCATTCAAGCCAGTCTTAAAGTCTTGAATGTCACTTGTAAAGTTAAATTCCGTATGTATCCAATATGAATGTCTAATTGCCGATACATATTCGTACAATGCAGGGTATTCATAAGGTTTTAGATTCACTCGCTTTTCAAAAATGTTCGATTTTCTTTTCTGTGCTTGCTCATTTCTATATAGAATATATCCCTTAGCAACATCAAAGTAACCGCCTTCCATTAATTTGTTCTCAACGAAATCTTGAACCTCCTCTACTGTAGGAATATAATTATCGTCTAATTTCTTTCTTTCTAACAGTGCTAAATGCACATTATTGGAAATTATTTCAGCTTCACCAGGACCACCATGTTCAACGGCTGTCATAGCCTTTAAAATAGCATTTGTAATTTTGTGTAAATGGAAGGGTTTTGTTGAAAAATCCCGTTTTATGACCTGTGTGATTTTCATGTTAAAATAATGTTAATGATGAACTAATTAAGCGAGGTGTAAAGTTCCAAAATTAATCACCTTATTTTCACATTTACCTCGTTAAGCTTTTAACATGGTTATCAACAATTGCAATTTTAACTAAAAATAGAAGAATGCCAACCTTCTCCAAATCACACACTAAATACCTTTGTATCAATGTATTATATTGATAAATTTAAATTCTAAATTTAGATTTGCTTAAAGAATTACTTCAGCTAATAATTGTATAAATTATTTTTAATAAAGTTGGCCATAGTCATTTTTTTCTAATAACATACTATTAACATTGATGTAATTTTTTACAATTTAAGTTCACCAACTTAAGTCGTTTTTCTTCAATATAATAGCTTTACCCATCTGTCTAAAAAATTCAATTTTCTCTTTAAAAAATCAAATGGTATCATTTAGAAATGTCAATGGTTTTTTTAATGATTTCACCTTTTTTACCACCAAAACTCTCCGATTGCACTTCAATTTTTATTTTTCCATTTTTTGTAGGAATTTTTGAAATATAAAAATCTTTAGAGGGTGTTTTACCTAACCAAATTTTGTCATTTTCTTCATTTATAAAGTATAAATTATGATATACAGGAGCATCTAAAGTTTTAAAATGAACATACAATTCGGCATTGTTTTCATTTAAAAATCCATTTACCTGAAATTGAGATGTAGTTGGTGATGGTTCGCGTTTGGAGTTTATGGCAACTTCGCCTAAATACGCACTACCTTTGCCCCTAGTTCTAACTCCGATTTTAATTATACGAACGTTTTTACGAGCGGTTATTCTAAAATTGTTTTTCTTCCAGGAAAGTGAATTTTTTAGCGCATTGGTTAAAATCTCCCCGTTAGATAATTGGCAATAAAACTCTAAACTTATATCACCAGTAGTTTTAGCGACAACGCTAAAATTCACATTCTTTTCTAAACTTATTTTTGTCTTGTACAAAGGTAGTTCTGCATTCTCGTACGCTTCTAAAAATAAGCTACTACCACCAAAATAGCTATCCTCAAAACTAATGGTAGGTTCAACTTTGGTAGTATCTACCTGAAATTGCCATGTTGGCAATACGTCTTGAATACTTAAATTATGCCATTCTTCTCTTGAAACCGTTTTTCCTTTCTCATTGTAAAAACTACCAAGTCCGTAATTGAAATTAGATTTAAAAGGCAGTTCATTAATTACGCTTCGTGGTTCAAAATAATTGGAGAATCCTTGCCAAGTACTTTCGCCAAACCTAGTCTCTATAGTTGAACCACCATTCCAAAAATTTTGTTCTTTACGGTATACGTCCTCTGGCATTTTACTTTCAGAAATATCAAAGGTAGAGTTGGACCAGTAAATACCTATAGATGTATTATTAGGTTTACCGTTCTTATATAGTGCATCCCATTTTACAGGTGTCTTATAACTTTTGGACTGTACGTCTATACCTGCGAACAGATCCCACTCACTTCTTCCCAGTTTATTGGCCAGAAGTTTACTATCTTCTAAATTGACATCGTGATACCTAAAATTGATAAAAAACACATCAGACATATTAGTATCTCCATTTTGAAAATACATTTGATTGTGCTCGTTTAATTCGTCTTGCCAAATTACGCGTGAATCATCTATCATGGCATCGTACCAGACCAATTTTAAATTTGATCGTTCCCTATAATATGTGATGAATTCTTGCATGAGTTTCCCCATATTACCCACCAAATCATACGTTTCTTGATTAATAAACCAGCCATCAAAATTATATGTTTTAGCTACTTCAATAAGTTTGTCGGCAACAGGAAAGCCTCCATCCTCATTCTTTACAAGAAACTCATACACCCACTCTTCCTTACCGCCATAAACGTTGGGCGGAAAAAACACCGTACCTATACTCTTTACTCCGTTTTTATGGGCAGCATCTGTCCAGAACGCTGTTGGCGGCACAATAATACCTTCGTTTGCTGAGCCACCCCATTGCACAAAATAATCTATGTATTGCCAAAATGGAAAAGCATATTGTTTTATCGAAGAAAACCCTTGAGAAGGATGAAAATTAGTGGTATGAGGTGCCATTAAAGCTATAATACCCGGAATTTTTGGTGAACCTTCTCCTAAATCCGTACTATCATTTAAAAACCGATCTGCCAAAGGAATACAACTTACATTAAACTTTGATTCCCTATCATTTTCTGGTGACCATTCTAAAAGCTCGTGTACAAACCAATAAGAAGAATAGGGCTGATTTTTTCCATACTCTTGTTCTTGTGCCTTTATGTTAAATCCGCACCAAAATAATATTACAAAATACACGGTTACTTTCCTCATGGTCGTTGTCAGTTTGATTTAAAGTTTAAAGATTGTTCTTTTCTGAAGAATCTACAACTCTCTTGAAATTATAGAAGGTTTAATTTTAAATGAAAAAGAATATTAAAACATAAACGGAACATATGAAGGGTAGGCTTCGCTTTATGGAGACCTCAAATGAAATTTTCAATACTTTCGCCTTTTAATTGAATGCCATATGAATATTGAAGAATTAGTTGGTTCGTATTCTATTATAGGAAGCAACCAAGATGGGGAATCGCACAATTACAAAGGCCTACTTTTATTATCCCTTGATGATAATAATAGAATTATTGCAAAATGGACCATTAATAATACTCAGAAACAGACTGGTACAGGTTTTTTTAAGAACAATATTTTGGTGATAAATTTCAGCTATACTGGCGATGACCAAAATATTTACAAAGGTGTTGTAGTGTACCAGTGCCTTAGCAAAGATGTTCTAGACGGATTTTGGTCCGAGAAACACGGTAATCCTCTTTATCTGGGAGAAGAGCGTTGTTTTAGAATTAAAACAAACGCTGTACCGTTAAATTAATACTACATGGCAAACATAATATGGCACGCTATAAATCCTATCACCGCCAAAATAATACCTACTAAGAATACATGAAAAGAAGTTCTAAGTAGTTTAAATTTTCTATCTATAGTCTTTCCCAAATGAAAAGTATCTCTTGCAATGGTCTTATAAAGCTCATCTCCTTTGTACATTAACTCGGTCAGTTCTTCGGTATATTCTTCTTCGTTCATGGTATTAAAATTACCATAGAACAAAAGGTTATTGGTACTTCTATCTCCGTGTGTTAACTCTGGTCTGGTTGCAAATACCGCATATGCAATAGATATAAGATTCGTTGCAAGCATTATAACTGCAGGATATATAAGATGTGGATCTTTATCTAGCTGACTTAATACCGTACCCAGTATAATAGATAGAATAAGTGCATTGATGGAAATAAGAATATTTGATTTTCTATCTATCATCGTATTCAACGTATACTGATTTTTAGATACCAAACGAAACAAAGTCTCCGCTCCACGTTCTGATCGTGGTTCTATCTTTGAAAGTTTCTTCTTTAATTCCTTTAGCTTCTCCTTATCAATACCTAGTTCTTTTCTTAATTGCTTATCAATTTCTTTGGCTTCTTCTTTATCGTTCATCTCAAAATTGGTTATAAAGCTATCAATTGGTGTTCATTAAAATTTGGCATCTTAATATTAAAATGCTCATAAACAGATTTCGGTATTCCCAAATCGGCCACATATACTTCTACCTCGTTTGGCAATTGTTCCAAAATAGTTTTAGGAGCTGCCAATGTCATTACTTGGTTCGCCTTAAACCCTGATAATTTACCTTCTTTGGCAATACCAACGGGAATGTCCAATGATATTCTAAATGCCGATGATCCGTTGGCTAGTGCAATACTTTTGGCAAATGCATCAGACAGCGGTAATCTTTGAGAGAACCCCAAATAGGCATCTACCCAAATATCAGTAGTTTCCGGTATACCTTTCTTTGCCCCAAATAGCAATGCTCTTTCTAATTGAGCTTTTGGTAGGTCTTTGCTAATAGGTACAACCAAATCTAAATTTACATTGTAACCCCAGGCAGCAAGTCTACGAGCAGCGACCAGACCGCCGCCGCCATTATTGCCATTACCTACCCCAATGGTTATTACCGAACTTTTATTTGCTTTTTTAGCGATTAATCTAGCCAACTGCAAACCGGCATTTTCCATCATCAACTCAATGGATAAATTGTATTTCTCTACCGCCCAATAATCCATCTCTTTAAAGGCTTCTAAGGAAAGACTGGTTACCTTCATATTATTATTTATAGGTATTTATAGCTTCAGTAAAAAACTGAACTGCCTGATCTTTATTAATTTTTGTAGCTGGTAAAACTGCTCCTTTAAATCCATCGTTTTTCCATTCGCCTAAAGAAAGTGCATCAAAATTCGATGTATCTAAACCATTATGACCTTTATATCCGCTAATATAAAAGTAGTGCTCATTTACCAAAGCATCAGGAATTGCCAATCCAAAACCTACTGCTATATCATCATTTAAACAAGCATAAGCTCCAGAATCAAAATGATGCGGCCATATGCGAACATCAGATTCCAAACCTGTTTCTTTTAGCGTAGCCACCAAGCTAGATTGTGCCAAGGTTCTTAAAGATGCCAATTCTTTTAATTTTGATGCATTTAATTTGAAAGCATACGATGCATTTATTGTATACGGCAAGTCATAATGAAATTCATAGGTATATACCTTATCTAAAAATGTCTTTGAAGTTTTAACCAACCATTCCAGCACCTGTTGATGTGTTTTACCATCTAGGGTAAAAGAAGCATCATTTTTTGGAGAATTCCATTCTAATGAAAAAGTGTTATAATTCAAAGAAAGTATATCTCCGCTTGATGATAAGGGGTGGGTTTCCAGTTGTTTTTTTTCAATAGACCAACCTAAGTTCGTATGGCTGTCATCATCTTTTTCAAGTACAAAGCTGATTGCTGCAGCAGCTAAATATTGCGATGCTAAATGCATTTGTTTTTTCATAGTATATTTTTAAGCGTTTATCCCTGCGTAATTTATTCCTGTAAGACGATGCATGTCATAATTAAAGGTAGATAGGTCATCAAAATTAAATTTTGAGATATCATCATGACCACAAGCTCTCGCAATAACCTTAATCAGATTGTTTGTAGCATCAAAATAGTTATGTAATTGTTTTGCAGAAGATTCTATTATCAGCCTACTTCGCAAAGATTCTTTTTGGGTTGCAATACCTACCGGGCAGTTGTTACTACCGCAAGCACGCATTCCTAAACAACCAATTGCCTGTAAAGCCGAATTAGATACGGCAATGGCATCTGCACCTAACATAAGTGCTTTACCAAAATCTTCGGCAATTCGTAAACCTCCTGTGATTATCAAGGTAACATCTGTAGCACCTACTTTATCTAAATATTTTCTTGCCCTTGCCAAAGCAGGAATTGTAGGTACGTTGATATTGTCTCTTAGTATAGTTGGTGCAGAACCTGTTCCCCCACCTCTACCATCTAAAATGATATAATCAACACCTACATCTAATGCAAACTGAATATCTTTTTCAATATGACTGGCCGCTATTTTAAATCCAATAGGAATACCTCCTGTATATTCTCTTACTTGAGCGGCAAAAGATTTAAAATCATCTACGCCATTAAAATCTGGAAAAGTTGCAGGTGAAATAGCAGTTTCCCCTTCTTTCAATCCTCTAACTTCAGCAATTTCCTTACTTACTTTTGACCCAGGCAAATGACCGCCCGTACCGGTTTTAGCGCCTTGTCCACCTTTAAAATGAAAGGCTTGTACATTGTCTAACTTATCCCAAGAAAAACCGAATTTAGCCGAAGCCAATTCATAAAAATACCTGCTGTTATTTTCTTGCTCTTGGGGTAACATTCCGCCTTCTCCAGAACAAATACCCGTACCTGCCATTTCTGCCCCTCGAGACAATGCAATTTTTGCTTCACGAGACAACGCTCCAAAACTCATATCACTAACAAAGAGTGGAATGTCTAGATGTAAAGGCTTTTTGGCATTTGGACCAATAATCACCTTTGTTGCTACGGCATCTTCATCTAACAGAGGTCTGCTTGCCAATTGTGCTGGCAGAAACTGTATATCGCTCCATTTAGGCAACGTATTTCTATCTACTCCCATGGAAGCCGAGAATCCGTGATGACCTAAGTTTTTTAACCCGTTTGTAGCAAGTTCCTTTATGTACCCGGTATACGGTTCTGTTTCTTCAGGGTGGGTATCTGCGTATGCACCTAAATACGCGTCTCTATTAAAAGGCTGCGGATTATTAACTAAATAGGCATCGATCTCTTCTTCATCTACAAACAAATTGTCCCCTTCTATTTTAGTAGTAAATTTATGTAACACCTCAGCGTTATTGTATTCTGAAACTCCGGTATCTACTCTATAATCCCACCCGTGAACACCACAAATAAGATTATGACCATCTACATGACCGTCTGACATTAATGCCCCTCTATGTAAACATCTACCGTAAAGCACTGATATTTCATCATCAAACTTTACGATTACTAAATCCAAACCATTGACTAATGCATGTTCTGGTTTTTTGTTTTCTAAAGTGCTTAGTTTGGTAATTACAATTGGTTTTTTCATTGGTGGTAGTTTTTAATTAAAATGAAAAGCCTAGTGCGAAGACTACACGCCCCCCATCTACACTATTAAAATATCCTAGGTTTACCGTAAATGCTTCGGCTCCTATAAGCCAAGCTGACGCACCTACCGAATTATGCCATTTATTAGAGGTATCATCTTCAACCCAAACCCTACCGTAATCGAAACTACCGGTAAGTCCAAATCTAAACGGAACAAGGCTAGTTCTTAACCCTCCTAAAGGAAACCTTATATCTGTATTTTGATAAAAAGATCGTTTCCCTGTAAATCTTTCATTTCTAAATCCTCTTAAACTATTAATACCACCAATAGTTGCTGCATGGTAAAATTCAAAATCATCACCGATCAAAACTTCACCTGCAATTTTTGTTGCAAAAACTACACTCCCGCTTTTGGTCAACTTATGATCAATGACCAATTTTGGTTGTATATAGCCAAAACTATTATCCGCAGTGGTATTATCTATATTTGTTTTATAACCTATGGTCAATCCTGCATCTAGCCCTAAAGTTGGAAATGCGGCACTATTCTTATTTTTGAAATTATAAGCAGTTTCTACACCCGTATATGTTTGCCTATCAAAAATTGCATTAGTCTCTGGTATTTGCGCCAGAAAACGACCTTCCGTATTATCAACTTCAAAAGATTCTATTAAAGGTTTAAAATAAAAAGAACCTCCATTAATACCTTCCCATTTTAATGAAATCGCTGCTTTAAATTTACTGATTCTGATTCTATTGAAATCTAAATCTTCCTCGTCAACATCATAATTTGTTTCATTACCAAAACCAAAGAAGTTTTCAGAGAAATTAGGACTGGTATACAAACCTTCTAAACCAAAATTCCAGTTATGAAATATATTAGAAAATTCACCCTTATATGACAAATCAAAACCAGATGTACTGGTATAAAATGCAGCATTAATACTGTGTTTGTAGGTAAAGGGATTACGTTGTAAACTATATGATGTATGATTGCTCAACACTCCTAATTTAACCCCATCATCTGGATTAAATGCTATGATAGGCAATAACTGATTAAAATTATACTTTACTTTTTTGTGATTGTAATTATTTAATTCATAATCATTTACCAACCATTTTTTAGATCTTTTATTTATAATAGTATTCTCCTTATCCTTATAATCATATAACTTTACTTTACGCGTATTCTTAAAGTCATAGGTATCGTTTTTCTTTCCTCCTACTATTTTAATTTTTATAGGCTGGTTACCTTCCCCTTCCACAGTGAACGTATCTTTCCCATCTAATCCAAACAGCCAAATTTCTTTAGTGATATCTTTAGAAAATGTGTGATTTAACAGGCCTAAATCTTTACGATCTATTTTTACATTAGTCTTACCATCAGCTAATCTAGTTATGGTAAAATCATCTGCTTTCTGTGTTCCAGTAACTACTTGAAATTTATTCAAATGAAGGTAATACGCTTTTGAAATCTTTTTAAGGTTATCTCGTCTGCCTTTTAATTTACGCTTTATATCATTGATAACCGGTCCTTTTATTTCTTCAGGAATTGCCTCAAAGGCATTTTCAATATCAGCATCTGATAGTTCATTTTGAATATGATCAGTTTGTCTTTCCCATTCATCCCATCCAGAAGCATGAATAAAAGTTAAATCCAAATGATAGGGAGATGATGCAAACCATTTTACACTTCTAAGTTCTTCATCATAAGTTTGCATTTTACGTAACCCGGGAATTACCCTTGTCAGAAAACTAATTAAACTACCGTCGTACTTTGAAAATGCCTGGTCTCGATCTCTGGGTATTGGACTGCAATATTCCGTTCCGTCTTCATTCTTATAAAGTGCCCAGCGCCATTGGTCTTCATGACGGTCCCAATCTCCCAAAAGCATATCGAATATTCTTGCACGGATATAAGAAGGCTCATCTACTACCGATTTACCCGATCTGTTTATCTCTTGTAAAACATCAGCAGTACTTAATATTTTTAACGGTTTCCCAAAACCCTCTGCCTCTACTTGTGTATCGCCAACATGCTCTTCAATCATGTATAACTCATCACCAAACTCATCATTATAAACACCTAACCTTTCTTGTTTAGGAATGTAATATAAAATAGGATTGGTATGATTGACACCAACCGCATCAGACAACCCACCTATAACAAATGGAGTATATGGGTTTGAAGTCGTATAAAAATCGGCCAAAAATTTATCAACTGTTGTACCATCTAGAACATCGCCAATATAAGTCTCTTGAAAAGCATTTGCCTGTAAAAATTTTATAGTACTCTTTTTTAGAGCACGCATAACATACTGCTTACCTTCTTTATCTTCTAACCTAAGTGATTTTGATTGCTGCCCGCCTCCTCGCTTTAACGGCGTTAAACCTCCCATTAATGTATCTAAAAAAACAATTGGAGCATCAACTTCCTTACCATAAAATTCTCTGTAATGTTCACCCCAAAGTGCTTTATAGAATACACTTTTTGTAGTAGCCTCTTTGGTATAAATAGCCGCTAATTTTTTGGCTCCTAAATTTTTATCGAAGTTGTAAATTTCTAAATCTTCAGTTTCACTCTTTAGAACAGTCGTCTTAAAAACCTCATTAAAAGTTCCGTTTTTTAAGGTAAAATACTTTGCCAATACACTACCGTTAGTAGTAATATCTAGACGTACATAACCTTTTTCAGCAATAGAAAAATCATCTTGTCCTCCATTATTTACAGCTTTAAGCTTACCAGCCGCTCCGCTTATAATTTGTGGTACATTACCTTTTATATATTGTAAATTTCCACTTTTACCGGACAAGAAAATAACGTTATCCGCACCTTTAGCTATAGTTTTTAACCTGTTTCTAAGCGTACGGTATTGCTTATTCTGAAACTCTTGTGTAGAGAATCCTCCGATATTACTAAGAAAACCTTGTTTACTATTCGTTTTTGTTGGGTGATGTAGCGCTACAAAAACAATTTTACCTTGTGCTTTTTTTATGCGATTTTCAAATTCTAAAAAGAATAATGTTCTATTCTGAATTTCAGATTCTTCATTAATATAAATATGATCGTCCCAATTTTCTAAGTACCATTGAGAATCTACCGTAATCAATTCTACGTTTTCTCCCAAATCTTGATGCTTAATAGGTTCTGCATCATCAGGAGAAAATTTGGCTTTGCTATTTTTCTGTATGTATTTTTCTATATCAAAAACACCCTTGTAGCCATTTACCCATTCTTTATCACCAGGTATAAAAATGACATCTTTGCCTAGATTTGATAGTATAGACAATTGTATATCCAATGATTTTTCAATTTCAGTTTTAGGTGCAGCGTTTCCTAAAATTAATACGGTAGGTTTATTTACCAATTGCGATTTTTTTGAAATCTCAGAAAGCACTTCAGTATCTGAAATATCCCATGTATTACCGGTAATATAAATAGACTGTTCTATTTCTTGTGAAAATATAGTGCTCGCAAATAATATTAAAGAGAATGTTAGGGGAAAATGGGAGAACTTTTTCATAATAGTTGGTTTATTTTACATGTATGTTTAAATGGTTATATAGTTTTCTTTGAATACGATATAAATTTTGAATCATAATCAATGATGTTTTCTTTACGCATTATGCTCAATACGTTATTTACCGTCTGCCTAGAGGTATTGGTCAAGTTGGCAATGTCTTTATGAGAGAGTAAGTTTTTTGCCACTATCCGGTCCTTTTCCACTTCACCAAACTCTTCTATAAAAACTTTAATAAATTCAGATATTCTAGTTTTGCTATCCTTATATAATAGGTCTTGCAGTCTTGTTTCCAATTTTCTAATACGAAGACCGTATATTTTTAACAGACCGTTTTTCAAAGACTTATACTCTTCCATTAAGCCTTCCATCATATCAGATTCTATATAACAAATGACTACGTCTTCTAGAGCTATGGCAACTTCTTTAGACGAGTTATCCTTATCATAGATAGAGAGTTCTCCAAAAATATTTCCCTTTTTCACAACATACTTAACAATGTTATTTTCAGAGTCGATAATTTTAACAGATCCATTTTTTAAGAAGAAAATGCAATTTTTATCCCTTTCTCCCATGTCGATAATATTGCCTTTATCAACATGTTCCATCTCCAATAGATTGCAGAGTTTCATCATAGAAGGCATCCCCAATTTTTTAAAAAGGCTAAATCCTTCTAAGAACCAATATTTTGTAATTGCTTTCAATATCTAATTTTAACAAAAACCAATATTACTGATTATCAACAGTATACAGAAACTATAAATTCAATAGAGTTACTTTACACGACAGTTGATTAGATTTTAAGAGGTATAATTGAGAAATTTACCTCTTTAAATAATTCATCTTGAGCATTTTTCTAATTGGTTGGTTTTAAACTAAGTCGGATAAAAATCAAAATCTTTCATAATTTTTTTAACAATTACCCAAAAAGAACATTCTCTTTCAAAAAAAACCTATGCTTAGAATTGCATCTAAAAGGCGTAATTTGCATCCCCAAATAATAAATATATACCATTAGAATTTTATAAATATGACGAAAGATCACGAGTTTTTTATGAGAAGAGCCATAGAAATGGCAGCAAAAGGAATGAACTCAAATGCAGGCGGCCCCTTTGGTGCCGTAGTTGTAAAAGATGGAGAAATTATAGCCGAAGGTCATAACAAGGTAACTTCTACGAACGACCCTACTGCACATGCAGAAATGGTGGTTATTAGAGATGCCTGTAAAAAACTGAATACGTTTCAATTAACAGATTGTATTATTTATACTTCTTGCGAACCCTGCCCAATGTGCTTTGGTGCTATTTATTGGGCCAGACCAAAGGCAGTATATTATGGTTGTGATAAAGCAGATGCAAAGGCTATAGATTTTGATGACCAGTTTATATATGATGAGCTAGAAGTTGAAATGCAGGACAGACAAATTCATTTTAAGCAAATGCTTCAAGAAGAAGCCGTTGAAGTCTTTAATGATTGGGCTTCTAAACAAGACAAGACAAAGTATTAATATAGATACCGTTTAAAAATGTCATGTGGATTTCACTAGTAGTTTTTCCAATTCTTCTAGTGATTTCCCTTTTGTTTCCGGTACCTTGGCAACAATAAACAACAAACCTATTATTGCAAAAATTGCGTATAACAAAAAGGTCAACGAATTACCAAGATTAGATAATTGCCAAGGAAAAACAAGTTGAACCAAAAAGGCAAATGTAAGGTTTACCAAACCTACAAATGAAATTGCCAAACCGCGAATTCGATTTGGGAACAGTTCTGAAAAAAGTACCCACATTACAGGACCTATGGAAACTGCATAAAAAGAGACAAATAAAAGAATACCACATAAAATAAGAACCGAATTCATCTTTGCCGCGGCAGTTACCAAAACAGCTTCATACTGTTTGGCTTTATCATCTCCTAAGGCATTGGAAAGCGCCTCTTTAAAATCTAAATCTGAAGTAAAGGTTTGATCTTCCAAAGCCCTTAATTTTTCAATTGGCACATCATTAGATAACCCATTTAATGCGCTGTCATCTAATATATAGGTGGCAGTCTTAAAACCATAGGCTAGAATCAACATTGCTGATGCCATACCTATCATACCGTAAATCAACATAGGTTTCCTACCTAATTTGTCTATAATCTTCATGGCTACTATAGTAAATATCAAATTTACCAATCCTACTAAAATAGCTTGTAAAAACGATGCATCTGTACCAATGCCTGTTTGTTCAAAAATTAAGGGTGCATAGAACATCACAGAATTTATACCTACCAGCTGTTGAAATATGGCAACAATAATGCCTACCAGTATTACATGGCGTATGTTCTTTTTAAAAAGCTCCCCAAATTGGACTTTTTCCTTTTTACCTTCTTGAAGAATACTCTCTTCAATAGTTTTCATTTGTTTTGCAGCTTCATTTGCTCCCACGAACCTCTGTAACGTTTGCCTTGCCTCTATTAAAGAACCTTTCATGGACAGCCATCTAGGGCTTTGCGGCACTATAAACAACCCTATATAATATAATAATGCGGGAAACACTTCTAAACCAAGCATCCAACGCCAATTCCATTTTTTTAGATTAATGGTGTTTACCCAACCATAATCGCTATCGCCCAATCTTAAGATTAGATAGTTTGTAAAAAATGCGGCCGAAATACCAATGACAATATTCAATTGATTAAAAGATACCATTTGCCCTCTCTTCTCCGGCGGACTTACCTCTGCAATATACATAGGAGCAATGATCAAAGCTGCACCTACAGAAAAACCACCTATTAACCTGCCTATGATCAACATGGTGAACGTAGTGGAAAATGCTGAAAAGAGCGCTGAGACCGCAAATAATAAAGCTGCATATTTGAGTACGCTTCTTCTGCCTATTTTATCACTTAAAGGTCCCGCAATAAAAGTGCCTAGCGCAGCAGTCAGGGTTATAGAACTGACCAGCCAGCCTAATTGAATGTCGTTAAGGGAGAATTCATGTTCTACAAACTTTAAAGTTCCAGAAATAACGGAAGCATCAAAACCAAGAATAAAGCCGCCCAGAGCAACAATGGCGGCTATTCTTATTATATAATTTTTATTTACTTCCATGTTAAGTATTTGTAATAGTTCATGCTTATAAAAGCATTGTTAAAACAAGGAATACTTTCACTTAAACGCAGTTTAACTTAGCTCTTATAAGGGGCTAATTTTTCCCAATCGAAAATGACCCCGGTACCCGGAGTTTCAGGAGCTACCGCTCTATGATTTTCAACAACCAAAGGTCTTAAGGTATATTGATCGATAGGAAAACTATGTACCTCTAACCAACCTGCATTGGGTTGAGAAGAGACAAGACTTACATGAAGTTCTTGCATACCATGACTACATACCGGGATATGATGTTCCTGCGCCATTTTTGCCACTTTCAACCAACCTGTTACACCACCGCAATTAGAAGCATCCGGTTGAATAAAGGATAGTTTGGATTGTGCAAAGGCATATTCAAATTCATGAATGGTATGTAAATTTTCACCCATGGCCAAAGGAAAACCGGTACGATCAACAATTTCGCCAAATCCTAAATAATCATCAGGTATAATCGGTTCTTCAAACCAGGTAATATCATATTGTTTAAAGCCTTCAATAGCTTTTATCGCTTTTTCTACGGTCATAGAATAATTGGCATCGACCATGAACGTAACATCCGGACCAACAAACTCACGTACCGCTTTTATGCGTTCTAAATCTTCTTCTAAATTTTCCCTTCCTATTTTAATCTTAACGGCATTGAACCCGCTATCCAAATAGGTTCTCATATTATCCAAAAGCTTTGGAATAGGAAATTGAAGATCTATACCACCGCAATATGCCTTACAGGTATTGTCTGCACCTCCGGCCATTTTATATAAAGGTTTATCGGCTTTTTTACAGCGAATATCCCAAAGGGCAATATCTATGGTAGAAATGGCAAAAGAGGCAATACCTCCTCTACCTACATAGTGAATATGCCATTCCATTTCTTCATAAAGCTCCTCAATTTTAGAACCATCCTTACCTATTAAAAAAGAAGTAAAATCATGCTCTACCATAGCTTTGGTAGCGTGCCCGCCTTTACCGCCGGTATACGTGTAACCAGTGCCTTCAGTACCGTCCTCCAAGGTAATTGTAGTTGTCACCAGCTCAAAATGCGTATGGTCGCCGTGCTTGGCATCGTTCATTACTTCTGGTAAAGGAACCTTAAATAATTGACAATCTACTTTTGCTATTCTTGTACTCATTATGCCTTATGTCTTACGTAAAACGTTTTCTTTTCCATATACTGCTCAAATCCGTATTTACCGTCTTCACCACCAGAGCCACTTAACTTATATCCGTTATGAAAACCTTGGTGCTGTTCTCCATGACCACGATTCACATAGATCTCACCATATTCAAGTTCATCGTTGCAACGCATGATTTTATTCATGTCATTGGTAAATACCATTGCCGCCAAACCATATTCACAGTCATTTGCAAAGCCTACAACCTCATCAAAATCCTTAAATTTCAACACAGGTAAAATAGGTCCAAATGACTCTTCATGAACAATGGTCATATTTTGGGTTACATCGGTCAAAACCGTTGGTTCAAACCAATATCCTTTATCAAATTCACCACCGGACAAACGTTTACCACCAGTGGCAATTGTTGCACCCTCATCTAAACTCACTTTGACCAAATGCTCCATATGCTCCAATTCGCTTTTGTTCACCTTTGGTCCCATATCTGAATCCTCCAGCATTGGATCACCCACTTTTAACGCTTTGGTCTTTTGAATAAATTTATTCATGAATTCATGGTAAATATCTTCATGAACATACATACGTTCATTACAAGTACATACTTGGCCACAATTATCGAATCTAGAATGTAAGGCCGCATCTACGGCTGCATCAATATCAGCATCTTCAAACACTATAAACGGAGCCTTTCCACCCAATTCCAACTGTACGTGCGTTAGGTTCTGTGCTGCCATTTTTGCAATTTGTTGACCTACAGGAGTAGATCCTGTCATGGTCACCATTTTGGTTATAGGATTTTCTACCAAGGCAGTACCCATAGCTCTTCCTGGACCTGTAATAATATTCAACAAACCATCTGGCAAACCAACTTTTTTAGCTAAGTGCCCTAATTCTAATGTTGCTAGCGGAGTTTCTGAAGTCGGTTTTACCACGATAGCATTTCCTGCTACCAATGCCGGACCAATTTTTCTTCCGGCCAAAGCCAAAGGGAAATTCCATGCCGTTATAGCAACTACTACTCCTCGTGGTATTTTTTGAATCCAAATTTGTTCATTTGGGTTATCTGAAGGAATGATATCACCTTCAATTCTTCGTGCTCCCTCACAAGCATATTCTATAAAAGAAGCGGTTACCGCAACTTCCATTTTAGCTACTTTAAGCAACTTACCTTGTTCCTTTACTAAAAGTTCTGCCAATTTATCGGCATTCGCCTTTATTTCATCAGCAAATTTATACAGAAGTTCCGCTCTCTTTCTGGCGGGGACTTTTTTCCACTCTTTCTGTGCCCTATCGGCTGCTTCCAATGCTTGTACAGCTTCCGCAACCGTTCCATTTTGAACCTTTGCGTAAACCTCCTCAGTTGATGGATTTATAATATTGATGGTTTCACCAGAGGTTGAAGTAACCCAAGATCCATCTATAAACATTTCGTATTCTTTTATTGATGCCATTTTTCTGTTTTTAGTGTGATTATCTACCCATCCAACCTCCGTCTACCAGAGTGATGCTTCCGTTCATATATGCAGCCGCGTCCGAAGCTAAAAAGACCACGGGTCCTGCAAAATCTTCTGGTTCTCCCCATCTTCCTGCCGGAATTCTAGCCAAAATAGAATTTGCCCGTTCTTCGTTATTACGTAAGGCTTCTGTATTGTCCGTACTTATATACCCCGGTGCAATGGCGTTGACATTTACTCCGCTACCGGCCCATTCGTTAGCAAAGGCCATGGTCAACTGACCGATCGCTCCCTTACTGGCTGCATAGCCCGGCACGGTTATTCCACCTTGGTAAGTTAACAACGATGCCGTAAATATTACTTTTCCTGTACCACGCTCAACCATTTCTTTTCCTATTTCCCTGGTTAAAATGAATTGTGCATTTTGGTTTACCTCTATCACTTTATCCCATAACTCGTCTGAATGTTCAACGGCTGGCGCCCTTAATATGGTTCCAGCATTGTTTACCAAAATATCTATTACAGGAAAATCGCCTTTAACGGCTGCAATAAAACTATATAGTGCTTTTCTATCACTAAAATCACACGCATAGGCTTTAAAATCTCTACCCAGTGCCTTTATTTCCTTTTCTACATCGCTACCGCTTGACTCTAAAGTAGCACTTACACCTATGATATTTGCACCAGCCTCCGCAAGACCTATTGCCATGGCTTTACCTATGCCTCGCTTACAACCCGTAACCAATGCCGTTTTTCCTTTTAAACTGAATTTATCCAGTACTCCCATTTTCTTTTAAAGTTTTAGTTCTTAGTTATGATTGACAATCCATCAAGACTTTTAGTCCGTCGGGGTTTTTATCTATATTTTCAAATACCGTTTGTATGTTCTTTAGCGGTTGCACGTCCGTAATCATTTCATTGAATGGCAATTCATTCGCCGTAATTAAACGTATAGCCTGTTCATAATCCTCTTTTTCATACACTCTTGCCCCTATTAATTTAAGTTCTTTCCAAAAGAATTTAAATAAGTCTACTTCTTTCTTTTGCCCATGTATAGCTACCATTACAATTCTACCTCTAATACCGGCAACCTCTGTCATAATATCCAATGCAGGCTGAACTCCTGCAACCTCGAATACAACATCTGCCCTTTTATCATCGGTCTTGCTTTTTACATAATCTACTAAGTCCGTTTTTATAGGGTTTACAGCATCAAGTCCTAATTCTTTTGCCTTGGATATTCTTGTTTCATTTACTTCAGATACAATTACCTGTGCCCCTTTTTCCTTGGCTACCAAAGCAACTAAAAGACCTATTGGGCCACCGCCCAAAACCACGGCGGTCTCACCTGCCTTTAATTCACCCATTCTTACATCATGCACTGCTACTGATAAAGGCTCTATCAATGCCGCCAATTTTAAGTCTGTTTCTTCTTTTAATTTATGAAGTGTAAATGCAGGTACGTTCCAGTACTGTTGCATAGCACCCGGACTATCAATACCAATAAACTTAAGCTCTTCACAAATATGGTTGAACCCCTTGTCAGATGATTTCACCTTTCTATCATCCAACGGTCTAACCACTATTTTATCACCTACTTTGAATCCGCTTACACCCTCACCTATGGCGTCTATGGTTCCGGACATTTCATGACCAATGGTCTCAGGTATGTTTACGCGTTTATCCATCATACCATGATAAATGTGTACATCTGTACCACATACGCCTACGTATGCCACTTTAATTCTAACTTCTCCTTTTGCTGGAGCTTCTATTTCTTTTTCTATTACAGAAAATGTTTTATCGCCTTTGTACTGTGTTGCTATCATTTTAAATTGCTTTTTCTCCTATTGCTGTATGTGATGTTTTATTATATGACGAAAACCGCTGTATACTTTGATAATCGTCGTTATTGTAAATATGGGTCAAACCCCATCTTAATATTTCTGTTGGATTACCCCCGGTATCCGCAGTCCTATTTAAACCTATGGCATGTGGCGGATTTTGAATACTCGCCACAATTTCAAAATTGATACCATCTGGAGACCATTGTATGGTATTTTTCTCCGGTCCGTCCGTAGTGATCAAAGATGCTATTCCATCATCATAGGGCCATACGCAGATTTCATGACCGCTATTGCTGATGGGATTATATACCGACTTTTCATAAGGTCCTAACGGATTATCCGCAATAGCAACCCCATGTCTAATTTGACGTCCGCCGAAGTTTATTTCCTCTCCCATTTGTTCGCCTTTGTAATACAAGTAAAATTTGTCTTTATACGGCAAAATGCATGGATCATGTACTTTATGACTATCAAAGTCCCCTTTTTTTTCAACCTTAAACCTATTATCCTCTTCACCTAACCAAATTCCGTTATCAGCTGGTGAAAGAATAGGTTCCGGTAATTTTTGCCAAGGACCAATAGGGCTATCTGACCAAGCCAAACCAACTTGATTTTTCACCCGAACCGTATATGGACTTTTAACCGTTTGATAGCTCAGGTAGAATTTATCATTATGCTTCATTACCTCTACTGTAAAAACAGAACGGTCATCAAAAGAGCCAGAATCTCCTCTTTTTACAGCGATACCTTCTTCCTTCCATGTCCAGCCATCTTTAGAAGTTGCATACCAGATATCGCAACGGTCCCATGGAAAAACCTTATCCTTCTCAATATTGCCTGCAAAACCCTGCGTAGCACCTAAACTTTTGCTATACCATACGTAGTATTTGCCATTCTCTTTAATTATAGCACTTGGGTCTCTTCTACAGACACCTTCTTCATATGCCAAATCTCCCAATAAAGGTTTAAGTTCTTCAAACTCAACAAACCATTCATTACCAACCTCGGGCCATTGTAATGCCCGTTTAGATGCCGCACTTAAATATTGTGCATTGGTAATCCCCAATTTGTCTAGCTTAATTTTTGGGATTTGACCTTCTTTAATGGTTGGTTTATTTATGGTTTGCATGGATTTTTTCCATATTGATTATTACTACATTGTCTATTGCAATCATCATTTTAAATAGAAAATGAATTATGTCTTTGTCAAAAACAAAAATTATTATGCTTATCAATTGTTTACTTTTTACTTCGCAACAATTTCATATTCATATTTTTTTTCTATAGACAATTATCATTTCGATAATGAGAAGCAATTTAGAAATAACCGTTCATCTACTTTAAAATAGACACTCAACAAAAACTGGACATACAATTAATTCAACAAAACGATTCTTCTACGTTTTAACTCTGTAGCGGTAAACTACCTCTTTCACACACCTTTTTAAGCACCATATCAGCTAAGAGATACTACAAATGATCAATCCTATTAAAAAATCTTTTCAATTAATATTTAAGGTATATTACTATCAGCAACTCATTTTTTTCCTACCAATACAATCCATAATTATTAAATATATCCACTAGATAGAACATACAGTCCAGTTTTTGTTCAGGTGAGTTTTTTTAACGTGATTTATATCCATATTCCAGAGACAAAATGGTTTAGACAATGACAGCCTAATTGACGCTATTTACCCAGAGACTTTTAATTCATTTTATCAAAAATCAAGCATAATATGAATTGCCAACATTATTGGATATTAAATATGACCAAGTTGAAGATCCTGAAAAAATGTTCTACTATAATTATATAAGAATAGAAGATCAACCAAAACTACATTGAAGTAATGCTTAACAGCAAGACTAATAATTAGTCTCAATAAGAAAAAGTCTGACAATAATTTGAATTAATGCCATGAGATAATTTTGAGAGAACTTATTCCCAACCAAAGTCGGCTAATTTGATAAACAAATATAATAACCCCTTAAAACGCTTAAAGGTCTATGATTATAGACTACCGAAAACATCAACAATTAAAATGTTGAAATTATCTTTAAATTCATTTATAACTGTGCTATAAAATCTTCAAGATTTTCCTTTCTTTCCAGTTTCAATTTTTTACGCAATCTATAACG
The DNA here is from genome assembly GCF_001447995.1 of Maribacter dokdonensis DSW-8. Classification (NCBI taxonomy): domain Bacteria; kingdom Pseudomonadati; phylum Bacteroidota; class Flavobacteriia; order Flavobacteriales; family Flavobacteriaceae; genus Maribacter; species Maribacter dokdonensis. The sequence goes on along the minus strand of NZ_LDPE01000004.1, from coordinate 169,129 downwards.
GGTAGTATGTACAGATTCTACCGAAATACCTAACAGCCTGGCCATATCTTTACTGGAAAAATTCAATTTAATAAGAGCACAAACCTTATGGTCACTTTGAGTAAGATTAGGGTATTTTTTAGTTAATTTCTTATAGAATTTCTCATTAACTGCCGTAAATCTGAGTCTAAACTCCTCCCAATTATTATTATTGTTTACAGATATGGTCCGTAACAATTTATTTATCTCAGATTGCTGTAGATTGTCTTTATTGGATTTTAATTTTTCTTTTAAGTCTTTTAAAAACTCGTCTTTCTCAACAAGCTGTAACACAGAAGCGGCTAGTTCTTTATTCTTCAATTCTAAAAGTTCGTTAGCTTTTTGTATTTCTAATTCTTTGTTTCGTCTAATCAACTGTTTTTCTAACTTATGCTTATTACGAAGGTGCCTAAAAAAGAAAAATGCCAATATTAAAATAAAGACTATAGTGCCCAACAAAATCACACGCTGCAACATTGAAATTTTCTCTTCTTGTTTTAGCTTTTCAAATCGCTGTTGTTGTATTAAATCTAATTGCCGTTGTTTTTCAATTCTAAATTCATCCCGAATTTCTAACATGGATTTATTCTTAGAACTTCGACCATCAAAAAATAGTGCATCTAAATTCTTTGCTATTTTTAAATTCTCGTATGCTTTTTGATAATTACCTTGCTTTACATAATGTTCCGTTAAGCGTTCGTAAATAAGTGGTGTAAAATCAATATGCCGCTTATACTTTTCTGATGCATTTATAGCTTTTTCATAATATTTTACACTGTTATTTAAATCACCTATATTCTGTAAAACATCACCCCAATAAGTATAGACCAAAACCATATATGATGGTCTATTTTCTAGAAAATATGGTTCCAAATTTTTAAACAACTCTAGTGCTTCTTCATTATGCCCTGTTTTAGATAAAATAAATGCCTTTTCAAAGTTCAATTGAGGCATAGGCAATTGATTTTTTACATCTTTATAATAAATTAAACAACTGTCTAAATATTTACTTGCAAGTTTTGGCATATCAAACTCGCGATAGGTACTTACAAAAGCAAAGTAATTGAGGACCAAATAAGCGGGGTCTGCATTGCCTTCCTTAACCATATTTTTTTTAATGTTCAATGCCTTGTTCAAATACTTTAGAGATTCCTTTTCTCTTTTATAGAAGCTATAAAACCTACCTAAACGCCATGCGATCAAGGCGTCTAAAGAATCATTCTTTACACGATCCGCTAAAAAAAGGGATTGCCAGAACACATCATAGGAATTTGCATACTCTGCTCTATGGCCGTAAACATCTGCCAACTGCATTAAAACATCAATCCCCTGTAAAGTATCTCCCTTTTGAAGCAAGGTTTCATGTCTTTTTCGAAGTTCCTTAATTAACTCTCCAGAATTCTCATATTTTTTCCCTTTTGAATCTAAAAAGAAATTCTTACCGCTTTCATTAATATCGTTGGCTCCTTGGGCAAGTACGACACTACTAAATAACCAGAATGTTCCAATTACAAAAGAAATAATATTTGAATATAAACTAGAAAAAAGGTGTTTCAAAACTGTACAAATAGGAAGTTATTATACCTTTAAATATACAATAACTTATTGATTATATTTTTTATAAAAAATGTTAGACAAACAGAATATTTTTTAAAACAAACCATATAAAAAGTTAATAACGGAGATACTTGTTTTTCATAATATTTTGATTTTCAACATATTAATTCAAGGATTATGATAAGCTATACATTTACTACCTAATTGGACAATATCATATACTAGACTTCAGTTGCAACAATAAAGAAAAACCAAAAAAAGAGCATGGTAACAACCCCATGCCCTTAACTCAATTAAATAAACTAACAACTATTTTTCCACTGGTTTGTATATTCTTATCCAGTCTACCTTCAGCGTATGGCCTTCAGTATCTGAAAGCTCATTATCTGTTGGTGTATATGTATCCGATTGATTTCCAGATGCTGGACTAGATCTCCAGTCCTGATCTTCCACATCTATAATAATATCCATTTCTTTACTTAATCCTGTACGCGTATCAGAACTGGTATCGCCTGGGTTCGTTGCATTTGTGTAAAACAAAGGATCAATTTGATCCTTACCAGATACGGTCCTAATCAACTCCCCGTCTATATAGTACTCCAAATGCCATGGGTCTCTCCAGTATACACCATAGGTATGGTAGTCCTCTCTCCATTTAATATTATCTTTCATAAACCACGAACCTGCATCTTTAGGCTGATAATCTTGAAATGGGTCCCTTATAAATACATGGTGACTAATATGCATTCTAACTTCATACCATGAATGGCTCGCTTGGGCACTTTCTGAATATGCCGCTCCATAAGCTTCCATTATATCTATTTCTTGTGTATCATCTGGACTTAACATCCAAATACCGTTGGCTAAAACTGAGTTCATGATTTTAGCTCTCGCCTCTACATAAACAGGATACTGAACCCTTGTTTTATTCGTAATGCAACCTGTGCTTATTTTATTTGTACCAGCTTTTCTTTTCGCCGGTATTTGCAATAAACCATCGGCTACAAATGGGATATCCCTACTCCATTCGGTCAAGCCCGGTCCAGACCAATTATTATGGTAAAAGTCATCCCATTTATTAAAAAAGGCATCGCCTTTATTTCCTGCTGGTGCCTCATATTCAAAATCATCCGAAAAATCTTGAAATTTCCATTCCAATCCTGAACCTGGATCCGCAGGAACCGCCATTGTACTGTAATCTTCTTCTGTCTCTTCCTCTTTCTCCTCGCCTTCTTTTGGATCTTTATTGTCCACTTCTACATCAGGAGTTTCATTAACATCCGAACTAGAATTACAATTAGATGCCGTTAGCAAAAAAAGGAATAATGAAGACAGTATTAAAAATTTAAATTTCATGAGTGAGTTGATTTAAGCTTGGTTGAAAACCGATTTCAAGGTACAGTTATAAGAATAAAAACCTCAATTAAACAACTAGACAAAAACTGACATAGTCCTGAACATTTACTGATACCTATATTATTGAATTAGATGTACACAGACCTAATTACAGGACTTACCCCTTAAAAACAGCGCAATCCTGGAGAAAAAATATCTAGACCAATAAAATGAATGTAAAAATCCACACTGTTAAAACCATCAAAAAAATGTATTTTAAAGGTGAATTGCTCCAACTAAATCGACCATAAAATGTTCTTAAAAAGAATAGCACGCCTATTGCTGTCGTTCATGATAATCAGCTTAATGAGCTGTAATTATAACAATCAAGAACCTTATGTACTAAAAGCAAGCCTATTGGTTAATGAAGACCACTCTTGGCACAAAGCTTTTATTTTTTTTGGTGAACGATTAAAGGAAAAATCCAATGGACGATTAGTATTGGAAACTTTTCCTTCTGAGCAACTTGCCAAGGAAGTTGAGGCAATACGTATGATACAGGCCGGTGTATTAGATATGACCACCACTAGTTCCCTTCTTAGTAATTGGACAGAAATAATGACCTTTTGCGAGTTACCGTTTCTTTTAAAAACTCCTGATGATGTTGAAATTTTGATGCAAGGACCTTTGGGAAAACGTATATCCAAGGAAATGTTAGAGAAAACAGGCTTAAAACCTTTGGGTTATTTTCAAGCTGGTGTAAGACAACTAACTTCTAACAAGCCAATTACCCACCCAGATGACCTACAAGGTCTAATCTTGCGCGTACCCAATGTACCTTCTTTTGTATCTGCTTGGGATGCTTTGGGCGCAAAAACTACACCTATGGCATTTTCTGAAGTTTTTACCTCTCTACAACAAGGAACCATTGATGCGCAAGAAAATCCTTTGGCACTTATTAAGGTCTCCGGATTTTATGAGGTTCAAAAGTACGTGAACCTTACCAACCATGTAGTTAGCTGGTCATACCCCGTTATCGGTGAAAAATCGTTTCAGAAATTACCAGAAGACCTTAAAGCTATATTCTTAGAAGCATCGGAAGAAATGATTACCTACCATCAGCAATTATTTCTTGAAAATGAAAAAAAAATCAGAGAAGAACTTGAAGCAAAGGGTATGGTTTTCGTCAATGTGGACAACGCCGCTTTTATAGAAAAATGTGGCACAACAATATACGATACCCTATCTCCAGAAATGCAAGAAATATATAACACTGTAAAACAAGATTTACCTTAATGTCTTTATTTAAATTTTTCAGAAAATCAATGAAATGGGGTACTATCATAAGTACCTTACTTTTTGTTGGCATTACACTTGTTCAAATTTACGGTCGATTTTTTATGACCAAGGCACCTTCTTGGACTGAAGAAGCCGCCAGAGTTGCATTTATTTATGCTATTGCCTTTGCAGCAGGTTTGGCAGTTAGGGGTGCTTACTACGTTAATTTCGGATTCTTGGTCGAAAAATTCAGTCAAAAAAATCAAGAACTTCTTCAATATTTTATCTGGATCATCACTTCTCTTTTCATTCTAGTTTTTACCTACCACGCTTTTGAATTCATAATGATGGGGACCGTAGAAAAATCTCCAAGCTTAAAATATCCAATGGCCATATCGTTTTCAGGAATTGCAATTATGGGTATTTCTATTCTTGTTCATCTTTTAAAGGAAAAACCAAAAAACACTAAAATGCCTAAACCATGATCGTTATACTTCTTGTCGTCTTCGTCATTTGTTTATTATTACGATTTCCCATAGCTTTTTCATTAGGAATTTCGTGCATGGCATTTCTTATTTTTAATGGTACCGACCTTATTATCATGCCCATGAAAATGTATTCTGGCATAGATGTTTTTGTATTGTTAAGCATACCAGGATTCATCATTGCAGGAAACCTCATGAACCAAGGCGGACTTACCTCTAAAATCATTAAGTTCTGTAATCATCTTATTGGTCACGTACCTGGCGGACTTGCTCTTGCAAACATTGGTTCTTCTATGTTATTTGCCGGTATTTCGGGCACAGCTATTTCAGATACTGCCAGTATTGGCTCCGTTATGATTCCTGCCATGAAAAAGGAAGGTTACGATGCCGATTTTGCCTGTGCCGTAACTGCTTCTTCTTCTACTGTAGGACCAATAATTCCGCCAAGCGTTCCTATGATCATTGCGGCTACCCTAAGTGGTCTTTCTGTAGGTAAATTATTTTTAGCCGGAGCCTTACCCGGGTTATTATTGGGTGTAGCGATGTTAGCACTCACCTACTACATTGCCAAAAAAAGAAAATATCCAAAATACAAGCGAAGTTCCTTTAAACAGATATTTACAGGTTTTATAGATACATTCTGGTCTTTGCTAATGACGTTCATTATCCTTTTCGGAATCATTGGTGGTGTTTTTACACCTACAGAAGCATCTATAATTGCGGTACTCTACGCTTTTTTAGTGGGCACTTTCGTTTATAAGAGACTCAACTTTAAAAAGACCATGGCAATTTTAATAGATGCCATGAAAACTTCAGCCAGTTTAATGGTGCTCATTGGTTTCGCTAATTTGTTTGGTTACATATTAGTTTCGGAAAAAGTACCTCATGAGATTTCAAATATGATTTTAGGCTTTTCAGATAACAAATATGTGGTGCTTTTACTTATTAACCTACTACTAATTTTAGTAGGAACGTTTATGGAAACTATTGCGGCACTTTTAATTCTGTTTCCTATTTTATTAAAGGTAGCGTTAAGTGTAGATATTGACCCTATTCACTTTGCCATTATCGCATTACTGAACTTGATCATTGGTTTAACTACACCACCATTGGGGGTGTGTTTGTTTGTAGCATCTGGTATTGGAAAGGTGCCTTTAGAAAAGGTAAGTAAAGCAAATTTACCGTATTTGGGAATCAGCTTTTTAGTACTGATTTTGATTACCCTATTTCCACAAATAACACTGTTTTTACCAGACTTATTTATGGGCGATTGAGGAATTAAAGAACAAATAGGTTTTACGTATATGTTCTTGCCAGTATTCCCATTGATGACCGCCACTAAATTCAAAATATTCATGCGGTATTCGCAATTCGGTTAATTGTGTATGTAAATCTCTATTACCAGCGATTAATTGGTCTGATTTGCCACAATCAAACCGTAACGGTGGCAATGTAGTTCTGTTATCGGCAATCACATCTAGCACATTGGGTTGACTTGCACTATCTAAATAAACATTTAAAGGTTCTTCTACAAAAAGTTCCATTTCCTCTAATTTGGTAATGGCACTGTGTGCAGAAATGGCACTAAACTTATCAGAATATTTTGCGCCTAAACTTAAGGCTCCGTAACCTCCCATGGATAATCCGCCAATACAAAGTTTACTTTTATCACCCGCTTCCGGAATATTTTCTTGGATGGCCAAAGGCACATCTTCAACAATCCATTTCGCAAAGTCCTTGTTATGATGTGGAAAATAAGCAGAACCATCTCCCCACAATCCATCGGATGGCATTGCAATAATGGCCGGTTCTATTTCTCCATTGTTCATCATTTCTTGTGCAGAAATATGTGCGCCACCTTTTAACGCCCAAACCCAAGCACTACCGTATACGCCATGTAACAAAATATAAATAGGTAAATTGGTAAGCGGTTTTTTTGTCTTGGGTACAAATACGCAAATATCTCCCCTACCCTTTAAATTTGGGGTTTTGACGGTTAAAAATCGGAGTCCGTCAAATTCTAATTTAGTATCTGAAAGTTCTATGGTTCTAAATGATCCTTGCATAGTTTATTTAAAAACAATGACACCTTTTGCGTTTTTACCTTTCAACATATCATCAAAGGCTTTGTCAAGTTGGTGCAATTCATATTCTTTGGTTATCATCTCATCTAACAGTAAATCTCCTTTTTTATATAAGCCCATTATTTTAGGAAAATCTATTTGTGGGCGACATTTGCCGTAAAGCGGATTTATATAAATTTTGTCCCATTCGAACAAGCGCATATCTATGGTTATTTCTTCTTCAATTCCACTAACCTGAACGGCCGTTCCCGCATTGCGCACCATAGCCAAAGGGGCTGCACCTAATGCAGGTATGGCGGTACATTCAAAAGCATAGTCCGCCATTTTATTTCCTAGAAGGTTTTTTACTTGGGATGCCGCATTCAGTAAACCCACATCCTCTTTTTGAGCTAAAATAACATCCGTTGCCCCAAAGGTTTTGGCCAATTCCAACTTAGTGGGGTTAATGTCTATCGCAATAATCCTATTGGCTCCTGAAATTTTACAGGCGTTGATCACACTTAAACCAACACCTCCACAACCCAAAATTACAGCTGTGCTACCTGCATCTAATTTTGCGGCGTTTACTACGGAGCCGTAACCCGTCATAACCCCACAACTAACTATGGCGGCAGCTGAGAAATTCAATGATGTCTCTTTTACCTTCACCAAAGCTGATGCTTTCACCAGTACATATTCGCTCAAAGAGCCTAAATTAAAGGAACGTTCTATTGCCCAGCCCCGCCATTTTGTACTTTCTAACGTTGCATGCCCAGGCGTATGACCGTTACCACCTGCTACTACAGGAGAGTTATTATCACAAATATGCTGATTGCCTTCTTGGCATTGAAAACAGTGCATACACGGTGTTGCCCAATTTAAAATGACTTGGTCCCCCGCTTCAAATTCTAAATTACCATTTCCCACTTTTTCAACTACACCCGCGCCTTCATGCCCCATAACTATGGGTTTGCCCCAAGTAAGGGAATCGTAGTCCGTATGACATAGTCCGGCAGCCTTCATTTTTACCAAAACCTCATCGCTCTTAGGCTCATCAATTGTAATGGTATCTATTATAAATTTTCCATCACCAGTGGCAACAGCTGCTTTTACATTAATGGGCATTTGTTTCGGTTTTTATAAAATTATTCGGCTTAAACGGAATTGTATTATCTGCAATTTTCAATGGATCCACAAGAATCTTGTTCTGGATAAATTTACCCCCAAGAACAAAAGCTTTCCCATTATTTACGGCATCTACCGCAATAAGTGCATCATTTTTAAAATACCAAATTGAAAAGCAATCTATTTTATCTGCTTCGGTACGTTTTACCATATGTGTAAATCCTTTAGATAAGCCAACCATTTGCAATTTAACATGATATTGATCTGACCAAAACCACGGTATAGCACTATAGTTTTGTATATTACCAACTATATTAGAAGCTACATTTTTTGCTTGATCCACGGCATTTTGCACACTTTCCAATCGCATCCATTCTTTATAGGTAGGATGATAAAATTGTGCTACATCACCAATGGCATATACATCTTCTACCGTAGTTTGCAAATTCTCATCTACCTTAAAACCATTATTAATTTCTGCCCCAATTTCTTCCGCCACAAATGTATTTGGCTTTACACCAGTACCAACAATCAAAACATCGGCAGTAAAAACATTACCGTTATTACATTGTATTTCTATAGCAGTATCAGTTTCTTTTATTTTAATAGCAGAGGTACCTGTGTGAATTTTCACCCCGTTTGCCGTATGTAATTCTTGAAAATAATCGGCTAATGCTATAGGGGCTACACGTGCCAAAATACGTTCTTCACGTTCTAGAACGGTAATATTTCCGCCCAATTTCCTCAATGATGCAGCTGTTTCCAATCCAATATAACCACCACCAATAATTACCACTTCTTTATTGGTACTTGTTTTAAAATCTTGCTGTATCTGTATGGCATCTTTCGCACTGCGTAACACACTTACTTTTCTACAGGACTCTATACCTTCAATAGGTGGTACATTCGCAGAAGCCCCTGTAGCGATTACAAGCTTATCATATCTTATAGTTTCACCATTGCTCAAAATAACGGACTTCAGTTTTTTAATTACCTTGGTTACCTTAAGACCAAATTGTAAAGTGATTTCTTCTTCTTGGTATCGCTCTAGTGCAAACAACGGTTTAAATTTCGTTGCCCCTTCCTCTTCTTTTGATAGATATTCTTTTGATAAAGGCGGTCTATGGTAGGGCAAATGTGCATCGGTATCTATTAAATAAATATTGCCTTGCCAACCTTGCTTTCTTAGTTCCATGGCGCAATTAGCACCAGCATGGCTTGCCCCAATAATTACGCAATTTAAATTTGTAGTATCCACAGGTAATTTAATTTGCCACGCTTACGGTAATACCATCAACGGCTGCGGAAATAGGAATTTGACAGCATAGTCTACTATACTCCGTTACATTATCATCAAACTCCAACATATCTGATTCTATCTCTGTTGGTGCATCTAATTTTTGATAGAATTCTGGTGCAACATGCACATGGCAGGTGGCACAAGAACAGACTCCACCGCAGTCCCCATCTATACCGGCTACCTTATGCTTAACCGCTAACTCCATTAAACTACCACTATTGGCTTCTAGTTGTATTTCTTCTCCTGCTTTAGTGATGTACGTTATTTTTGCCATATTATTTTGCGTTTAATCTTATAGTTAATTTATCAAAACCCGCTTTTCGTTTATGAGCTCCCCAATTTTCAATATTTTCTACAGCATCTATAATTTCAATAGTACTTACCTTTTCAGTCAATATTCGTAAAAACACCTTCATTAATTGTCTTGCATGTGTTGCCCCTAAACATTTATGGGCACCAAAACCAAAAGCTACATGCGGATTCATTTTGCGATCCAAAACAATCTCGTTTGGATTTTCAAATACACTTTCATCTCTATTGGCAGATGCCCAACATAAGGATACACGGCTATTTTCTTTTACAATATGTCCGCTAATCTCTTTCTCCTCTTTTACCACCCTACCCATGTGGGTCAATGGTGAAAAGTAGCGTACAAATTCCTCTATTGCCGTATTTACTAACGCAGGGTTATCGTTTAATTTCTCAATTGCTTCTGGGTGTTCGGCTAAATAGGTAATGGTATTGGTCAAATAATTAATAACGGTATCCCTACCTCCTGCAAAAGTTAAAATAAGCACCCCTTTTACCTCCTCTTTGGTCATTTTACGACCTTGATATTCCGAGTTCAGTAAAACGGAATACAAGCTATCATCTGGAGCTGCTATAGCTTTGTCTATTTCGGCATCTATATAATCGTATAAAATAGAAGCCTTATCCGCATCTAAATCAGAATCTTCACTTCTAAACACATGCGTTCCCCAAGAAATCCAAGTTTCCGCTTCACTTAAAGAAATATTCAACAACAAGGTCAATGCTTTTGATTGTATGGGTAAAGACAATTCTGAGATGGCTTCTATAGCTCCTTTTTGCAATACACGTTCAATCTCTGCCTCAACAATCCTTGTTAATTTAAATTCATAATCGATATCTAATGGGCGTTTGAACCAATCTTCTACCAAGGCGCGATATTCTGTATGCTCAGGCGGATCTACTTCAAAGGGAATTTGCCTAGTATCCCTAATATTTACCTCTGACGGAACCACTATTCTACCGGGCTTTGCCGCTGAACTAAAGTCTTTTGTATTATGTGCCGTTTTCCTCACATCCTTAAAACGAAGTAACATAGTTACAGGATCATCTTGATCATTAAAAGGGCAGGTTCCTTTAGACGCTCTAGTGTCTTTAAAGGCATCAGAAAAAATGCTAGCGCTCATTTACATCTCTAGTTTTGATTATTTGTAGATCACAAAGACCAAAAAGTATTGACTCTATACATTTAAACTGGTCTTATTACAAAAATCATCATTATTTAAATTTCATTTATAATCTATATTTGCAATTAATTAATCTATATTGTCATATTATTTTAAAATAATTAAAATATACTGATTGAATAGTGAATAAATTTAAATATGAAACCACAATTAGAGGCTATACCATTTTCTGAGAACAGCAACATTTTGGCTTACCGATTTGTGGATAGCCATTTTGATGCTCCCTGGCATGTGCACCCTCAGTGCGAATTAACCTTTATTGAAAAAAGCAAGGGCACTAAATTTATTGGGGATTACGTAAGTGGCTATGAACCGGGAGAATTAGTACTTTTAAATTCCAACCTACCACATTGTTGGAAAAACGAGAATAATGCGGATGAAGAAAGTATTTCTATCGTAATTCAATGGAACAAAGAGATATTTACCTCAATACCGGAATTAGCAGAATTACATGATATGATGCAACAAGCAAGTAGAGGTATTCTATTTCAAGCAGCAACGACCACATCTATATTATCAGATCTTAAGTCTCTTCCTCAACTAAAAAGTGCAGAACAATATTTGGTCTTATTATCCATTTTACTTAAACTCTCCAAGGCAGAATTCTTTTTGTTATCCAATGCAAAATTTACCAAAGAACTTCCTTCTGAACATAATAATAGAATGGCCATTATTCACGATTTTGTTGCTACAAACTATCACGCCCCCATTAGTTTACACCAAGTTTCAAATATGGTCAACCTATCTCAACAAGCATTTTCCCGATTTTTCAAAAAAATGATGGGGCGTTCATTCTTTGTTTACCTTAATGAATATAGAATAAATTTAGCCGCCAAAATGCTGATTGATACTGACATGACCGTTGCAGATATTGCCTATAAATGTGGTTTTGAAACCCTGCCTTTCTTTTTTAAGAAATTTAAAACTCAATATGATACTACTCCTAACCTTTACAGAAAGCAACATGCAACCAAAGCACCTTAAAATTATACGCCAGAAACAACCTCTAAATTAGAATTCTTGGAAAATTGCTCAATTTCATCTGCACTTACCTGTGTTTGCCAGATGTAAACCTTTTTTAGGTTCGCCATTTCACTTAGCATAGGTAACAAATTGTTGGTCACATTAGTCTTATATACATTTAACGATTCAAGGTTTTTTAAAGTTTTAAGCGGTTGAACGGAAGTATCTGTAATTGTCGTATTGTCCAACACTAATTTTCTAAGATTGGTAAAACTTGCAATCTGAACAAGAATGGCATCAGAAAGTTCATTCCCGCCAAAATCTGCCCACAGTATTTGGTCTTTCAGAGGAACTAACAATTTAAAATTTTCTTCCCACTTGTTGATATTCTCCGCATTGATCTGTCCATCCTCTAGAGTTACCTCTACCAAACCGGAACCATCTATAAGCTCTTTCACCTTAAAACCTTGTTCGGTAATGGAATGTACAACTTCCATATTCAAAGGGTTTGCTGTTGGTAAAACATCAGTTGAGCCATGTGCCAAGCCTGCAGCTGCAAATCCTAAGGTAGATGCTGCGTACGCCAAAATATCTTCTGGCACCTCGGTTTCACCTAACGTGGTCAACTCATTGGCTTGCCCTTGTTCTATCCAATATTTAAGTAAGGCACTTTCCTGATCCGTTAATGGCGTTTTACCTTCCGGCGGCATAACATCCTCATGGTTTTCTGGCAGGTTTATTCTCCGTATCAATTCTGACCCTTCAGCATCGCCAGCGGTAAAAATTGATCCGTCATCACCACCTAACGTCAAAGCTTCAAAAGAATGCATGGCAAGACCTCCTTTTTTCTTGGATTCATTATGACAGCTTACGCATTTGGCTTCAAATATCGGTTTGACCAAATAAGGATAAACAGTTGCATCTTCTAACTTTGCCAATTGCGGCAAAGGCTCCTCTTTTTCTCTAAATGGCGCATATTTCACCAAATAATCTTCCCCATGGGTTAAATTTCCGCCATAGTGCCCTGTTACGCTTAATAATATAACCATTACTGTTAATAAGGCCAGATTGGGTTTTGCCTTTTGTAAAAATGCAATTTTAAGCTTACCCGACTTTACCGCCCAGGCAAAAAATGCAATTACCGTAGTACCAAAACCAAACCAAAAATGTCCGTTCAGCATATCTTCGTCATAACCGCCACTTTGGGATAACATGTATCCTAACATACAGGCTACGGCACCAGAAATAGCCCCAAATAGAAGTGCCAATGGTACAGCTGCGTTTAGGTGCTTCATTTTGGTATAATTATCCGCAAGTTCCAATACCAAGGCAAACATTAAAAACCCAATAGGTAAATGCACCACCAAAGGATGAAACCTTCCTAGAAACAAAACAAAATCTGAAACTTCTTGCATACTCATTATCGATATTAAACACGCTCTAATTTATAGGGAGCGGAATGGTTGGCGTTCCATTGACAGATGTATAAATTCTTATCTTCATCAACACAGACATCATGACCGTGTAAAATGGGGCTTTCTTCCAATTGATAGCTTTTTTGCAACACCCCTTTTTTATATTCCGGTTCAGTACCCCCAGGATTGGATACTACCTTATCTCCTTCCATTATGGTCACAAACCCGGTATGGTCTTTCCAGTTGGTCTTACCTACTTTTGGTTGCGACCAACAAACACCCGCATACAAATTATCGTCATCAAAAACTGCCCTGCAGACCTGCATATTGGGCATTTCTATAGTTTTCACATATACACCATCTAAGGTGTAGTATTTAAAACATTCTTGTGACCTTGAAGTTACTACTACCATAGGGTTGTCTTTGTCCCTATAGTCTATAGCTACCCCGTGGGCACTTACTAGTTTGTAATTGGGATCCGGATTTTCCATTCCGCCCCAATGGCGAATATATCTTCCATTACTATCATATTGAATTATTCTACTTTCCCCATAACCATCGGCTACATAAATATCGCCATTGGGACCAATGGCGGTTTCCGTTGGGCAAAAAGACTCGTTGGGTTTATACACGCCAATGGTCATAGGGTGACCAATATCAAACAACACTCTACCATCTACGGTAGTTTTGGCTACACGGCCATTGTGTTTTACCATTTGGTTGCCTTTGCCTAAAGCCCAACCAGAATCGGTAATGTAAAGCATATCTTCCCCTCCTTCGTCATGTAAGGTCAACCCATGACCTCCTTGGTAGGCGGTGCCCCAATAATCCAGTAATTTACCTGATTTGTCAAAAATCAGGATGTTGTTCTGAGGATGGTCTCCTACCATAATTAACCTTCCTTTGCTATCCATCACCATTTCATGGCAGTTCAACAAAGGAATTCTGGTAGCGCTAATCTGTGCCCAATTTTTAGTGAGTTTATACTTGTAATCACCATGGCCCAAAATGGTGTCCGTCTCATTCAACAAACGATCTGAATTCTTTTTAGAACCAATAACCGTAGCCCCAAATGCCATTGATGTAGTTGCCATAGCTGTGCTTGCCAACCCGGTAGTTTTAATAAAATTTCGTCTTGTGGCCATAATTGGTATGTTAGGTTAAAATATCTTTGACCACATGGCCATGTACATCCGTTAATCTAAATCGTCTACCTTGATGTTTAAAGGTCAAGCGTTCATGATCAACACCGAACAAGTGCAATAAGGTGGCGTGAAAATCGTGTACATGTACCGGATTTTCGGTTACGTTGTAACTAAAATCATCGGTCTGCCCGTAAGTCATTCCCGGTTTTACGCCTGCTCCCGCCATCCACATGGTAAATGCTTTTGGATGGTGGTCCCTACCGTAATTCTCTTTTGTCAATTGCCCTTGTGAGTACACCGTTCTACCAAATTCGCCGCCCCAAACCACTAAGGTATCTTCTAGCATGCCCCGTTGCTTTAAATCTTTGATTAAAGCAGCTGTGGCCTGATCGGTTTGTTTTGCCTTGAACTTAACCCCACCCGGACAACCAATATGTTGATCCCAACCTTGGTGGTACAATTGCACAAATTTTACGCCTTTCTCCAATAGCTTACGCGCCATTAGGCAGTTGGCCGCATATGTGCCCGGGTCTTTACTGTCTTTACCGTACATTTCAAAAATATGCTCTGGCTCATCTTTTGTATCGGTAACTTCAGGAATAGAAGTTTGCATACGAAAAGCCATTTCGTATTGAGCCATACGAGATTGTATTTCTTTATCGCCATAAGCATCATGTTGAATAGCGTTTAATTTCCCTAGATAATCCAACATTTTTTTGCGATCGTTGCCGTCATAATTATCAGGATTATTCAAGTATAATACCGGGTCTTTACCAGAACGAAATTGCACCCCTTGATGCTCTGTGGGCAAGAAACCATTGCCCCACAAACCGGCTTTTAAAGGCTGCCCAGTGCCATTTTTACTTATTAATGTAATGAAAGTCGGTAAATTTTCATTATCAGATCCCAAACCATAACTCAACCATGAACCTATTGAAGGCCTACCTGGCAATTGATGACCCGTTTGCATAAAAGTTACGGCCGGGGTATGATTTATTTGGTCTGTTTGCATAGATTTTACAAAACATAGATCGTCGACTATCTCAGCAGTATGCGGCATTAGTTCACTTACCCAAGCACGTGATTCGCCATATTGTTTAAAATTAAAAATAGACGGTGCCACGGGTAAGGTAGATTGGCTACCACTCATACCTGTAAGTCGTTGACCGCCGATAACGGATTCTGGCAAATCTTTACCGAACATATCTACAAGCCCAGGTTTATAGTCGAACAAATCTAATTGCGATGGACCACCACTTTGAAACAAGTATATAATTCGTTTTGCTTTGGGCAAATGATGGGGCAGACCAAGCTTGTTCTGCGTGAAATTGTTTAATGCTTCTCCTTGATTGCCAATTGCCCCCCATGCCTTATCTGCACTGAGCAAACTGCCCAATGCCATAGCACCGATACCTAAAGAAGTTTTCTTTAAAAAATGCCTACGGTCCAATTGTTTTTCAATCTCTTGAAAATCCCTATTATTTGAACGTAATGTATCATGATGGTCGCACATAATATTCTTTTTTATCGTTTAGTAATAAATGCATCAGAATTGATAATCGTTGATGCCACAACGGCATTGGCCGCTACCAGAGCTATATCATCCGTAGGCGCTATAGCATATTCACCAATACTTATCCAACCTTGTGCTTTTGCCTTGTTGTTCTTAAACTTTTCAAATTCTGTATGCTGTAATTCCGTTAATATGGTCAACTCTTCTTTCTTAATAGTTTTGCCGGTAAGTTTTTTATACGTTTTGGCTATGCCCTGCTTAATGCTGTCATATTCCATCATCTTTTTACCGAGTACTCTGGCCACCTCAACAAACGTTGGGTCGTTCAGCAACACCAACGCTTGTAATGGGGTGTTGGTTTCTTGTCTTCTTGTGGTGCATAGATCACGAGATGGGACATCAAAAGTTGAAATCGTGGGGTGTGGTACCGCCCTTTTCCAAATGGTGTATATACTTCTTCTATAAAGTTCTTCTCCTTGTCCCTGTGCATATTCATCTCCGGTGACACGCCATAATCCGGGTGGTTGATATGGGTACACGCTCTCACCCCCAATTTTTTCGTTCAATAAACCAGAAGCGTAAAGTGCATTATCCCTGAGCATTTCACCGGATAATCTTTTGGAAGGTCCTCTGGCCAACAATCTGTTTTCACCATCTAGCTCCAGTAACTCGCTAGAGGCAATACTGTTTTGTTGATACGTGTTGGACATTACCATAAGTTTATGCAAGGCCTTTACGTCCCACCCAGATTCCATGAACTCAATGGCCAGCCAATCCAATAATTTAGGATGTGATGGTAATTCACCCTGATTTCCAAAATCTTCGGCAGTTTTTACAATTCCGGTTCCAAAAAGATGCTGCCAATACCGGTTTACCGTAACTCTGGCCGTCAATGGATTATCCTTATCGGTAATCCAATTGGCCAAACCAATTCTATTTTTTTCGAACTTATCGGAAAATGGAAATATCGCTTCCGGTGTATTTGGAAAAACAGAATCGGTAGGTTGGTCATACTGCCCACGAGCCAAAAGGTACGCCTGCCTTTTTTGTTTGCTCTCTTTCATTACCATTATCTGTTTTACATTATCCATACTATCGGCAAGTACCAAACGGTCCTTTTCTAAAGCTTCTATAGCTTTCTTATATGACCTAGAATTTACCGATATGTAATATTCCTTTAATTCAGATTTTTCATCTGCCGTTAAATTGGCATAAGACTTCTCTTTTAAAGTCGATAATTGCTCTTTATTGGAAATCTGCAAAACTTCTACAGGTGTCAATTCTTTTTCAAAAACCATAAGGTTATCCACAACGGCACCACCTATGCCTTTTCCTCGCCATACTGCACCTATACGCAAGCCCGGTTCAATGATAGGGCTGTTTTCATATAATTGCAATCCATGAAAGATGATGTCTTTGTATAGGTTATCATACAAGGTTTTGGTTTGCAGTTTTTTTCCGTCCATATAAATGGAAACTCCATCTGCTTTACTTGTTCCATTATAAGTAAGGGTCAATTGTACCCATTTTTCCTTCGGAATTTCTTCTACAGATTCTACAACCAATGCATTATCCGGCCAAACATGTGCTAATAAAGCTTCTAACTTATTATCCTTTATCTTCAGGTGATATCCTCTAAAACTATGCAGTTCTGGACTATTCATTTTGTGGAAAATAACACCGGTTTCTAGGTCTTTGGGCACAAACACCTCTATTCCAATAGAAAAGGATTCCGCTCTTTGGTAAATACCTATTTTATCTAAATCCAACCAAGTATCACCATCCATTAGCAACCCCTTGCCCCTACTACCTTCTTTGAAAACCGGTTTTTCATTATCAACAAATTCTTGGCGCATACGAATGTTGTTCTTACCATTACCACCAATTGTATTCAATAATTTTCCTTGATCAAAATCCATTGCGACAACTAAATCACCAGGTTTTTCAGTGTTTGAAATGTTCTTAAATTTTTCCTGTTTTAGCCATTCTTCCGCTTTTTCTGCTTCGGTCTGAACAGTTTTAACCACTTTTTCTTCTTTTTCATTAACCAGAGTCTCTAAATATGCTAGCACCTTTTCTTGATCTTCCGTAGGAATCATCATAGCAGGAACGGGCGTAGCATTATCCCAAGAAATGAGGCCTGTTTCATCAACATTGTTAAAGAAGCTGAACATTTCAAAATAGTTCTTTTGAGAAATAGGATCGTATTTATGGTCATGACATTTGGCACATTCCATGGTCAAACCCAAAAAACCCTGACTGGCAACATGTGAGCGGTCGGCAACATACTCTACCCTAAATTCTTCATCAATGATACCACCCTCCATGTTTTGCGGATGTAAACGATTAAAGGTGGTTGCCAGTTTCTGTTCACGTGTTGCATTTGGTAGCATATCGCCTGCTAGCTGCCATAGTATAAACTGATCATATGGCATATTTTCATTGAATGACTTGATCACCCAATCTCGCCAAGGAGACGTATCCCGATACCTGTCTACACTATACCCATGTGTATCTGCATATCGTGCCAGATCCATCCAATCTAACGTGCGTTGCTCTCCATATTTTTCTGAAGCCAACATACGGTCTACCTGTTTTTCAAAAGCGTTGGGCGACTCATCGTTTACAAATTCTTCTATTTGCTCTAGAGTTGGCTGTAAGCCCGTTAAATCTATGGACGCACGCCTTAGCAAGGTTTCCTTATCCGCCTTTTCCGATAATTTTAAATCTAAAGGCTCTAGTTGGGCCAAAACAAAATTATCTATAGGATTGGCTACCAAATCTTCATTTATAATTTTAGGCACCTTATGCTTTTCCGGTTTTATAAATGCCCAATGATCTTTATACTCAGCACCATCTTCTATCCATTTTACCAACATCGCTTTTTCCTTGTTGGTAAGGGACAGGTGGGAATCTGGAGAAGGCATGATCAGATTGGGATTAGTAGTGATAATTCTATGAAACATTTCACTCTTTTCCAACTTACCGGGTACAATGGCAAAATTTCCGGGATTCTCAGACAATTCCGAATATGCAGCCTCAGCGGAATGCAATTGCAATCCACCTTTTATATTACCGGCATCCGGTCCGTGACATAGGTAACATTTATCTGAAAGAATAGGTTTTACATGCTGATTAAAATCTAATGTTTTCGGTAGTGCCTCATATTCAAGCGCTACTTCTTCTGGCAACTCTGGTCCGCCACAAGAGACTACCAACACCACTATTGGTATGAGAAAAAATCGTTTTAACATTCGCATTTACATATGTTGTTTTCCGTTAAGTCAAATCTATAAGAACAGTTACTTTTGCACCATGCCCAAAAAAGGCTAATAATTGTACATTTCCGACATGTAAAAATTCATCTTAGAATTTTCGTTCTTTTCTTGACCTTAATTTATTCGCTTCGGAATCTTTGTAAAATTTTTCTTTTTCAGGATTCCACACTAACGGTCTATTTAATTTATATGCAATGTTGGATAAGTGACAAATACTGGCACTTCTATGTCCCGTTTCTACATTGCAAATTGGTGTTCCTCCATTTTTGATAGCAGTTAACCAATTGGCGTAATGATTATCAGAATGAATCAACTGTATGTTCATTGCAGCATAATCCGTATCTACCAAATTTGCTGGCGTGGTTTCAAAATACCCTCTACTAATATCCATTTGACCTTCACTACCAAAGAAGCGAACACCCCAACCCCTGCCAAAATCTTTGTGCTCTACCTCAACGCCATTAGCATAATACATTTTTAAACCTCTTACCGCAGTAGGATCAGTAGGCGGAACAAATTCTACAGGTCCAGATTCATCCATCCCCAAAGCCCACTGAACAATATCGAACATATGCGCCCCCCAATCCGAAAGTATACCTCCACCTGTTTCTTGGAACAAACGCCAGTCTGGCCAAAAATCAACATCATTACTAGATGGTGCCAACCTATGATTGTATTTCAACAGAGGTGCAGGACCGCACCAATGGTTCCAATCTATTTCATTTGGAATAGCTTCCTCCATTAAATTATAAGCCTTTGCAGGGTCTCCTACATTGACCTCAACTCGCTTAATTTCACCTAAATGACCATTTCTAACCAATTCACAAGCTTTTCTAAAATTATCCCAGGAACGCTGCATGCTGCCCACTTGCAACACCCGGCCAGATCGTTCTACGGCTTTCACCATTTCCCTTCCTTCCTTTATATTATGAGAGAGCGGTTTTTCGCAATAGACATCCTTATCCGCCTTTAAACTATCCATTACATGTTTAGCATGCCAATGGTCTGGCGAGGCAATTACTACTGCATCAATTGCTGAATTTTCAAGTAATTCAGCATAGTCAATATAAGAGGTCAGGGTATTTTTTCTGTTAGAATTGTTTATCTCCAACTGATTTTGAGCTACGTGATTTTTAAACCAATCGTTTTTGGTAGTCCAAACATCTGAACAAGCTATAATTTCGGCATTGTTCTTTATAAAGTTCTTTGCCAGCCCCCTAGATTGTTTTCCCAATCCTATAAAACCAAGGTTAATTTTATCACTGGGAGCAGTAAATCCTTTTCCCAACACATGTCTTGGTACAATTGTAACCGCCCCGGCGGCCAAAGCTGTTTTTGTAATAAAACTTCTTCTTGAAACTTGAAAAGTATTTTTGTTCAATTCCGACTTTTTCACCACCTTAGAGTGTTTGTTATCTTTTTTCATCAGTACGTTGAATTAGTTGTAACTAAAGTTAATTCACTTGTTCTGATGACACCTGTACATATATTCTTTTAAGTGCAACAAATGTTTTATTTATGCTTCAACTACTACAATCCCTTAAAATAAGCTTACTGCATTCCGGCTATGCCAAACTTGACACAGCATGGAATTTTGATAATGTAATAAGTCCGTTTACCCGATTATGCTATGTTACCAAGGGGTCTGCAACCCTCTATCACAACAACAGAACCTACACTTTAAAAGAAGGTCATATGTACCTTATACCCAGCTATGTATATAATACGTACAAGTGCGAAAATTATCATGAGCAGTTTTACATCAGTTTCTTTGAAGAAATAAGACCCGGGCTTTCTATATACAATTTACGGTCTTTTAGATATGAAGTTCCCCTAAAAGAAGGGGATCATTTATTCTTTGAACGCCTAACACAGATGTACCCAAAAAGAAAAATTGTAAACAGTGACCCAAAAGCTTACTCACATAAACCGCAAAAACTTTTGCAATTTAACAAGGACAATGCCCAAATGAACACCCAACGTTATTTAGAGACCCAAGGTATACTGACCATTTTACTTTCTCGTTTTATTGAAAATGAACCTGCAACCAATGCCAATGTTTCCACTGGTAGATTAAATGATGTCCTTGTTTATATTGCCGAACATTTAAACCAAAGCCTAGAAGTACAGGATTTGGCAAAAAAGTACCATATGAGTACAGATCATTTTTCAAGGTTGTTTTTACAACAGTTTAATATGAGACCCTTAAAATACATCCAGACCAAAAGAATTGAACGTGCTCAATTACTGTTATGGACCACCAACCATTCCCTAGAAGAAATAGCCCATAAAATAGGCATGGAAAACTTCTCTTACTTCTCCAGAACCTTTAAAAAAATTACCGGCACTACCCCGGGAAAATATCGAAAAAACCAAGCTATAACTCCCTAACAATGTTGTTTTAAACATTCAATAATCATTTGTGGTAGTGTTTTGAACACTTGTTGCAATAATGCCTTCTATGCTTAATTTAAACGGGTTGTATTTGCATTATCTTGAAAACATAATCAAACACACTATTTAATTATGGCTTTTAAGCGCATTACTTTACTACTTTGTTCTGGCTTTTTAGGTTGTTCTTTGAATGCCCAAAAAGCTTTTCCGTTTCATCTACCTAAGGAGAAACCTGACCAACCGCTAAGCTTGGCAATGCAACGTAACTATGATCAATATTTAGCTCCACGCCCAGAAGATAACGAGCTATATTCCCAATTTAAATATACCGAATTAAAAGGGTTGGATTATAGCAATGGCGATGGCACAATATCAAGAAGAGATCCATCAAAGGTTATATTTCATAACGGTAAATATTATGTTTGGTATACTTATAGAAATACCAGTACACCTCCACAAGGTGCGGCCAAAAGTAATGACACCATACCTTCTAGCGACTGGGACCTTGCCGAAATTTGGTATGCCACAAGCGAAGATGGCATTACTTGGAAAGAACAAGGTGTAGCCATAGAAAGACCGGAAAAACCTAACGTAGGATGGCGATCTGTTTCAACTACAGATATTTTAGTTTATAAAGGAAAGTACTATTTGTATTATCAAGGTTTTATGGAAGCCAGTGGCAAAAGAGGCGATGATTGCCCTGTTGCCGTGTCATATGCCGATTCACCTGACGGGCCTTGGACAGCCCACAACAAAATCGTAATACCCAATGGTGGAAAAGGAGAATGGGACCAATTTTCCATTCACGACCCATACCCACTTGTTTACAACGATAAAATTTATCTGTATTATAAGTCAGATTTTGATGGCGACCCTAGATTAGTACGTATGCAGGGGTTAGCTACAGCCGATAATCCACTTGGTCCTTTTACAAAGAACCCATTAAATCCGGTTTTGAATTCAGGTCATGAAACCACTTTATTTCCTTTTAAAGAGGGTATTGCGGCTTTAGTCATCAAAGACGGTAACGAACATTTTACTATACAATACGCTCCTGACGGAGTAAATTTCTCCATAGCCGCTATTACCAATTCATTAATGCCAATTGCCGGCGGACCGTATGTGCCGGATGCATTTACCAATACAGATTATGGCAAGGGTATCTCTTGGGGAATATCGCATGCCATAACCGCAGGTACAAAAGGCAAACAACATTCTATTTTAATGCGATTTGATTGTGATCTTAGCCTAGATGTGGATGATCAAGAAATGAAAACACATTCAAATATTTGGCATTACAAACCAAGCGATTATTATGAATACGGATTAAGCAAAAAGCAACAAGAACGTATTGAGGCTCAAAACAAAGCCCTTAAAGAAAAATAAAGTTTTAACCAATACTGTTGCCATGATACGCTCTAAGATCATTATTACTGTACTCCTATTTTTAAGCTACTTTTTTGCAAACCAATTGTACGCTCAAGAAAGCCCTAAGAATATTGATTACCAGCTACAAGGAGAGCTTAAAAAATGGCATAAAGTCACTATAATTTTTGATGGACCACAGTCTTCTGAAGATGCAGATTTCAACCCTTTTACAAATTACAGGCTCAACGTTCTTTTTACGCACAGTACCACCAATAAAACTTATCTAGTACCAGGATATTTTGCTGCGGATGGAAATGCAGGTGAGACCTCTGCAACAGCCGGTAATAAATGGAAAGTTCATTTTGCCCCAGATGAAATAGGAGAATGGAATTATAAAGTTGATTTTAGAAAAGGAAACTGGAGCGCTGTAAGCGATAAAATAGATACCGGTGTAAGCGCAGAATTTATGGATGGTCATGAAGGCAGTTTTACCATCTCAAAAACCGATAAAGAAGGTAAAGACTTTAGGGCAAAGGGTAGATTACAACATGTTGGTGAGCGTTATTTAAAATTTGCGGAAACCAATGAATACTTCTTAAAACAAGGTGCAGATGCACCTGAGAACTTTCTGGCATATGCAGATTTTGACGGTACTTTTCATAATGACGGCCATGGAGATAATTTTATAAAAACATGGTCGCCACATATTCAAGATTGGAAAACCGATGACCCTGTTTGGAAAGATGATAAGGGCAAAGGAATGATCGGCGCACTTAATTATTTATCTAGCAAAGGCCTTAATGCGTTTTCTTTCATAACGAACAATATTAAGGGTGATGACAAAAATGTGTTTCCCTACGTTGATTACAATACTTGGGATCGTATGGATGTTTCTAAACTGGACCAATGGGAAATAGTATTTAGCCATGCCCAGAAAATGGGATTGTTTTTACACTTTAAAACCTTAGAAGTAGAAAACCAAGGCTTGTTGGATAATGGTGGGGTTGGTGCCAACAGTAAATTATATTACAGAGAATTAATTGCGCGTTTTGGACATCACCTGGCCCTCAACTGGAATCTTTGCGAAGAAAATGGTGAATGGGTAAAAAACCCTACTACCCCGCCACAAGATACTATGCAGCGCTTGGCAATGGCTCATTATTTTAAAAACCACGATCCTTACAATCATCATTTGGTAATACATAACGGCATAAAATTCGACGATTTATTAGGACTTGATTCTGGTATCACCGGACCTTCTGTGCAAACACATAGAGCGGATTTTGCAAGTATCCATAAAGAAGTACTGCATTGGCTGTCCGCTTCAAAAAATGCGGGCAAGCAATGGGCAGTTGCCGTAGATGAGCCAGGGGACGCTCAACATGCCCTGTTACCTGATACCGAAAACCCAAATCATGATCTAGCCAGAAGAAATGGACTGTGGGGAACACTTATGGCTGGCGGCTGGGGAAACGAATGGTATTTTGGATACAAGCATGAACATTCTGACCTGACCTGCGAAGATTACCGTTCACGTGATTTATTCTGGGATCAAGCCCATAATGCTTTACAATTCTTTGCCAATAACAATATTGAATACTGGAACATGACCAACCATAATGAACTGGTTGGCAACAAGGACAACGACAATACCATATACTGCTTGGCAAAACAAAACCATACTTATGTGGTATACCTCAACAGCGCAATTACGGCGAACCTTGACTTAAGTGAATCTAATTACCCGTATAAAGTAATGTGGTACAACCCAAAAATTGGGAGAAAATTAATTTCTTCAAAAATAAAAAAAGTGCAAGGCGGTCAAAAGGTAGATTTGGGCAGTGCACCAAAGAAAAGTCAAGGAGATTGGGTAATACTATTAACCCGAACCAAGAACTAAGGCGCTGTAGTAAGTGCCTATGCATTCTTGCTTGTCATATTTCGTCAATAATTCCACTACAGCATACAATTACATCCAATGATCATAATAGGCTGTTCAAAGTCTTAGCATAGGCCTAAAATATCACATAATCAATTCAACCACAGATAACACAGATGGTTAATGGCTTACCACAAATTTTATCAATTCGCCAAAATACTACCATTTATTATTTCAAAAACCATATGTACTGCTCTCTAAATCATATGTATCGTAAAAATTTAACATTTTTTTAAATATTGCAGTAACTGAAAATTAACAAACTATGCGAGTAACACAACTTAACTCAAAAACATTTTGGTTCTTATTATTATACTCAATAATAAGTGTCCAATTTATGCATGCCCAAGACTTAAATGTTAAAGGTAATGTAAGCGATGAATCAGGTCCTTTACCCGGTGTGTCCGTTATTGTCAAAGGAACCACTTCTGGGGTTGCCACTGATTTTGATGGTAACTATACCATTAAAGCTCAATCAAACGATGTACTAGTCTTTACCTATATAGGTTACAAGGCTAAAGAAGTTGCCGTTAATGGCAAAACCAATTTAAATGTTGTTATGACGACCGATGTATCTGCCTTGGACGAGGTTGTTATCATTGGTTATGGTAGCTCTAAACGAAAAGACCTTACCGGTTCTATTGTTTCTGTAAAAGCGGATGAACTTGATAAAGTAAAACCTGTTTCTTTTGAAGGAGGTCTTGCTGCAAGGGCCTCGGGTGTACAGGTGGTACAATCTGGTGGTGAACCAGGGTCTGGTTTTAATATTAGAATTAGAGGTGGTAGTTCTATTACGGCCAGTAACGACCCACTTTATGTGATAGACGGTTTTGCTTTACAAGGTAACACCGCCAGTACTGCTGTAGGTATCGGAAATTCCTCTACAAGTCCGCTATCAACAATAGACCCTAGCTCAATTGAATCTATTGAGGTATTGAAAGATGCTTCAGCGACAGCTATTTACGGTTCTAGAGGAGCTAATGGTGTGATCATTATTACGACAAAACAAGGTAAAAAAGGCAGGGCGTCTTTAAACTTTGAAACGTTTACAGGTGTATCTACATTGGCCAGACCATTAGATTTGATGACCGGTCAAGAATATGTAGACTTCTGGAACGATTATTTCCCATGGAACCCAGATGCTGAGGATACTTACACCAGAGCTTTTAGATATGATGATGGTACACCATTGGATTTAAGCGATTCTCGTGTATTGGTTACAGATTGGCAAAAAGAAATTACCAGACCAGCGATTACCAAGAGCTATAAAGTATCTATGAGCGGTGGTGGTGACAAGAACACATATTCAGCCTCGTTCTCTTACTTAAATCAAGAGGGTATCGTAAAAACATCTGATTTTGAAAGGTATAATGGTAACCTAAACATCAATCAAAATATAAGCGATAAACTTAAGGCCGGTATGAACCTTAATTTGGGTATTAATAAAAATAGCGGAATAGTTAACGCAGCCAATGAAAATGGAAATGGTAGAAACGGTATTATTACAAGTGCTATTTTATTTACACCAGTACAAGGTATCAATAGATATGATGATGCCGAATATGATGAGAACGGCAGAATAATCTCGGTAAGAGATGGTGATATTACCAATCCTTTGGCTACCCTAGAATTCAACAGTAATAATAGAACCGCATTTCAATCTTTCGGTAGTGTGTATATTCAATATACCTTGGCAGACGGACTTACCTTTAAGTCATCCGTTAGAGGTAATATATCCTCTACTAAAGGTACCGCATACTTTTCAGAGAAAATCAGTTGGGGTAGAACAGCAAATGGTAGAGCATTCGTAAACAACAACATGGGAACTGGTATAATAACCGAGCAAAATTTAAACTTCAGCAAGGTTTATGGAGACCACTCTTTGAATGCTACGGCGGTTTATGAAGAGCAACAGAATACATTTGAATTCAACAATTCAGCAGCAACAGGTTTTGATCTCCCTGGCGTAAACCTAAACAATTTGGGTTCTGCCACGGAGACCTTACCTAATTCATCTGGATTTACCAAAACAGCTCTACAATCGTATCTTGCTAGGGTTCAATATGATTACAAAGGTAAATACACATTAAATGCCAGTGCTAGATATGATGGTTCATCTAGATTTGCAGAGGGTAAAAAGTATGGTTTCTTTCCTTCGGTAGGTGCTGCCTGGAACGTTGCAAATGAAAACTTTCTTAAAGAAAACAACACCTTAAATCGTTTTAGAATTAAGGCAAGTTTTGGAGAAACCGGTAATACCGCCATTGGTTCATACCGATCTTTTGCTCAAGCTGGTGTAGCAAGTACCATTTTGAACGGAAACCAATTGGTTACCGGAGCCGCAATTCAACAACTGGCAAATGAAGAATTAACTTGGGAAACTACACAACAGTTTGATGCCGGACTTTCTATTGGAATGTTCAATGATAGAATTTCTTTAGAGGCAGATTATTACCGTAAAGAAACTTCTGATCTTTTATTAGAAGTTCCATTACCATCAACTACCGGATTTAAAACAGTATTTAAAAACTTAGGAAAAGTAGAAAATAAGGGTCTTGAATTTGCCCTGAACACAGTAAACTTTGACAATGAAAACTTTGGGTGGACAACTAACTTCAACATCAGTTTCAATGATAACCAGGTCCTAGACCTTGGTGATGCTGATCAATTTTTGGTAAACTCTATTGGTGACAATCAAATACAAGATGATTACATAGTAAAAGTAGGAGAATCTTTAGGTTCCATGTATGGTTTAGAAGTCGATGGTATTTACAACTATAGTGATTTTGCCGCTTTTGACGGATTATCAAATGAAGAAGCTGCCGCAAAAGTTAGACAAGACGCTGCAGATCAAGGTGTTGCTTGGTATGATGTGGTTTACGAGTTAAAAGAAGGTACCGTGCTTTCCTCAGGTCAGCCAGATAACACGAAATACAGACCGGGTATGCCAAAATTCGTAGATCAACTTACCGTTGATACTGATGGTGACGGTGTACCAGACGCTGCAGACGGCATTGTAAATTCTGATGACCGAAAAATCATTGGTAATGCATTACCAAAACACTTTGGTGGTTTTACCAATAACTTTAGATACAAGAACTTAGATCTTTCAGTAATTACCCAATGGTCTTATGGTAATGATGTTTATTTAAAAAGCCTTAGTAAAGGTACGGCCCAAGCTATTCCATTTTTAAATAAATATGGCAGAGTTGCTAATCGTTGGACACCAGAAACCCCTGATACAGATATCCCTTCTATTTGGGGAGATGGCGATGCCGGTATTAATGGAACTGCTTATTCGTCATTTATTGAAGATGGATCGTATTTCAGAATTAGCAATGTTACTTTAGGTTATGAATTACCTACCAGAGTAAAGAAAAACATTGGCCTTAAAAGCTGTAGGGTATATGCCGCTGTAGATAACCTTCATGTTTTCACAAAATACTCAGGATACGATCCAGACGTAAGTGTTGGCAACAATCAACTTACTCCAGGTCTAGATGCAGACTCTTACCCAAGATCAAGAACTATAAGATTAGGTTTAAGCGTAGGATTCTAATTAAAGAACAAAAAAATTAAAAGATGAAAAAAACTAAATTTTACGGAATATTAACTCTAGCGGCGGGACTGCTGCTTGTGTCATCTTGTGATGATGATATTTTAATTGAATCACCCAGTAATTTCTTGACTCCAGATGCTCTCTTGGTAGACGCCAAAGGTGCGGAAACCTATCTTATTGGTGCGTACGATGCCGTACAACCAATAGTTTCATCTGGCGCAAATGGTAAAGATGGCTGGGGCATTCATTGGGGCTCTATAGCTGCTGACGAAGTTGTTGTTCCGCCATGGGGCGGTGATAGAAAATTTATCTATCAGCATCAATTAACACCTTCTAATGGTGTAGTGCGATCTATTTGGGAGAATTTATACGTTGCATTGAACAGAATCAACAGTACAATTGACCGAATTGAAGCAATGAACGAAGATGAAATCGATAATGAATCTAAAACTAAATTCGTTGCCGAAGCTAAGTTCTTAAGATCAATGGTATTATTTTCTTTAGTATCCACGTATGAAAACATTCCGTTATTAACAAGTGAAACTACAGATTTGGAGTCTGTAGAAGTGAGTCAAGTTACACCGGAAGAAACCTATAACTTCATCATACAAGACTTGCAACAAGCCGCAAGTGTACTTCCGGAAGAACAAGGTGGCGGTCGTGCCACTCAGGGCGCAGCTAAATCTTTATTAGGTAAAGTTTATTTACAAATGAGTGGCTTTCCCCTTAATCAAACAGATAAATTGGCTAGTGCCGAAACTGTTTTAAAAGAAGTAATGGATAGCGGTGTTTATGATCTTTTACCTAATTACAGAGAGGTTTTCAATCTTAGCAACGAGCAAAGTGTAGAAATGGTGTATTCTATTGGCATGGATGGTCCTGCACGTGGAGAAGGTGGACTATTAAGTACTTTTTATGGTCCAAACGGTAACGTAAACAACGGTGGAGGCTGGGGTACTTGTTTTATCAACCATAGCTTTGAAGCATCTTTTGACAGAGAAGATGTAAGATTATTTAATAATATCGCAAAGCACAATGCAAATGATTTTACTCCAGAAGAAGGATTCTCTGATCCTGAAACGCATACGGTACCAATGAATAACTGGAGAGGATGGAAATGGCATGCCGAAAAACCAAATAGCTATCCTAACGATACACCATTTGACAACCCTTACATTAGGTACGCAGATGTTCTATTAATGTACGCCGAGGCTTTAAACGGGCAAGGCAAACTAACTCAGGCAGATTTGGACATTACCGTAAACAGATTGAGAGCAAGAGCTAGAATGACTACAGATGCTGTTCCAGATATGGTTGTAGGTTCACAAGACGATAATGCAACAGAACTTTTAGAAGAGCGTAGAAAAGAGTTATGCTTTGAAGGGTGGAGACGAAACGACCTTATACGTTTTGGTGTTTACCATGAAGCAATATCCGGTATTACACAAGGTGGACCAAATGCTGGCGATCCAGGACCTGAATTTCAAGATTTTGAAATACGCTGGCCAATACCTCAATCAGAGTTGGATATTAACCCTAATCTGGTGCAAAACCCTGGTTACTAGTAATATATTTTTAATATCTTAAACAAATAATCAAAAAGCCTATTCACCATTTCTGAATAGGCTTTTATGCTAAAACACAGTATATGTTTCTTCACCGTTTTCTAGCCCCTAAAACCGTAATAATTGTATTATCGATCAGCTTTCTATTTCATAGTTGTGAAGATAAAGAAGTGGCTCAAAAAATGAAGAATACCAAAGAAACACCACTGTTTAAATTAGTACAGCCCGAAGATTCAGGAATCAAATTTAAAAATACGATTGCCGAAAACTATGATAATTTTTTTGCCATTTTCAACTATGTATACAACGGTGCAGGTGTTGCCGTAGCAGATATTAATAATGACGGATTATCGGATATTTATTTTACCGCCAATGAAGCCCCAGATAAAATATACCTTAACAAAGGAAATTTCACTTTTGAAGATATTACAGAAAAAGCAAATCTTACCAAACAAGACGGTTGGCATAACGGCGTAGTCATGGCAGATGTCAATGCTGACGGACTAACAGATATTTATATATGTAGAGGTGGCTGGCAAGATACTCCGCAAGAAAGAAGTAACCTTCTTTATATCAACCAAGGCGATAACACTTTTAAAGAGTCTGCAGTTGAATACGGACTGGCCGATGAAGGATTTTCTGTAATGGCTTCCTTTTTTGATATGGATAACGATAATGACCTGGACCTTTATCTAACCAACAGACCTGAACACTTTTTTCTCAATTACCAGCAGGTTTTAGCCGGTAAGGCCAATGAAGATGAATTGTACAGAGACAAACTCTATATAAACAACTACGGAAAATTTGAAGAAGTAGGCCAGCAAAAGGGTATTAACGGCAATTTTGGTTACGGATTAGGATTAGTTACTTCTGATGTAGATAAAGACGGACAAGTGGATCTCTTTGTTGCCAATGATTATCTAGAACGAGATTACCTATATATGAACCAAGGCAAAGGAAATTTCAGCGAACAATTAAAGTCTAGGTTCAACCACATACCCTTTTACGCCATGGGTGTAGATATAGCGGATTTAGATAATGATGGCTGGGAAGATATTATACAGTTAGAAATGATGCCAGAAGATTACGAACGCTCCAAAACTACTATGGCAGACATGAATACCCAACTATTCAATAGTATGAAAAACAATGGTTTTCATTATCAGTATATGCATAACATGCTTCAAAAAAACCGTGGAGACGGTTTTTTTAGCGATGTTTCACAATACTCCGGTATTGCCAAAACAGATTGGAGCTGGGCATGCCTTGCCAGTGATTTTGATAATGATGGTTTAAGGGATATTTTCATTACAAACGGATTCAAAAGAGATATTTGGGATAAAGATGCAACCATAAAATTTAGACAGTATATGCAAAGTGCACAGGCGGCACAACGCAGTAATGAAGAAAATGCACAGCATATTATTTCACTGTTCAAGCAAAATAAAATTTCTAATTACCTCTATAAAAACCAAGGTGACCTAAAATTTACCAACATGAGCAAGGCTTGGGGCTTGGACCAACAAAGCTTTTCTAACGGCGCCGCAACTGCAGATTTGGACAATGATGGCGATTTAGACCTGATCGTCAACAATGTGGATGACCCCGCATTTCTCTACGAAAATTTGAGCAATACTACTGAAAACAAATTCCTAAAAATTAAATTAAAGGGCCCTGAGACCAATAAAGATGGCCTAGGTACAAAAATCACGTTAAAAACTAATGACAGCATACAATTCCATGAATTTAAAACGGTGCGCGGCTATCTATCTTCAGTAGAACCTATTGTCCATTTTGGGCTTGGAAAAATATCGAAAATAGACTCCATCTCTATAGTCTGGCCAGACGGTAAAGAACATCTAATTCAAAATGTTGCTTCTAGTAGCAATCTCATTATCGATTATAAAGAAGCAAAACAGCCTGTTGATAAGTCCATAACAAAGCAAACATTGTTTAAAGATGTAACCAACACTTCTTTCTCTTCCGTCTACGAACATCGAGAAAACCAGTTTGACGATTTTAAAATTCAGGTATTACTACCACATAAACTATCTACCGAAGGTCCTGGCATTGCCGTGGGCGACATTAATAACGATGGTTTAGAGGACTTTTACGTAGGCGGTGCATCTGGTAGTCCAGGAGCTCTTTACCAACAAACAGCTAGTGGATCATTTGAAAAAAAAGACCATCCTATTTTGTTGACCGATGCCAAATATGAAGATGTCGATGCCGTATTTTTTGATGTAGATAATGACCAAGACTTGGATCTATATGTAGTCAGCGGCGGAAATGAATTTTCCCAGAACTCTCCCCTACTCAAAGACCGACTCTACCTCAACAATGGTAAGGGGCTTTTTACCGAAAAAAGAGAAATGATGATCAGTGCTGAAAGTGGTGGTTGCGCTCTACCTTTTGACATTGATAATGACGGTGACCTAGACCTTTTTATAGGGGGCAGATTAGTCCCCGGTCAATATCCCAAAGCACCCAAAAGTCTAATTTTATTGAACGATAATGGAAACTTTAACGATGTTACAAAAGAAATGGCTCCAGAACTTGAACATATTGGTATGGTTACCGATGCTACATATGCAGATATTGATGGCGACAATACAAAAGAACTGATTATTGTTGGGGAATGGATGCCAATAACCATATTTAAAGCCAACAATGGCAAACTACAAAATGAAACTACCTCTTATGGTTTAAGCAAAACTAACGGCTGGTACAACTGCATTACTGTCGCAGACATTGATCAAAATGGCATTAACGAGCTTTTAGTAGGTAACCTAGGCCTCAATTATAAGTTTACAGCAAGTGACAAAAAACCTTTTAAAGTTTTTGCGAGCGATTTTGATCAAAACGGAACTAATGATATTTTTCTGGCGAAAGACTACAAAGGCAGACAAGTACCGATCAGGGGGTTACAGTGTAGCTCAGAACAGCTCCCCGGATTGGATAGAAAATTTCAAACCTTTACTCAATTTTCCAAGTCCAACCTAAGACAAATTATCGGTGAAGGTATTGATAATGCCCTACAGCTTAATGCTTATGAATTTGCTTCGGTAATCATTAGGTTCAATGATGGTAATGCCAAGCTCACTCCTTTACCCTACCCAGCACAATTTTCTAGTATTAACGGCTTTGTTACAGGGGATTTCAATGCTGACGGAGTAACGGATATTGCTTTGGCAGGAAACAAATTTGAATCTGAAATTGAGACCACAAGAGCTGATGCTTCGGTCGGGTTGATACTCTTGGGCACAAAAGAGGGACACTTTACACCCCAAAATAGATTAACAAGCGGATTTTTCGCCCCAAAAAATGTAAAGGCATTAAAGTCCATAAATCTCAATAATGGCAAAACTGGACTGCTAGTAGGCAATAACGATGACGAGATACAGCTATTTAAAAATTGATCTAAACAATTGAACTTGAAAAGAATAAAAATTAAAAAAGCGGAAGACCTACAACCCCCCGCTTTTTAAACAATTTGCACTTTAGCTATTCAAAACAAAAATCTTCGCTAGTTTATGCCGTTAGAATATGCAACTACCACAATACCCGTAATCATCAACGCAAGTCCTGCATATAGAAAACTTTTCGCTTTTGAAGAGGCATTGATCCATTCTTTGGTAATTAGACCGCTAACAATTGCCGTGGCCACAGATGATGTATTGAAAATAGCATAACCTACGGTATTACCAGAGCTACCCAATTTAAATGCGGCGTACGCAAATAATGCCGATGCGGCATAATGGAAAACTGCCATTATTAATATCAATATTACGTTTTTACCGAATGCCGGAGTCCTAAAGTTGCCCCAAGCATTGTTCTTACTTAATTGCCACAAGAAATATGCGGTCATTACAATACCTCCACTTAAAAATATAGGGAACATTACCGCTACGGCAGTTATCCAATCTGCATTTCCTTGAGCTATACTTGCTTTATGTAAATAAGGTCTACCTGCTGCGTTTGCATAACTGAAACCGGTTGCCAATAACCCACCAACTACGGCAATCATAATACCGGTAACCATAGAACCTTTTTTATCACTGGTACCGGCTTCATCCTTTTCCCTTAAAATACCTGCCCTACCATTTAAGATAACGCCGACCAACACAATAAAAATTCCAATTAAAATAAAGGTAAGTACATTGGTTGGCGGTAAACCGTCTTCTATAAAAGGTAATAATGAACCCACTAGAATTATGGTTCCTATAAAAATGGAAAAGCCTAATGAAAGCCCTATGTGATTAATTGCCTTGCTCCACATCATTACCCCTATTCCCCATAAGAAACTGGTAAGTCCCATCTTTACCCATATATCCATAGGCATATTACCGAATATTTCACCGAACCCGTTAATGAGCGTTAACGAAGCAAATATTGGTACAACGAACATAGTGAGTAGAAAAAACAAACTCCAAGTGTTCTCATATTTAAAGTCTTTGGTAAATTTTTCTGGCAGGGCATAAAGACCCAGCATTAATCCGGCAAAAATTGCCAACGATACTCCTTCTATCATCTTAGTATATTTTTGGTTTAGTTTATTTTATGGTTACCAGCCAAATTTAAAAATGGTCGTACTTCGGTAGGTTTCGTCTTTATCTAAAATAGATTTGGGGGCATTGGTAATATTTGGTCCGTTCGGGTATCGGTGTGTCTCTAGGCACAATCCCCTAAATTTTCCATATTGCAAGCCTGTCTCCCTTTTTAATTCGTCTGAAGTATACTTACCGGTGTAAAAAAGCATACCCGGTTCGGTCGTATATACTTCCAAACTTCTACCGCTGTTTTCCTCTGTAATTTCAGCTACCTTACCTAGCTCAAAACCCTTTTCATCAAACAGATAATAATGCTCAAAACCGTCTCCCATGGCGTCATGAACATCAATTATTTTCTTAGGTGTTCTTAAATCGTCCTGCTTGCCTAGTACTGAAATATTATTGCCCATTGCCGCTCCCGTATCGTCCCAAACTTGTTTTTTATCCGATGTTATTTTAACTGTGTGCTGCAAAACATCATCTTTAAATCCTGATAGATTAAAGTAAGAATGATTGGTGATGGTGAACGGTGTACTCTGATCCGTAGTAGCTATATAATCTATCTGTAGTTCATTGGTATTGGATATGGTAAAAGTTACCCAGACAACCACATTGCCAGGAAAGCCTTCTTCTAAATGCCCACTTTCCAATTTCATGGTAACCAATGCCTTGTTTTCATCATAGGTATCAACGGTCCAAATTTTCTTATCGAACCCTTTTTTGCCTCCGTGAAGATTATTATCACCAACTATTTTATTTAATTGATAATCAACACCTTCCAATGTAAATTTTGAATCTTTAATTTGAGAACAATATCTCCCTACAGTACCTCCAAAGTATGGGGCGTTACTGGTATATGCCGGTGAAAAGTAACTATCTAAGTCATCAAATCCGCACACGATTTCATCTATATTCCCTTCTTTATCCGGTACTTTAATAGAGGTTATGGTGGCTCCATAGTTTGAAATTTTAATTTCTACATCATGGTCATTTATCAACGTAACCAACTGTATGTCATTATCTTCAATAGTCCCAAAATGTTCTACGTTTGTTTTCATGTGCTGTGTTAATCTTTATTCATTCTTATTTTTGGAGCACTGTACGCATCCATTCTTTCTGCGGCCTTTCCTTCAAACTTGCGCTGTAGTTGCCATTTTGGTCGTTCTAGACCTAGCTCCCACTGAAATAGCTTTTTGTACATTGCCCTAACTCTATTTGGATATTGCAATGCCAAATCATATTCCTCGGCAGTATCTTTTGATACATCGTAGAGCTCTGCAGGTCTATCTGGATATCTAATTAATTTCCAATCCAATTCTCTGATAGCAGCCCTATTTTCCTTTTTCCAATACAAAGTTTCATGTGGGCGACCACTCTTATTTTTTTTCAAAAAAGGCAAAATATCAACTCCGTCCAACCCCTTTAAATTAGCCGCCTCAACACCGGCAATTGTGCTGAATGTTGGGTACATATCCAGCAAAGAAATAGGATAATCGTATGTTGTATTGCCCTGTAAAATTCCCTTCCAAGAAATTAAAAACGGAACCCTAACACCACCTTCTAAATGATTTGCCTTGGTGCCACTTAAGGGTTTATTCAATGACGCATTGGCATCACTTGGTCCTCCATTATCATTGGTAAATACAATGATTGTATTATCCAATAAATCTAGCTTCTTCAATTGATCGTACACCTTACCGCATGCCCGATCCATGGCCAAGGTCATTGCTGCCAGTTGTTTTCGCTTTCCAGTTAAATTTGGAAATTGATCTAAATCTTCATTTGTTGCCTGCATTGGCGTATGCACGGCATTAAAGGACAGATATATAAAAAATGGACGGTCTTTGTTTTGAGCTATAAATTGATTGGTTCTATCTGCCAGTACATCCGTTAAATATCCTTTGTGCTCTAGATAATTACCAAAACCCTGCTCTAATCTGTTTTCGTTCTTATCGATTTTATTGGTTTCATCATAGGGCATAAAACTACGAGACCCTCCCCTAAATCCGTAAAACTCATCAAAACCTCTATTGGTGGGGTGAAACCTGTCTGCGTTGCCCATGTGCCACTTACCAAAAATGGCGGTAGTATAACCCTGTTGCCTTAATTCATTGGCAATGGTTCTTTGATCTAACGGTAAGCCCATATCATCACCTGTTACTCCAGAAGTACTCATGTAACCAGGTACATTGTTTTCCTCAAAACCAAAGCGCTGTTGGTACTTACCGGTTAAAAAACCTGCTCTTGACGGACCGCAAACGGCAGCACTTACATAGGCTTGAGTGCAACGAACGCTCTCTTTGGCAAACTCATCTAAATATGGGGTTTTGAAATCTTTACTTCCTTGAAAACCAAAATCTGCATAACCGGCATCATCGGCAAGGATAAAAACAATATTGGGTTTGTTCTGCGCTGAACACCATTGCCCAACAACTAGAAATACCAATAGAATGAGCTTGTATCCATGAAGTGCTAATTCTTCATCAAAACTGGTGCTTATTTTTACTACCATATAAAGTACATAGATTCTAATATTTCTCTTTTTTACGAGAGGTAAAACGCATTATACTTTGATAGTCCCTACTATTATATACATGTGTTAACCCCCACTTTAAAACCTCTGTAGGTTCTTTTTCACTATCAACAGGTCTGTTTAAACCTATAGCGTGCGGCGGACTTGGAATTGACGCCATGATGTTGAAGTTTATACCGTCTTCCGCCCATTGAATGGTATTTTTCTCGGGTCCGTCCGTTGTGATCAGGGATGCAATTCCTCCGTTATACGGCCATACACAAATTTCATGTCCGCTATTACTAATTGGATTATATGGAGATTTCACATATGGTCCTTTTGGATTATCGGCAATGGCGACACCATGTCTTATTTGACGGCCACCAAATGTAATTTCCTCGCCCATTTGCTCACCTTTATAATACAGGTAGAATTTACCCTTAAAAGGTAGAATACAGGGGTCATGAACTTTATGGCTATCAAAGTCTCCCTTTTTCTTTACCGAAAAGCGATCATTAGGATCATCACCTTCCCAAATACCATTGTCTGCAGGACTCAAAATTGGTTCTTTGCTCTTGATCCAAGGACCATTGGGAGATGTTGACCAAGCCAAACCTATCTGGTTCTTAACTCTTTTATTGTACGGTGATTTTACAGTTTGATAGGTTAGATAGTACATATCTTCATACTTCATAATCTCTACTGTAAAAACAGATCGATCATCATAGGCGCCCTTTTCTCCTCTTGCAACGGCAATTCCCTCTTCTTTCCAAGTAATACCATCTGTAGAAGTTGCATACCAGATATCACAACGATCCCAAGGAAATACTTTTTCGTTTTCTATATCTCCATCAAAACCTTGCGTAGGCCCAACACCTTTAGAGTACCAAACGTAGTATTTACCATCTTCTTTGATCATGGCACTTGGGTCTCTTCTTATTACACCTTCTTCATATGCCAAATCGCCTTTTAACGGTTCTAGTTGATTAAATTCTAAAAACCACTCATTTCCTAAATCGGTTGGCCAAGCTAATGCTCTTTTTGAAGCCGCACTTAAATGCTCAACATCGGTTATACCTAAGTGGTCAATTTGCTCTTGGGTTATAGTCAAATTATCTTCTTCGCCCGTATTACTTTCAGTTGACTTTATAGCTTTCTCTTGGCAACTTATAAATACCAACACAACAGAAATACCTAGTAATGTTTTAATTATTCTCATTTATGAAATAAAAATTTAGGTTTAATTAATTTTTTTAGGGTAATTTTTATGTATTCTTTAAAGTTGAAATTTAAAATACCTTTCTTAAAGCCCATTATTTCGTTACTAGACATTAACTGAACAAACAACTAACACATTCAACAACAAATAGTTAAACAATACAATACCCAGCCTTAATGTATTGTAATTCACTACCCGTTTATGATAATTATCTCTTCTATCTTACTTTAAAAAGCATATCAAATTTTATTGATATAGATGTAATAGACTCCGTAAGTATCAGAGCCAGACACAAAGTCCGCTACCAAAAACGTTTTACCTTTTTCCAAAAACACCTTAAAATCTATTGACTGATCATTTGGGTTAATAGTCTTTTCTAAAATTTGATTGGCTATCCGTAATCTTATCTTATCCGGAGAAATGGACACATACTCAAAATTTGATTTAGGAAATTTATTTGGCACCCCTAGAATAGGACCAGGTACTTCTTTGGACCAACGCATACATGAAATAGTATACATGCCCTCTTTTGCAACCTCTATAGCGTGTGTATTATTTTTATTTTTTACACCCGCAGCCACTTGTTCGGTTTTCCAAATACCGTTAACGTCACCAATGGCGTGTTGAATTGTTAATTTTATTTCTTTTTGATGTTCCGTGCCTATAATAGCTACCGGTATTTCATTAATTACATCATTACCTATAGCCGATGTATAAAAAGTTGCATTCTCACTTTGTAAATCTTTGACCAATTTCGGATGTTCATTTGCTATGTTTTTCTTTTGCACGGGGTCAGTAACTATATTGTAAAGCTCTTTGCCTTGTAGTAATCGCCATTCGTTGCGTAAAACAAGTCCGTCAGATTCTTGTCTGGGCGGTCTCCAGTCTTGCCGATTATGCAGGAATAGCGTTCGATCTTTTAAAATTGCATCTGTATTTTTTAATACGGTAGAAAAATCAACTCCCTCTAAACCCAATGTATCGGGCGTATCTAGTTTACATAAACTTGCCAGCGTTGGTATAAGGTCTATGTGAGCCGCCAACGTATTATTGTCTTTACCCCCATTAATTCTTGCTTCAGGATATCGAATAAAAAAAGGAACCCTATGTCCGCCTTCTTGTTTGCTACCTTTTATTCCGCTATAGCCCTTATTGTAGCCTAAATTATCAGCTTCTTGATACCCATAGCGTGTACCGTTATCTGACATAAAAATGACAATCGTATTCTTTTCTAATTTTTCCGCTTTTAAAAACTTGGTCAGCTTGCCAAAATTATGGTCAATATTGGCTATCATTCCATAAAGATTAGCACTAACTATTTCCTTGCCTTCTAAATGTCTGTACGGGGCAGCATATTTTTCATCCACATATAACGGATCATGAGGCGCATTCAATGGCAAATACACAAAAAACGGTTGGTCCTTATTGTTCTTGATAAAGTTTATGGTCTCATTGAACCAAACATCGGTACAGTACCCTTTAAATTGTTTAGGTTGATTGTTTACATAGTAGACATCATCAAAATAATCGTTTCCCCAATAATCGGACAATTCACCGATACCACCTGCCAAATGATGAATAGCCGTGTCAAAACCAGAATCTGTTGGTCTGTTGGGATAATTGTCCCCTAAATGCCATTTTCCGAACAAAGCGGTTTTGTAGCCATTTTTCTTAAATACATCTGCCATGGTCACCGGATTGGAAAGGGCATCTCTACCTTTGTATGTTGCCCACGCCCCATTGCTTATTGGATACTTACCGGTTATTATTGCGGCTCTAGTGGGCGTGCATAACGGAGACACATGAAAATTGGTCATTCTTACGGCATCATTATAAAAAGTATCAATTTCGGGTGTTTTTAACCACTTATTGCCATGCGCACCCAAATCGCCAATACCTTGGTCATCTGTTAGTACCAAAATAACATTTGGCCTTGACTGTGATTGCAAGGAAAATATACAGCCAAGACCTATACAGTATAGACCTATTAGCATCTTTTTGATAGTAAAGACCGAATATTTCATCATCGAAAAAATTAATCTATATGCGCCTCTACATCTCCACCAATATTATTCTCTTTGTAACCTTCTAAAGTAATTTTAAAAGCATGGGCATATTCCGTAGGAAAAGAGGATGGTTTTTGAATGACCAAACCTTTCTCATTCCGTTCCCATTTTAATTTCTCGGTACTACCAATTAGTTGCACCTCTAGAATAGCTGAATTTAATGCTCCAATATCAGTAGACAACGTTTTCATGATTACATCGCCTTTGGGCTCGTCTAATACAATAGCAAAAAATTCTTTATCGCCTTTCTTGGTATATCTTATGTCGTTCTCATTGTATTCTATTTTTAGCTTCTCCTCTACTTTATGCCCACCTTCTGGCAATCTAGTGGGCCCTTCACCAAAAACGGTCCATGGACGTGTATCATAAATTGCCTCGCCGTTAATTTCTAACCAAGCTCCCATATCTGTCAATAATTTTTGCATTTCCGGTGGAATGCTACCATCTGGGTTTGGTGGTACGTTCAACAACATTAATCCGTTTTTTGCCACAATATCCGCAAGTATATCTATGAGCTCATTGGCTGTTTTAAATTTGGCATTGGGTCTATAGAACCACGCTCCCGGTGAAGTATCCGTTAGCCATGCATTCTGTTTGGGTTGATTTGGTCTACCGCGTTCATAATCCTTTATAGCAACATCTTCGTTAAAGGTTGCTTCTTTATAACAAACGGCTACTTCCTTACCCCACTCCTTACCCTTGTTATAGTAGTAGGCCAAAAACTTAAGTCGGTCTTCTTCCGGTAGATTCTCTAACCACCAATCGAACCAAATAATATCCGGTTGGTAATTATCAATATATTCCTTTAAGGCGGCCCACCATGCTGTCCTAAAAGCTTCATCTGGAGTGTCATTATCCAAACTGTGCGGGTTGGTATACAAATCATAATCTTTAGGATCAATGTTACCGTGTGCGTGTGCAGGACCAAAATATTTCCAGGTAAATGCATGGTGAAAAGATCCTATAAATCGCATGCCTTTTCGATTTATCTCCTTTTTTAGTGCTGCAGACGGATCAATACCTCCATAATTCATAGCATTCCATCGGGTTACCTTGCTATCCCACATCGCAAAATTATCATGGTGCATGGCTACAGGACCGGCAAACCTTGCCCCCGATTTTGCAAATAAATCTGCCCACTCCTTGGCGTCAAAAGCTGTTGGAGAAAAATCTTCTATGATTTCTATATATCCTTTTTTTGATGGTTTACCGTATTTCTTTTTATGATGGAGGTAATTGTTACTGGGTTTACCGTTTTTGGTTTCAACTATTTTACCATCATTATACATCATCATACCATGCCAACCTGCATAATGCTTGCTTGGTTCGGTTCCCTCAAAAGCACTTGATACCGGACCCCAATGTGCATAAATACCCAATTTGGCATCTAAAAACCAATCTGGCGTAGCATTTACCTTGGCTATAGACTCCCAAGTTTCTGCATATTTATCGTTTTGGCCATATATATGTGATTGATAGCTTGCTCCTAATACTACAGCAATAATCCCTAGTTTTTTACCGATGTGTTTTATCATTTGAAATAGATTTAATCCTATGAACAATTAATTTCCTGAGCCAGTCTAGCTATGAGACCTTAGCACTGATAACTAACTGAAAGGTCTATAACAAGATTATGATGATTTGCCCGAAACCAGCACTACATATGACCCATTTAGGAATATAAATGGTTCTAAAAGACGATTATTAAGCTATTTAATCTTTAAAATAAGGTTGTTACGGTCTAAAATGGTTTTATCATCGTCTTGTACAGGTTGTAATTTGGCAAGTAAACGATATTCGGTATCTGCATTCAACGTGTTGCTCAACTTTAATTTATGTCGAAAATGACCATAACCAGCAAGCAATTGTACTTTATCCGAAGCTATTTTTTCATCGGCCGTATTATAGATTTCCAAAACCAATTGCCTTGGTTCGTTTGCTTTATAGGAAATCGGAATTTCCAAGTTAGACCCCTTGCCTAACGTAATTTCCGTAGTATCAAAAATGACACTTTCATCATACAATTGTAATTCCTTTTCTAAAGGGCTATGAGATATCTTCTTTGAAATATCCTCTAATTTATACGCGCGGACCCAATCATAATAAACTACGTTTTTACTTGGATCGGACAATTCTTTTTCGTTTGGAAGCTCTATCCAAGGAAAAGGATAGGTTTCAGATACCAAACGCATGTACATGGGTTGATCAAATGGTTTTTCCTTTACTTTATTATAGAATTTTTGATGTTTTGGTTCTCTATGGTCATAATAGTAACTAGCGGAACTTTCATTACGCCACCAACCACCATATACATGAAAATTTTCTGAGGTTACCTCGTTATCTTCAAATCTTACCTGAGCAGCCCTCCGATCATGTCGCTCGCCTTCGCAATCAGTATACCAAAAGTGACTGTTGGAGTGCATTCCACTTGCAAAATAGCTACCACTGTAATCGCCTGATCTACCAACCGATTCATGAATATCCCATTCTAGGCCATATTTATCACAACCGTTAGGTCCTTTAAAACTACCTACGGTAGAAAACCAAAATGTAGTAGACATGGTAGTTGCCGCGGCTTTTACCCTTGTTTCAAAATACCCGAACTGTGTTTTCTTCTTGGAAACTACCGCAGCACCGGCAATTGAAAATGTCCTGTTGCTACCATAGGCATTTATTGTGGTGTCCTTTTTCATCATTTCGCCTTTCAGCTGTAAGTAACCATCAGCAACGGATACTTGTGATTTCATGAATAATCCCGGTTCTCTTCCTATCCAAGTAGGGTGATGATCCAACCATTTTGTAGTATCTAACGCTGTACCATTAAATTCATCTGAAAAATCGGGATTCATGACCCATCTTTTTCCTAGTGGCGGTTTTGGCGGACCAACCCGTACATCTTCGTTTTCTGGACTATAACGTTGCCCATGCACTTCACCTATAAATAGAAAAAGCATGCAACACGTGATAATACATTGTATACTATTTCCCGACTTTCTACTGATTATTTGTTCCATTCTTGCAATTCTATTCCGTTTAACCAAATTCCTTTTCCTGCTGTTCCTTGAATATTAACTTTTGCAGTACCATCATCTTGTATATTAAATAGGATCGTACTATTACCTGGTTCTTGAAACTGCATCATTTTACCTTCCGTGACTTTAACTTCTTTGGTATTCTCCCCTGCCGATATGGTTAATTTGCGTTCGTAGGGAATATTCAAAATTCGTATCTCTTTCAACTTATCCTTATTGGGATCCATTTCATCAGAATTACTTTGTGGTGCATGGTGGTACGTGGTCAACTTGTATTTTCCCTTTGGTAGTCCTTTAAAGTTAATACTTAACCCATTTTCATCTATACCAAGGACACCATCGCCATACACAAATCCGTATTTACCTATAACGTTCATTTCACCCAACCAGCGCAAAACACCATCAGTGCTGTTTGTTGCCAGGTTTACTTCGGCGTTTTTGAAAAGGGGTAGTTTATAGCTGCTCTTTTCCTCGTCCTTGCCATGCCAAAAATCCCATCCGAATTGAACCAACTGGTCATGGGCTCCCATGTCTATTTTAACTTTCTTAAAATCATAAATAGCTCTTGCATTCGTTGCCAAAACATTTGGGTCATAGGCTGTTAATTGCACGTTTGCATTGGCAGATTTTAAACCTTTGGCACTTGCCGTAATTTTGACCTCACCTGCCGTAGTACCTGCTCTAATCAATGCTGGTGCAATACCATACTCCGTGAACATAGGGTTGGCATTGATATTCGCATTATCACCTACCACCATGGCATTCTTACTTACAGAAAAAGTAACCTTACCATTGTACTCTTTAATTGCGGTGCCGTTCTTATCTACAACAGTAGCGTAGGCCATAAGAATATCAGCACCATCTGCAGTAAACTTTCTACCTACGGTATCTACCATTAGTTCTATGGCATAGGGTTTTCCCGGAGTTTTATGAACTACTTCTTTGGTTTTTCCATCTTTAAAAATGGCTTTGGCCTTAACCTCACCATCGGCATATTTTAAATTTTTAAATATAAAGGGCGCATGGTGTAAACCATTATAAATAGTATCTTTTGAGGAGGTTTGGGTAGCTGCCGTTTTACCGTTTACACTTAATTCTACGTTTTCTGC
Organism: Maribacter dokdonensis DSW-8; assembly: GCF_001447995.1. Lineage (NCBI taxonomy): Bacteria > Pseudomonadati > Bacteroidota > Flavobacteriia > Flavobacteriales > Flavobacteriaceae > Maribacter > Maribacter dokdonensis. Next base: position 124,848 of record NZ_LDPE01000004.1, on the reverse strand, counting down.
ATTGCTATAGACCGTGATGGAATCTTGCCCTTTTTTCCAGTCTTCCAGCATATATACAAAGGGTTCTTTTCCGAGCTCTGCCTTATACCAGTGTAACTCTGGTCTAGGATTTCTAAAAATGGTCATTCCGCCACTTCTTGTTCTGTCTATTTTGTTTGATGCCTTATCGTGAGTTGGATGAAAAGTATAATAGGCATGGGCCGTCCATGATATTAATCCTGTCATTAGGGAATCTTTTATAAACGGTGCCAAGGCTTCCGGTCCATGATGCCCTTCCATAGCGAACATAGGTTCTGCACGGTCCCAGATAAATGGTCCGTAAAGCATATTTGCATTAATATCTGTTAGACCAGATGTTTGCCAACCTGTCCACCGTGAACCCTGTGAGGCGGTAAGCCTTGTTGGATCTTCTTGTTTGGCGGTATTGTGTGCTACAGGCACATACCCTCTGTGGTTAATCCCTCCTCCCCAAATTATTACGGAAGGGTGATTTCTATGATTGCGAATCATAGCGCGTTCCGATTGTTCAAAATTGTTCCACCACTCCTTATCCGTGCTCATGGATATCCACGACGGTGCTTCTTCATATACCAGAATACCCAGCTTATCACAGGCGTCTAAAATGGCATTATCTTGTGGGTAATGTGCGGTTCTCATAATGTTAAAACCGAACTCTTTAAACTGCAACATATCTTTATAATGCAGGGCATCTGGTACCGCATCGCCTATATATGGAAAGTGCTGATGCCTATTGAAACCCATAAGTTCTATTGGTTTGCCGTTAAGCATAAACCCGCGATCGGGATTCAATTCAAACTTTCTAACCCCCAAATTGTTCTCCACGACATCTACAGATTTGCCATTTAGCAAAACCTCTGTATTTACGCGATACAAATAAGGATTCTCAACATCCCATAATTGAACATTATCCTCTAAACTACCTATTTGGTCAAACTCATAATTGCTATTTTGAGCAATTTTTGCATCATCGATCAACTTTAGCACCACAAGACCTTCAGCATCTATAACTCTTGTGATCACTGTCACATTTTCAGCTTTGCCGTTGGTATTTTTTACGACGGATTTAATATCTATGGTCGCATTCTTGTTCACCACATCTACCGTTGGCGTAGTTATGGTTACCCCGGCATGCCTAGCTTCCCAATTAAAACCAATATGCACCGGATGCTTTTCTACCAAATACACATCTCTATACAGACCACTAAATTTTACATAATCAAAAGGCCCTGGATCTGGAGGAACTACCATGCTTCTTCTATTATCCGCCAAAATGGTTACTTGGTTTTCTTTTCCTTTATCCACAAACCGCGTAATATCAAAATGAAATGGTGTATAACCACCCGTACCATGCTTACCAATATGTTTACCATTAACCCAAACATCGGTTACTTGATGTACCCCCTCAAATTCTAAAAACACTTTATTGTTGTTCTCTGGTACCATTATATTTCTTCTGTACCAACCTACATTTCTATGAAACTTGAGCTGAGTTTTTTCATCTTGCAAACCATCTAAAGCCAACGATGTTAATGCCAAGGTATGTGGTACGTTCACGGTTTCCCACGTGGTATCTTCCGTATTTTTTTCAAAGTACGCTGCATCAGGATTTCCTAAGTGAAATTTCCAACCTTGATTGATACTTATTTTGGTACGCTCAGTATCTGGATAGCCAAAAGGTAGTTCTTGAGAGAAAGCCTGTGCCGTTAATAATAGTATGAATAAAAGACTATATAGGCTTTTGTTAATATTTTGTTCGGTCATTGCTGGTAAATTATCTATTATTTTGGTTCTATGATTACACCACGTTCCGCTTCACTATCAGAGGTATACCGCAATACTTTTGGTGCCTCATTTCCTCTGGCAAAGGTTATTTTCTCTTTCCACACGGTTCTCAATTTTTCCAATACCGATGCATGTTCCGCCACCCCTGCTAGATTGGTAGTTTCATCTGGGTCATTTTCCAGATCGAACAGTTCTTCATAAACTGCTTTTTCGCCTTGTAATGGTCCTTCTACGAATGAGCGATACAGGGCGATATCCGGATCATGGACTTTATATAACATTGCCGTCATCTTAATGCCCATTTGCTTTGCTGTCTCAATCTTTTTTTGTGCCGAAAAATTTTCGTTCTTATAGTATCTAATATATTTCCAGCGCGTGTCTTTAACAGCTTCGCATCTTGGATTCCCAAACTGGGTAGACCATAAATTTTCTGTGTATAAATAGTCTCTGACGTCGCTTACCTTTTGTGCCAATAGTGGTGATAAATCGCTACCTTGATACGTATCCGGTACCGGAATACCTGCTTTTTTAAGTAAAGTTGGGGCAATATCTATGCTTTGTACCAGAGCGTTGGACTTTCTACCCCTATTCGCTTTTTTTTCGTTCGGATCATAAATAATTAATGGTACATGCGTGGTTATTTCATAACAAAGGGCTTTACCACCAATACCAAATTGCCCCATAAACAAACCATGATCAGATGTAAAAACGATAATGGTATTCTTATCCAATTTTTGGGCTTTTAGCGTTTTTCTAAGTTCGCCCACCATACGGTCAATGCCTGTCATTGCCTGTAATTGTAACTGATACCTTGTCAGAAGGCTATCTGGATAATCTACATAATCATACCCCTCTTGTCTATCATTTGTTTTGTGAATTTCCGGTGGTAATTTAGGATGTACAATATCTTTTTTAGCAATGTAATTCTTAGGCAATTTTAAGTCTACATCATCATACAAAGTTTTATAGATTTCATCATCGGTTTCTCGCTGTGCCATGGTAGATACGCTTGCACCATGTGGTAAATTAAAGTTGACCGAAAGCACGAATGGTTTATCTTTTGGTCGCTGATCTAAAAACTTTTGTGCACCTTGTAATTTTTGCTCGTTAGACAGGAAATCTGAAATTCCTTCGCTTATAATCTCTACCTGAGTATCATCTTTTGCATGCTTGAATATCTTATGCCTGTCTTTGGGGTAAAAGGTCAAATGACCGTGCCCGGCATACCAATAATCAAAACTTTTATCCATTAAACCACTGGTGTAACCACCATCACCAACAGGCAAATGGTTTTTACCTATCCACCCAGAATAATATCCGTTATCACGAAGCACCATAGGATAGGTATTATTCCACCCTTCCTCTGACATACTGGTACCCGAATTAAAATTTACGCCATGTTTACGTTCAAACTGGCTCGTTAAAATACTTGCCCTACTTGGCGTACATATGGCACTGGTAATATGTGCGTTCGTAAAAAGTACACCGTCTTTTGCCAACTTATCAATATTGGGAGTCTGTACTACTTCATTACCGGTACAGCCCATCATACCATAAGATTGGTCATCGGTTAAAATGAAAATAAAATTAGGCTGTTCTTGTGCCTGTACCACTCTAAAGATCAGCGTAATAATCAAAACAGTTAATGATCTGGCAAAATGGGTGTTTACATTCATATACTTAATTTTTTGGTCTAAGTGATTTTTCTCTGATCATTCTATAATTCTTCTCCTCTTTAATGACATTTTCCGGATGCGGATCTACCCAACCTGGTGCCACATTTTTGCTATCCCACGCTGTGTATAAGGCTTTTAATTTTGTCATAATTTCTGGATGACTTTCAGCAATATCATGACGTTCCAAAGGATCTTTTTCTAAATTGAAAAGCATAGTTCTGCCTTTGTAAGCGCTCTTGTATAATTTGTATTCTTGGTGTCTTACGGCATACTCAAATCCACCAACACTGCGCCAGTATAAAGTCTCATGCGGCTTTTCATTCTTTTGATCTAAAAATGGTAATAGGTCTACGCCATCTAGCTGTTTTTCACCTTTAACATTACCCCCTGCCGCATTGAGTAGCGTAGGAAATATATCTAAAGAACTTACAACCTCATCATAAGCTTTGTTGGGTTTAATATGATTTTGCCAAACCATGAAGAACGGTACTTTTATGCCACCTTCAAACAACATTCCCTTATGTCCTCTATTTGGACCATTATTGGCATGCATGGTACGCCCGCCATTGTCGCTCAAGAATACCAAAATGGTATTCTCTTTTAACCCTTTTTCTTTTAAATATGCATCAATTTTACCAACACCTGCATCTACCCCGTTTACCATGGCCGCATAAACACTTCTACCGCCATATTCTATATGCTTGGTCCTTTCTAAGTATTGCTCGGTAGCGTGGTCTGGAGCATGTGGCGCATTGTACGCCAAATAAATAAAAAATGGATCTTGCTTGTTATTTTCTATAAATGAGATAGCTTCATTGGTGAAATCATCCGTTAAATAAGATAATTCGCTTTCCGGTACTTTATTTTCATTTCTGAATATGGTGCGCAATGGCCCATTGGATTCTCCCCAATAATTCATTGCACCGCCTGCAAAACCGAACCAATGGTCAAAACCTTGCCGAGGAGGGTGTAAATCAGCATAATCACCTACATGCCACTTACCTATTGCGCTTGTAGCATAACCTTGCTCTTTTAAAGCTTCCGATATCATCTTTTCAGATAGTGGCGTACCTACAGATGCATCATTTTCACCATCATATGGCATATTACAATCATGCCCAAAACGTGCTTGATATCTACCGGTCAACAGCCCGGCCCTGGATGGACTACAATACGGATGCGATACATACCCATTTTTGAATATGACACCTTCTTTTGCCAAATTATCCAAATTTGGCGTGGGAATATCGGTGCTTCCATTAAACCCCACATCTAACCAACCTTGGTCATCGGTTAAGATTACAATTATATTCGGCTTATTACTATTCTTCAAATTTTGTGCATTGCAGGTAATACTCAAACAGCCAAGAAATAGTAAAATGCATAATTGAAAAGGTTTTGTCATATTTGCGTTCTAAAACTCTACACCAATAAAACTAAGGGTTAACTTTTTCTAGCCAAAACTTTTAAAACATGTGTTGCATGGTTTAGAACATTTGTTCTTGCAATAGAAACTTACAACTGAAACGACTTCTGCTTAAACGAAAAAGCACCCTCTCGGGTGCTTCTAACAAAATAAAACTAACAATTACCATTAATGTAATTCCAACTCAGGTACCGATGCATTATCGTTCCCTCTAATACGTTCATATACTGATTTTAGTTCTTTTAATTTTTCAGGATTCTCTGCCGCTACATTTGTTTGTTGACCTAGATCATTTTTAAGATCATACAATTGGTGAGATTCATAATTACCCAATTCTATATTCACTTGGGTATTTACGGCTGCGCCCGAATATGGCGGAATAAATGCCCAATCGCCTTTTCTAAGAGCGGTTCTACCACCGGCCTCAATAATCAGCTGATCTCTGCCTTTTTCTGATTTCCCCAGAAATGTGCTGAGTAAATTTTGGCTATCGGGTAACTTAGACTCGGCTCCTGCTAGTTCGGCAAGAGATGCATATAAATCTATTTGGCAAACAAGTGCATCAGATGTTTTGGGTGTTATCTTTCCTTTCCAATAGACCGAAAATGGGACTCTGGTACCTGCTTCAAAAAGGCTATATTTTCCTCCTCTCAATCCACCTGCCGGAGTATGTTCTCCCAACTTTTCAACGGCATTGTCATAATAACCGTCATTTAGCACAGGACCATTATCACTCGTAAACACAATTAACGTGTTCTCCAAGATTCCTTGTGTTTCCAGTTCTTTTAAAAATTCGCCGATTACCCAATCTGCCTCAACGATTACATCGCCCCTTGGTCCCATACCCGATGCACCTACAAATCTAGGATGTGGCGTTCTTGGCACATGTGGTTGTTGTAAGGCATAATACAAGAAAAACGGAGCGTCTTTATGACTAGCTACGTATGCCTTAGCTTTTTCCAAAAAATGGTCTGCCATATCAATATCGTTCCACTTGGCGGCTTCTCCACCTTTCATATAGCCAATTCTAGGTACACCGTTAACTATACTTTGGTTGTGGCCATGGTGCCATTTCATGGTGGTCAACTCAGGATTATCCTTACCAGTTGGTTCACCTTCAAAGTTTTTCTCATAACTAACTTCTATAGGGTCGTTAGGGTCTAAATTATCAACCTTGCCGTTATCTATATAAACTGTTGGCACCCTGTCTTGTGTGGCAGCTAATATGTACGAATAGTCAAAACCTAATTGATTGGGACCGGGAGTAATTTCTTGGTTCCAGTCTACATTACCGTTACCCAGTCCTAAATGCCACTTACCTACGATACCTGTTTGGTATCCCTTCTTCTTTAGCATTTTAGGAATTGTGGGTTGATCGGTATCTATTATCAATGGTGCCGTCCCTGGCAATATCGCCGCATTTACACGCCATGGATATTCACCTGTAAGCAATGCGTACCTACTAGGCGTACAAGTTGCAGAACTGGCATAACCGGAAGTAAACTTTACCCCCTCATTGACCAACCTGTCCATATTCGGTGTTTTTAATTCGGTTGCGCCATAAGCCCCAACATCGCCATAGCCCAAATCATCCAAATAAATGATGACAATATTCGGTTGTTCGTTTTTTGATGGTTGTTCTTCTTTTTTTTCTTTCTGCTCACCACAGCTTGTTGCAATAAAGATGGCGATTATACACCCTATTTGTTTTAAAAAACCACTTTTCATACTACTATTATTTGATAGTTTCCTTGTATTCGTTTGACATTTTGTGAAACCCAATTTCTTCCCCAGCCAACATTCTTTGATAATCTTTTGGTCTCTCTTTTTTAACCCATTCTAAAACATCTACAGACTCGGCGTGTACAGGGTCATAACTATCACTGATCGGTTTAAAGGCTTTATTATAATCTAAGGTTTGCTGTCTCATTTTTTGTACTACGGCAGCATATTCAGCATCCAAAACCAAATTATTCAGTTCAAATGGATCCTTTTCTAAATCATACAGCTCTTCTGCCGGTTTTAATCCGAAGAAAAGTAATTCATTTTTATTCAATTTACCCTGTTCTTTTAAGCTTCGCATTACGTGTACGGCAGGCCTATAAAATTCTAAATATGCTTGATGGGCATCCCAAGGAATCTCTGGTTTAAAATTTCTGATGTACTTGAACTTGTTGGTGGTTATGGCTTTGCTTTTTTCCGGAATTTCATCCCACAAATCACGAGATGCAAATACCTCGGTTCGGTCAAAATCCTCATCTAAAAATGATTTTCCGGTCATAAAATCAGGAATTTTAACCTGTGCCAAATCTAAAATGGTTGCCGTTATATCTGTTGAACTTACTATTCGGTCATCTATTTGGCCCTTGTCTATTCCTTTGGGCCATTTCACCAATAACGGAATTCTTAAGCCAGAATCGTGTAAATATCCCTTCCCTCTAATATTGCACCTACCATTATCACCTATGAAAATTACTACTGTATTCTCTGCAAGTCCTTTTTGTTCCAGTTCTTTAAAAAGCATTCCAATTTCAGCATCCATATATTCCATCTGATCTAAATATTTGGCCCAATCTAACCTAATTACGGGATCATCCGCCAAATATGGTGGCAGCTCCACATCATTGGGGTTTACAGGATGTTTGGATTTTGCACGGATTTCATCCCACCAATCGCCCCTGTGGGTTACGTTCAATGTTATCTGCGAAAAAAATGGTGCATCTTTTGGCAGAAACTCATCGTACTTATCATAAATACCAAAATTTGATTCACCGTCCCAAGTACCTATAGCTGTATGTTTAAAATTCACATCGATCTTTCTTCCTTTTCCACGCACATCTTTATGTCCCAAAATAGTGGTGTAACCCGCATCCCTTAATAATTGCGTAAAGGGAACAAATGGTTTTGGCAATACTACCTCTCTATTACTACGGTGATTGTGGGTATTGCTTTTTTGTTGATGTGTACCCAAAATCATGGCTGATCTACTTGGTGAACAAATAGGGTTGGTCACAAAACAATTATTAAAGCGAATGCCATCTGCCGCCATTTGATCTAAGTTGGGTGTCTTAACCGCTTTGGTACCATAACACGCCAAATCTAAACTAATATCTTCTGCCATTATCCAAATAATGTTTGGCAATTTTTTACTGTTTTTCTGACTCATTAAAAACTGTACAGTGCACAAAAGCAAGCAAAAGAATCTAATTTTTAACCGCATTATAAATTGATTTTTATTTAAAGTTTGTTATCATTAATTGAACATATTCCAAAGAAATACATATAAAACCTAATAAAAAACAAGGATAACCATTTGTTGTAATCATTAAAACATCTGTTATGAATTCCATAAAACAAAAAACGGAATTTAGCAGCTCTTACTTAGATACACATCTAATAAACGATCACTACATGAACAAGAACAAGTACTTTGTATACCCTTTACTATTGTTAGCATTAGTTATAGGCTGTAAATCACAAACCGAAAAAAAGGAAAAAGAAACCGTTGAGTCAACGAAAATTTATGAGCCTAATTGGGAATCTATAAAAGAAAACTACAAAGACCCGGAATGGTTCAATGATCAAAAATTCGGCATTTTTATTCACTGGGGTGCCTATGCCGTGCCAGCGTATAGTTCTGAATGGTACCCTAGAAGAATGTATATGGATTCTGCCACCTTTTCGGCACAATTAAAACATCAACAACTTGGTCCAAATGAAGTGTACCTATATCATAAAAAGAAGTATGGCGATCAAAAGGAATTTGGGTACAAAGATTTTATACCCCAGTTTAAAGGTGAAAAGTTCAACGCTGCAGAATGGATAGATATATTTAAAAAATCTGGCGCCAAATATGTCATTCCTGTTGCAGACCACCATGATGGTTTTGCCATGTACAAGTCCAATACCACGAGATGGAATTCAGTAGACATGGGCCCTAAAAAGGATATTCTGGGCGAATTATTTAAAGAAGGCCGCAAAGAAGGCCTTATTATGGGCGCTTCTTCCCACTATGCGTTCAACTGGTCTTTCTATAATAAAAAGGACCATTTTGACACTACAGATCCTGAATTTGCGGATTTATATTCTGCAAAAGGTAAAGATCTGAACGAACCTGTTTCTGAAGAGTTCAAGAAATTATGGTGGAATAGAACGGTTGATTTAATTGACAATTACCAACCAGATATTCTATGGTTCGATTTCTATTTAGATATACCAGATTTTAAGGAATACAGACCTAAGCTTGCTGCTTACTACTACAATAAGGGTATAGAATGGGGCAAGGAAGTAGTCATAAACGATAAAAATTTTGATCATGAGGCTTTTCCTGAAGGAACTGTTATCTACGATCTAGAAAGAGGAAAATTGCCAGGTATTAGAAAATTGCCTTGGCAGACCGACACTTCCATAGGTAAAAACTCATGGGGCTATGTTACCAATTGGGAATCTAAAAACACCAATGAACTAGTTGACGATTTAGTCGATATCGTTTCTAAAAATGGAAATCTACTTTTAAACATAGGTCCTAAAGCAGATGGCACTATTCCAGAAGATCAACAAAAAATACTTTTTGAAATTGGCGATTGGTTAGAAATAAATGGTGATGCCATTTACAACACCGAATATTGGACCGTTTTTGGTGAAGGACCTACCGAGGTTAAAAAAGGGCATCATTCTGAAGGTGAAAACAAAGGGTTTACGGCTCAAGATATTAGATTCACTAAAAAAGACAATAAGCTTTATGCCATTCTATTGGCCTGGCCAGAAAACAATTCCGTAACCATTGAAACCTTGGCTTTAGGAAACACCAACGCAGAGGGTCTAGATATTAAATCTATTACGTTATTGGGATCAGATAATGAAATTGCATATAAGCAAACCAATAACGGTCTTGAAATAGCAAACCTTGGAGAAAAGAAAGGTGATCACGCCTTTTGCCTAGAAATTACCCTTGCAGATAAAATTTAGTCTTAAAATAATTGTTTGTGTTAGTTTTAATTAAATGATGCACCCCTAACGGGGTGCGTTTTTAAACGACCACTTGCATTTGAACATTTACGATAATGAAATATATAACTTGCGAAGAACCCGGCACGTTTACCCTAAAAGATAAAGAAGCACCTGTAGCTAAACCTAATGAAGCTACTCTAAAAATTAAAAGAGTTGGTATATGTGGTACAGATCTGCATGCCTATGCGGGCAATCAAGCTTTTTTTAACTATCCACGTATTTTAGGTCATGAACTTGCTGCTGAAATTATTGCTATAGAACCTAATTCAAAAGGGCTCAAACAAGGTGATAAGGTAGTAGTCATGCCTTATATAAGTTGTAATGCTTGTGTGGCTTGCAAGGCTGGAAAAACAAACTGCTGTACCAACATTAAGGTTTTAGGCGTTCATACCGATGGTGGTATGCAAGAAATTATCAACGTACCTATTGCACTACTGCTTCCTGCCAATAATCTAAGTTTAGAGCAAATGGCAATAGTGGAGCCATTGGCCATTGGCGCGCATGCTTTACGTAGGGCACAGATCGTAAAAGGAGAAACCGTTGCGGTTATAGGTTGTGGTCCAATAGGCATAGGAATTATGAAATTAGCACAATTGCAAGGCGCCAAAGTAATTGCCATTGATGTTAATCAACAAAGGTTAAACTATGCCAAAGAAAAAATTGGAGTAGACTATATTGTAAAAGCAGATGATGATGCAATAGCAAAGGTCAATGAAATTACCAATAATGATTTGGCTACAGCAGTTTTTGATGCCTCAGGAAATAAATATGCCTTAGAAACCGGTCCTAATTATATGGCACATGGTGGGCGATATATATTAGTAGGATTATCTAAGGGAGAGTTAACTTTTAATCACCCTGCAATACATGCAAAGGAGTCTACCATTATGTGTAGCAGAAACGCAACCTTGGCAGATTTTGAATATATAATCCATGTTATTGATCAATTCCCCATCACTTCTTTTGTTACACATACCGTACCTTACACAGAAATGATTGCCAATTTTGATGCTTGGTTAAAACCTGAGACCGGTGTCATCAAAGCAATGGTCACTTTCTAAACCTGATATGAAATAGAAGGCAACTAATTGGTACTATTTCACAAACGCTTGTAAACGAATTTATGGATAACAGATTTTTACATATTCACCCAAAAGATAATATACTCGTTGCCTTACAGGATATACCTGAAGGCACGGATATTCATCATGATAATATTACCATTCGTATTCCTAAAAAAGTAAAGGCAAAACACAAGTTTGCCCTATCGCCTATTAAAAAAGATGCCTTAGTATATATGTACGGTTCTATTGTAGGCAAAGCGGTTGTGCCTATTAAAAAAGGAGAGGCTATTACCACTGAAAATTTAGTACATGCAGCATCTACCTATCAAATAGAAAACCAACAATGGAACTTCACCCCACCAAATATTGATACTTTTAAGGACAGAACTTTCATGGGCTATCACAGAAAAGATGGTAGCGTAGGTACCGCTAATTACTGGCTAGTTATCCCTTTAGTATTCTGTGAAAATAGAAATGTTGAAGTATTGAAGACAGCGCTTTTAAAACCGTTAGGATATAAAACATCAGCAGCAGACATCATCTCTACAGAGACGCTCATAAAGCAGTATAAGAATCAAGCTACTAGTGAAGAATTATTAAAAAGCAATATTCTAAAACCTGAAATTCCGAATACGGACGAGCAGGTTTTCCCCAATGTAGACGGTATTAAATTTTTAACACATGATGGCGGTTGCGGCGGCATTAGACAAGATAGCAATACGCTTTGTAATTTACTGGCCGGCTATATTACCAACCCCAATGTAGCAGGTGCTACCGTATTAAGTCTTGGTTGCCAAAACGCTCAGATTCCTATACTAGAAGATGCCATTAATAAAAGGGATGCAAAGTTTTCTAAACCACTTGTTATACTAGAACAACAACAAAGTAAAAGTGAACAACATTTTATTGAAGATGCAGTTAAACAAACCTTTTTAGGCTTAATAGAGGCCAATAAAATCAAACGTGCTCCGGCACCACTGAACAAACTGACCCTAGGGCTGGAATGTGGTGGATCTGACGGGTTTTCAGGTATCTCCGCCAACCCCGCACTAGGCCATGTTTCAGATATGTTGGTGGCACTTGGCGCATCTACGGTTCTTGCTGAATTTCCTGAGCTCAATGGTGTTGAACAGGAACTTCTGAATAGATGTGAGTCTAAAGAAAACGCAAAAAAATTTGCGACACTAATGCAAACCTATGCCAAACGTGCCGAGGAACTGGGTTCAGGTTTTGAAAACAACCCTTCACCCGGTAATATAAAAGACGGACTGATTACAGACGCAATGAAGTCCGCCGGAGCGGCAAAAAAAGGCGGTACTTCCACCATTACCGATGTGCTTGATTATACCGAACCGGTCAAGAAAAAAGGCTTGAATTTACTCTGTACTCCTGGTAACGATGTAGAAAGTACGACGGGACTTGCAGGTTCTGGCTGCACTATTATTTGCTTTACTACAGGGTTAGGAACCCCTACCGGCAACCCTATTGCCCCAACCATTAAAATAGCAAGTAACACGCAACTCAGCGAGCGTATGGCTGATATCATTGACTTTAACACTGGTGGCATTATAGAGGCTACGGCAACTATTGAAAGTAAAGGTGAAGAGCTTCTAGAATACATCATTGCCGTGGCAAGCGGAGAAAAAATACCTAACGCAGTACGTTTGGGACAAGACGATTTTATTCCTTGGAAAAGAGGAATATCACTATAACAATACATATGGAAATTTTAAACAGTAATGCCATAACCGATCGTAAATCATTACCCATAAAAGTAATGCAATTTGGAGGTGGTAATTTTCTAAGGGCATTTGTAGATATTAGTATTCAAAAAATAAACAACGCCACGACCTTCAATGCCGGTGTTGCCATAATTAAACCCACTGCACGTGGTGACTATCAAGAGCTAAAATCACAAGATGGGTTGTTCTCCGTGCAATTAGAAGGATATGAGAACAATACTTTTGTACAAGATTTAACTGTTGTTGATTGCATTCAAAAAGTTATCAATCCTTATTCTGAATGGCAAAAATATATTGACCTTTCTAAGACTCCTGAATTGCGGTTAATTATATCGAACACTACGGAAGCGGGTATCGTTTTTAATTCTGATGATGCCTTTGACCATACACCACCCAAAGAGTTTCCGGCAAAACTTACCGTTTGGCTATTTCATAGGTTTACACACTTTGATGGCGCTTTGGATAAAGGATGCATTCTCTTACCTGTTGAACTTATTGATAAAAATGGGGAAGCATTAAAACAATGTATTTTACAATACGTAGATCACTGGTCTTTGAGCGATGCATTTAAAAACTGGATTTCTGAAGCATGCATATTTTACAATACCTTAGTAGACCGTATTGTATCTGGTTATCCTAAGGATAAAATTGAAGAGATAGAAGCCAAGCTTGGCTTTAAAGACCAACTTGCCGTTGCCGGTGAACTGTACCAAAGTTGGTTATTAGAAGGACCTGATGACATTTTAAATGAATTTCCTTTCAATAAAACCGATTTAAATATTGAATTGGTTTCAGACTTGGAATCCTATAGAAATTTAAAAGTGCGCATTTTAAACGGTGCCCATACATCAATGGTTCCAGTTGCATACCTATTAGGTGAACGCTTGGTTAAAGACGCCATGAAGAATACCCAAGTCGCTAATTTTATTCATCAAGTATTGATGAGCGAAGTGTTGGAGACTTTAGATTTTCCACAAGAATACAAAGAGCAATTTGCTAATGACGTCGTTAACAGATTTAAAAACCCGGCTCTTGAACATCAGCTGATCAGTATTGCATTGAACAGCACCTCAAAATTTGTAACTCGTTTATTACCTAGCTTAAAAGATTATTTGAAAATAAAAGGAAGTCTTCCCGCAAATATCACATTTGCATTGAGTTCTCTAATTCGATTTTATGAAGGAAGTTTCAACAATGACAAAATTGATTTAAACGATACTACTTCGGTACTTGAATATTTCTCTAACACCTGGGAACAATTTAGAGAAAACGACATTGACTTAAATACATTGACTACCAGATTATTGGGCAATTCTGATATTTGGCAAGAGGACCTAAACCAAATAACCGGTTTAACGAACATGGTTTATAACGACCTCAGTAATATTGAAAAATACGGATTTGAAGAAGCTTTTACAATGATAAACTAAGATAACTATTGATCAATTGACTATGACCATAGACGCACATCAACATTTTTGGCAGTATGAGCCCGTAAAGCATTCATGGATCGATGATGATATGAGAGTAATTAGAAGAGATTTCATGCCTAATGATCTCATTGGTGAATTAAAAGCCAATGCCATTGACGGCTGTGTTGCGGTACAAGCTGATCAAACGTTAGCGGAAACTGAATTTTTAATTGATCTAGCCGCAAAAAACAATTTCATAAAAGGTGTTGTGGGCTGGGTAGATTTACGTGCTTCTACCATTAAAAGCGATTTAGAAAAGTTAAGCAACCATACTATATTAAAGGGATTTAGACATGTGGTACAGGGAGAACCTGATCATAATTTTCTATTAAGAAAGCCATTTTTGAACGGTATAAAAGAACTTGAACCGTTTGGATATACTTATGACATTCTAATTTTTCCGCATCAGCTTGGGGCAACTTTAGAGTTTGTAAAGCAATTTCCAAATCAAAAATTTGTGATTGATCATATAGCTAAACCCTACATAAAAGACGGTTTTTATGACGGTTGGGCTACCATGATGAGAGAAATAGCATTACTGGAAAATGTTTACTGTAAACTATCGGGTATGATTACAGAGGCCGACTACAAAAAATGGAAGCCTGATGATCTCTCAAAATATCTAGACCTTGTCCTGTCCTCTTTTGGTTCAAAAAGATGCCTTTTTGGTTCTGACTGGCCTGTTTGCCTGGTAGCGGGAAATTATAGCCAGGTTAAAAACTTAGTCACAGATTTCATTTCTGGTCTAAACGATAACGAACAACATAATATTATGGGAAACAATGCAGTTGAATTTTACAATTTATAAGTATGGATTTAAGACTAAAAGATAAAGTAGTAGTAATAACGGGTGCAGCCGGTCTACGAGGAAGCATTGGGCAAACCATTGTAGAAGAATTAGCTAAGGAAGGCGCTATTCCTGTTATTGTTTGTAGAAATGATCGCGGATTTGAGTATGAAAAAGAGCTACGTGATAAAGGTATAAACAGCATATTTGTAAAGACAGATTTAACCGATGTTGTACAAATAGAACAAGCGGCGAAAACCATTGGTGATAAATATGGAAAAATTGATGCCTTAATCAATAATGTTGGCGTTAACGACACGGTTGGTCTGGAAGATAGCATAGAGAAGTTTATGCGCTCTTTACAACTTAATCTGGTCAGTTTTTTTGCCATGACCAAGTTTTGCCTACCCTACTTAAAAAAGGCGAAAGGCAATATTTTAAACGTAGGTTCCAAAGTTGCACTTACGGGACAGGGCGGTACTTCTGGCTATGCGGCATCCAAAGGTGGTGTTCTTGGCTTAACCCGTGAATGGGCGGTAGATTTAATTCCGTTCGGGATTCGTAGTAATGCTTTGATCATTGCTGAAAGTTGGACACCAGCCTATGAAAACTGGATCAACAGTTTAGATAATGGCGATGAAAAATTACAATCTATTGTAAAGAACATTCCGTTTGAAAACAGAATGACTTCTCCCTTAGAAATTTCCGATGCCGTATTATTCGCTATATCAGAAAGAGCATCACACACCACGGGCCAATTTATAACCGTTGATGGTGGCTATGTGCATCTAGACCGATCTTTATTATCCGAAAAATAATTCTACAAAACCGACCAATCCTTATGAACACATCTGAAAAAATACCTGTTGTTGCCAAATCAGTATTGGTGCCATTTATATTGATTACTTCGCTGTTTGCTTTGTGGGGCTTGGCAAATGATATGACAAACCCCATGGTACGCGGTTTTCAAAAAGTACTGGAATTATCCAACAAGCAAGCATCTTTGGTACAGTTAGCATTTTATGGTGGATATTTTACCATGGCTATTCCGGCTGCTTTATTCGTAAATAAATACTCTTATAAAAAAGGGGTTTTATTAGGCTTGGCATTATATGCCATAGGCGCATTGCTATTTTATCCGGCAGCTGCCTATGAAAGCTACCCTTTCTTTTTATCGGCATTGTATGTACTAACTTTTGGGTTAGCGTTTTTAGAAACTACATCTAACCCGTACATTCTTTCTATGGGTGCAGAAGAAACGGCCACCAGACGTTTGAATTTTGCCCAAATGTTCAACCCAATGGGTTCTATTTTAGGACTATTGGTTGCTCAAAACTTTGTATTGGGCGCATTACAATCTGATGACACAACAGCAGATGGTGTTCCTATTTTTGACACATTGAACGAAAGTGCCAAAGCCGTTATTAGAACATCTGACCTGGAAATTATTAGAAATCCATATGTACTCTTAGGACTTGTAGTTTTAATCTTTTTTGTATTGATCAGCGTGGTTAAGATGCCACAAAACAAACATCAAGAGGCGAAGGTGGTATTTAAGGATTCTATAAAACGATTATGGAAACAACCAAAGTTTGCTTTTGGTGTGGTCACCCAGGCTTTTTATGTAGGTGCCCAGATTATGTGTTGGACCTATGTGTACCAATACGCCGAAACACTTGCCATTGATGCAAAATCCGCTGTTTGGTACGGTTTAGCCGGCTACATTGTTTTTCTAGTAGGTAGAACCATAGGTACTGCCCTCATGGCTAAAATAGACTCTGGAAAATTATTAATGCTTTTTGGATTAGGTGGAATGCTAACCCTGCTGGGCGCAATTTTTTTACCGGGTATGTTAGGTATATATTCATTAGTGGCAACCTCATTGTTCATGTCAATTATGTTCCCCACCATTTACGGTATTGCTTTAGAAGGCCAAGGTGAAGATGCCAAATTTGGAGCTGCATTTTTGGTCATGGCTATTGTTGGAGGAGCACTACTCCCCTTTTTACAGGGTTATATGCTAGATTTAGGTGGTGTTGGATATGAGGACATTACTATTTTTGGAGTTACAGAAATGAGATTTTCATTTGTGCTATCACTTATTTGTCTTGGTGTAGTTGCCTTTTACGGAAGAACAGTTTATAAAAAATATCATACCAACTAATTAATCCATTTTATGAGTTTCAATAAACGTCTTTGTTTTGCTTGCGATTTAAAAGATAACCCAGAATTAATTGCAGAGTACAAAAAGTACCATGCAGAAGGCAATGCATGGCCAGAAATTACAAAGAGCATTAAAGATGCCGGTATCATAGATATGCAAATCTACCTTACAGGTAATAGAATGTTCATGATTATGGAAGTCGATGCTTCTTTTGATCCCGATAAGAAGTCTAAAATGGATGCGGAAAACCCAAAGGTTCAAGAATGGGAAGAACTGATGTGGGGTTTTCAACAAGAACTTCCATGGGCAAAGAAAGGTGAAAAGTGGATAGCTTTAGAACAAATATTTCAACTAGAAAAATAATAAACGCTACGTAAAACCATTTTAAAAACTATCAATCAATTTACTAGCAGTCTGTCATAGCTTTAACAAAAAAGCCAACTTTAACAAGTTGGCTTTTCCTATTTATAGAACTATGGTTATCAATCATTCCAATGGGCATCAATTACCTTTTGTATATGTGGGTAATTTTTATCGGTTTCATTTAATTCTTCCCTAACCTTTATCAACTCTTCTTTTAATTCAGCAATAACCTCTGTATAGTTTTGGTCATTATAAGTATTGTTCATTTCCTTTGGGTCGTTCTTTAAATCATAGAACTCCCACGCTACCGGTGTTTTATTGCTAAAATCATTACCCCAGCTAGCTTTATTATATTCAGCGTTGGGGTCGTCCGTATCTACCCAATACCTGCCGTAAAAAAATATCAACTTATAATCTTTAGTCCTAAGCCCAAAATGTGCCGGATTCTGGTGTCTGTGTGCCAAATGCATCCAATACCGATAATAAGTAGATTGCGGCCAATCTGCCGGTTCTTCCCCTGTTTCTAAAATAGTTTTAAAACTTCTCCCTTGCATGTAATCTGGCGCAGACCCACCTGCCATTTCAATAAGAGTAGGAGCAAAATCAGTATTATTTACCATAGCATTTGAGCGCGAACCAGCTTTAATTTTTTCAGGATAACGAACAAAGAATGGCATACGCATAGATTCATCGTACATCCATCTTTTGTCTATATAATCATGTTCGCCCAACATAAAACCTTGATCACCGGTGTACACAATAATTGTATTCTCTAACAGATTATTTTCCTCCAAATAATGAATCAGTCTTTTTACATTATCATCTACACCCTTTACGCAACGCAAATAGCGCTTTAAGTAATCTTGATACACCTTTGAGGTGATTTCTTTTTCCTCTGGTGTCAACTGCCATTTTTTATGCTCATCTATCCCAATAGTATTTTGATCTCTATATTGTTTATAAATAGAGCTATCTGTATAAATATTCATGGCCTGATTACGAATTAAATTACGTCTAGAGACCGATGAACCAATAATGCGCGTTAAGGAATCGTTTAATCCCCTAGTTGCTACCGAACCGTTGTTCTTATTATCATATAAACTCTCTGGTTCCGGAATAAAGGTATCTGCCAGATAATCATTGTAACGTGGGGCATTTTCAAAATCGTCATGTGGTGCTTTGTAATGGTGCATTAAAAAGAAAGGTTTGGACTTATCTCTTCCTTTATCTAACCATTCAATAGTATTGTCCGTAATAACGTCTGTAGAATGCCCTTCTGTCTGTACTACATTGTTTGGCCATTCCTGCTCTCCACGAACTCTAAAATCAGGATTAAAATATTTGCCTTGTACCGGTAGCACCTTGTAATAGTCAAATTCCGCAGGTTCATCATGCAAATGCCACTTACCTATAATTGCCGTTTGGTAACCTAATTTTTTCATCTCTTTTGGCAGGTATTGCTTCGCTGGTGGCAAGGCACCTTCCAAATCTAGCACACCGTTGGTCTGTGCTCTTTGTCCTGATATAATGGCCGCCCTACTTGGTACGCAAATAGAATTGTTTACAAACACATTTTCCATCAACATGCCCTCATTTGCCAATTTATCCAATGTTGGCGTTGGGTTCAATGATGCCAACCTGCTACCATAAACGCCCAAACCTTGGGTAGTATGGTCATCTGCCATAATGAAAATGATATTTGGCTGTTTTTTTTCTTCTATAGCATCTGTCGATTTTTCGTTACAAGCCAAAGATGAAAGCACCAATGCAAACATTAAAATTTTAAAGACTTTTTTCATTCTGATATGTATTGAGCTTTTATTTTTTAATGATAAATATATAATATACGGGAAGTTTAAGGTTAATAATAGAAATGGCGACCCTTGGCCGCCATTTCTAAACTCTCTTTAATACCCCGGATTTTGTTTAAAATTTGGGTTACCGTCAATCTCATTTTGTGGGATTGCAATATACTCTCTACCAGCTTTATAGGCACTAGTACCAGCACTTTCCGATTTTAACTCAGGATTATTTACGATTCGTTCAACAACTCTGTCCCAGCGTAAAAGGTCAAAATATCGAGTACGTTCAAGAGACAATTCTTTTACCCTTTCATCTTCAATATCTTGCATGGCAATACTTGCATGCGGGGGCATATCAGCCCTTTCCCTAACTTGGTTTATGGCATCTAACGCGGCTTGAGAAGAACCGTTGAGCATAAACTCTGCCTCTGCGAACATGAGTAGAATATCTGCATATCTTAGAATTCTAACATTGTTTCCCGATCCGTACCAGCCTAGCTGCTGAGATTCTGTAAAACCGTTATATTCCCAATCCAAATATTTATTGGCAAAAATATCGGTACCATCTTCAGATAAGGCTTCGGCGTAGGTTTTATTACCATAAGTTCTTGATTTTAAATACCTACCTCTATATTCTGTTGAATCATTTGAGTTAAAAAACAAGGTCGCGAAAGCCCTAGGATCCATTTCTCCGTTGACCGTAGTTTCATCATTGTACAAATCTAAAACCCATTCGTTGATTCGCATTCCATCTTGATTGGTAAAACCTTTAGGAGCCAAATCGGGTTGGAAAGCAGCTCCTTTCCCAACTCCCGGAGCATCAGCGCCCCACCCGGAATTTCCATCAGAAATCAACTGAATTTCGAATAAGGATTCCACATTATTCTCATAAGCCTCAGTAAAATTATGCGTATAATCCTCTGCCAATTGGTAGCGTCCATCCATAACCTTTTCAAATTCTGCCTTTGCCTCGGCGTATTTCTCTTGATACAAGAAAACTTTTCCCAACATTCCTGTTGCCGCACCACTGGTTACCCTTCCAACATCGTCAGCTGACCAAGAATCTGGCAATAACGCTTGCGCATTCTTCAAATCAGATTCAATTAAGGTCCAAACTTCTGCAGGATCTGCCTGCTCTATAAGATTCGGTTGCTCAATTTCAGAAATTGGCGTTGTAATCAATGGAACATTTAACCAGTTATTGACCAAATTGAAATAGTTGAATGCCCTGATAAAATAGGCTTCACCTAAAATATTGTCTTTGTAATCGGCATCCATTTCTATGTTAGGAACATTGAACAACACCTCGTTTGCCCTAGTAACGCATTGGTACATAGAACTCCACACCCAAAATGTGGCATTACTTTCTGATGTACCACTGAAATAACCTACAGCGGTACGTTCTGAAGTATTGAACCCGTTTACGACATCATCTCTATAATCTGATGTGAAAATCTCAAATCTAGTATAGTACCAAATATTGGTAAATGGACTATATGCACCGATGATTCCCTTTTCTGCATCCTCCTCGGTATTCCAAAATGAATTTGGGGTAATTACATTCGGGTTGGTCTGATCAAGAATGTCATCACTACAGCTAATCGTGTAGAACAACATCCCGATAAAGACGATCAATACCCTTTTTGATATTTTTATTGTGTACATAGCTTAACTTTTTTTTGTTTAAAATGATACTTGTAATCCTAGTCTAAACTCCCTTGGTGTTGGATATGTACCTTCGTCTACCCCTGAATTGAAAATACTGTTGTTTCCTGTAGCTCCCCTACTGTTTCTTCCTACCTCTGGATAATAACCAGTATAATTGGTAATGGTAAACAGATTAGTTGCCGATACATACAATCTCATTTTTTTGATTTTCATTTTTTCAAGTAGTGCATCGCTGAACGAATAACCCAACTGGGCATTGCGAAGCCTGAAATAATCACCAGGCTCTAGGTAAAAAGTAGACATCCTTCTATTGAACCCTAAATCTGCTCTGGTATTCTTAGGTATATTAGTAGAAGTATTAGTTGGTGACCAAGCATTTAAGGCGTCTGCAAAATAGTTACCTTCCAAGTCAAAATAGCCTCTATACTTTGTTCCGTTTAGAATTTCATTGCCCGCAACACCGTTGAAAAAGAGGTTAAGGTCAAACTTTTTGTATTCAGCCGTTAGGTTAAATCCATATTCAAGGTCTGGCGTAGGGTTTCCTATATAGGTACGATCATCATCGTCTATATCACCATCGCCATCTAAATCTTTAAACTTAAAATCTCCGGCACTTGGATTACCAACTTGATCGTTGGCAGCAGCAGCCTCGGCATCCGTTTGGTAGATTCCGTCCACGATATACCCATAAAAAGAAGATATAGGTTGACCAACGTCGGTTCTGGTACTGTTAATTGTATTGGATGTAAACGACCCTTGAATGATCGGGGAAGCATCGCCCAATGCGGTTACCTCATTATTAAGCAATGAGAAATTGGCAGAAACCCCTAATACAAAATCATCGGACAACTGCTCTTTATAGTCGGCTAAAAATTCAAAACCCTTATTCTCTACACTGGCTGTATTAAAGGGAACCTCATTACCAAACCCGGTGTATAAGGGTAGTCTAAGACCCACCAATACATCTTCAGATTTTTTAATAAAATAGTCCATTGTAAACCTCAACCTATTGTCCAAAATACCCAGTTCGGCACCAATATCAGTGGTCTTTGTGGTTTCCCAGGTAATGTTTTGATTTACCCCTTGTGTGATGGAATAACCCGTAACCCTGGTCTGCGCTTCACCCAAAATGTACTCGCTAAATAAGTTCAATGATGGATCGATCGCGTAGGCAGAAACATTGTTTGAACCTATTTCTCCATAACTGACCCGTAACTTTAAATCGGAGATCAAGGAATTGTCTTCCATAAATTTCTCGTTGCTTACGTTCCAGCCCAAGGCCATAGAAGGAAAAGTTCCCCATCGCAAATCATCAGTAAACAAAGAGGACCCATCTCTACGAACCGTGGCCGTAAGAAGGTAACGGTCATCGAACACATAGTTTAACCTACCAAAATATGATTGAATGGTGGAAGTGATATCCTCAGAAGGTACATTCTGGATTTCCAAAGCAGCGGACGCCACCCTAATATCATTGGAAGGAAAGCCCCTGGCAATTACCCCTAAAGACCTTGAATTGGTCTCCTGCTCGGTGTACCCACCAAGTAGATTGATAGAATGATTTCCAAATACTTTTTGGTAGTTCAAGGTATTTTCCAATAACCATGATTGGTACGTTATGTTGGTTTCATTCAATTCAGCCATACCACTTGACACCCCTGTTGCTAAAAAAACGGGATGGTTTGGGGTAAAGGTGTAATTATTGTTGTTGTAGTATTCCAGACCTAAATTCAACTTGTAAGTAAGACCATCGATAATCTCATAAGAAGGAGACAAGTTTCCTAAAAAAGTATTTCTGGTAACCGTACGATCTTCCAAAGCGGCCATCCCTAACTCATTATAGATTGACGATTGGCCATAGAACGAACCAGGAGAAGCATCAATTCCTCTTTCCTCCAAATCCGATGAGCTCCAGTCACCATTGGAATCCTTCAATCTTATAGTGGGCAAAATATTTCGCTCTTTGTTAAAATAAGGGTTCGGATTGTTTACGGTTCGTGTTAGTCCTAAGGTTGTTTCTAATTTAAACTTGTTTTTGGTAAAACTTCCATTAGCCCTTGCCGTATATCTTTTAAAATCGGAATATTTAACAATACCATCTTGGTCAAAATAGTTCATCGAAAAGCTGAACAGCGTATTCTCCCCACCGCCTGCCAATCTTATATTGGTATTTTGAACGGCTGCGGACCTCAGCGATTCCTTATACAGGTCACTTGAATATGAGGGGTCAAATTCAGTATCGTTAGCAGGCTTTCTTGCTGAACCGTCATTGTCGTCTGACCTATTTGATATTTCGGCATATTGACTTGCATCGGCCCAATCAAGAGTATTGATTACACTTTGAAATCCATAACTTGTATCAAAATCTACGGAAAGTCCGCCTCGTTTACCTTTTTTAGTTGTGATGATTACAACACCGTTAGCGGCCCTTGAACCGTAAATGGCACTTGCAGAAGCATCTTTAAGAACCGATATCGATTCAATATCCGATGGGTTAAGCGACTCCATCCCTCCGGTCAACATACCGTCGATTACATATAACGGTCCTGCATCTGACATCGTACCCGTACCTCTAATGGCTATAACTGCACTTGCCCCAGGGGAACCACCTTGAGTTTGAACACTGACCCCCGCCATACGACCCTGTAATGCCTGAGAGGCATCGCTATAGGTGTATTTATCAATATCTTTGGATGCCACTTGCGAAACAGCTCCTGTAAGATCACTTTTCTTTTGTGTTCCGTATCCAATTACAACCACCTCATCCAATTGACTTGCATCCTCCTCCAGCACTACATCAATAATGGATTGCCCAGAAATAGCGACCTCCTTAGATTTAAAACCAATGTAACTAAAAACTAAAATTCCATCACTTACATTCCCAATAGAATAGTTACCATCAAAGTCGGTTTGTGTACCATTTGTAGTACCCTTTTCCAAAACCGATGCTCCAGCAAGTGGCATACCCGAACCATCGATTACTGTTCCCGAAACTGTTCCATCTTGAGCCAGGACATATTGGTTACTCGACATTAAAAGACCAATGACCATTAAAATCAATGGCACCCAGCTGTCGAATAATTTCATTGCTTTTGTTAATCCCATAATTTTGTATTCTTTATTATTTTATATCATCAAATGTATTCCCAAGTGCTTAAGGATAATGCAACAATTGTTTTTATCAATGAAACAAATGATTAAACAACTCGTTTTAAGACTGATATGCAGTAACCTTTTGAAACCTTTCTTACGTTAAGTGGAATTACGATCTATTTGAGGTTATAAAAATGATAATTCAACGGGACCAATTAAAAAAAGGTAGGGCAATTGTATTTTAATTGACCACTATCTAATACTTACTTTTCAAATTGTTTTGTAGCACTTAATTCTCTAATAAATCATTATATAACAATATTACCATTCATCATTAAATACGTCTTCTTTGCAAGACCAATCGTTTTCTGAATATCTTTCAATGTGAGTCTGAAAGCATGTCAACCATACACTCTAAAAACAGGTTATTAGACATTTCTAAATATTGAGTAGCTGTTTACTTTACTTATGGTGTATTCACTATTATTTAAATTCAACAGTGTGAATTGCATCTGATTTTAAAATATACTGTGCTGGTTGTGACAGGTAGCCACTACCCCAATATCTTTCTACTTTTCTAATTTTTCCATTCTGCAACTCTAGGACAGCCGTAGTAGTGCCTTTTGGCCAAGAAATTATTGAATCTATCTTAGCATTCTGATATTTAAATCCTTTAGTTCCTCCATTATTTACCGTAACCACAAATTGGGGTTGCTGATCACTATTTTGATACTGAACTAAACTTTTGGTGTCACCGGGCGCGTAAAAACCACTTTCCCTATATGGTAATTCTCTAAAACCTCCTTTGCCATCACCTAACAGAACCAATCCATTACCACCATCTATATACCCAGAAATCACCTCTGTATGATATAGATTACCTACCGCTAACAAATCTAAATTTCCATCAAAATTAACATCGGCAACTTGCATACCCTGTACTGTAGAAAATTGAGCAACCAACGGCAGTTGAATAGGTTCTAACTTACCATCTCCTGTATTTTCCAGATACATTGAGGTAAATTCGTTGGCTTCCAAAATTTGCATAGAAGTAGTGTCTAACACCCGCAATAAATCTTGAGTACTAGATTCTGCAAATTCCTTATAACTTCTAAACACCCCTTTTACACTATTTAACTGTGTAGCTAATAAATTTCTAGGTGCTATACTTACTTCTTTATCACGGATAAATCTTGTAGCTATGGCATCAACACTGCCATTACTATCAAAATCATTCGCATAAATACGTAGCGGTTTTTCCTTGGTGACTTTGTAAGCATGGTTGTTGCCCAGGTTACCTACGACATAGTCGGTATCGCCATCATTATCGAAATCGCCCCCAACGATACTATTCCACCAACCTTTAGCAGAATCAATGGAAGGTGAAATTGGAGTTTTTATTAATTTTCCATCTTTCTTTTTAAAAAATGTAATAGACATAAACTCACCTACCACTAACAAATCCATTTCAGCATCATTATCTACATCAGTAAAAATTGCTGAGGTAACCATACCGATTTCCGATAGTTCTGGCGCCCATTGTAAGGTTACATCTGTAAATGTACCCGCATCATTACGTAATAAATAACTTTTTGGGGCAATTGGAAAACTCCCTGGTGTAACCCTACCACCTACAAACAAATCCAAATCACCATCCCCATCAAAATCAGTGGCCACTGCACAAGAACCACTTGCCAAGATTGGTGGTAATGCATCGGGGTTATATTTAAAATTGCCCTTTCCATCATTTAAGTACAACCTGTCTTGATAATGCCCTTTATCAAAGTATTTTACCGCACTGCCTCCACTTACTATATAAAGATCCAAGTCGCCATCTGTATCGGCATCAAAGAACAATGCTCCTCCATCTTCATAAATAGGCTGTTCGGCTAAAGGCTTAGCGATGAAAGTACCATCATTTTGTTGAAACAATAATTGTCCTGAATTACCCCGGCTACCACCAATAAAAATATCGTCTAAACCGTCTCCGTTACAATCCGCAACGGCAGTTGAAGGGCCATTATAATCGAACTGATGTAAAAGTAGGGGCTCATGGATAAAATCGTTTCCCCTGTTTTCTACGTGGGTATGGTTTAACATGAAAGATGTCAATAAGGTAGAACCCATATTTTTTTCTTTTGCGTTAACCAATTCTATTGTTGATGAATCAATGCGATAAATAGTATCTAAACGTTCCGGAGAAAATTCACCTGAAATTCCATCTGGCCATGTAATAGATACTTTTTGCAACTCTTTATTCTTTGACAAGCCAAAATGTAATTTTTGCTGAGAACTAGACATGTATCCCTTAACCGGATTTTTTTCTTGATACGCCACTGTACCATCTTTAAAATGCAATCCTACTTGTGCACCATATGCATTCTTATTATTTTCTTTACCTATTACGTCTAATTGTAGGTAATGGTTATTATTTGAATTGTTACGATATAAAAATGCAGGGGCATTGATGTTATTAACCACCAAATCCAAATCACCATCATTGTCAAAATCGGCATAGGCTGCACCGTTACTTAAAGAAGCCTTGTCAAAGCCCCAATCTTTCACTTTATTTTCAAATTTTAATTCGCCCTCATTTTTAAACATGTAGTTGGGCAAGTATATACTATCTAAGTCTAAAATTCGCTTCACAACCTTTGCTTCGCGCATTTTACCCGTTCCCTTTTGAAAAATATGTTGCTGACTAGAATAATCTTGAAAATCATGGTCGGTTATATTTCTTCTGAAACCATTCGTAATATATAAATCTTTAGATCCATCATTATCAAAATCCGCTGCCAAGGGAGCCCAACTCCAATCGGTTTCATGCAAACCTGCCAAGCGACCAACTTCGCTATATATTGGCTTACCATCAGTACCCTCACCTCTGTTCAATTGCAACACATTACGAATAAACTGTGGCTGAAATCCTTTTTTTATAGTTTCTTTAAAGTGTTGTGGATTCATGTTTGCCGTCATGGTTTTTTGGCGCTCATTTGACTCGGGAAGCATATCCAAAACAAAAATATCAAGCAATCCATTATTCGTAAAATCAGCCATTTCTATTCCCATACTATTACGGGCGGTATGACTAAAATAAGATGACAATTGATCTGAAAACGTACCATCTTGATTGTTGATGTACAATAGATCACTAGCTAAAAAATCGTTGGCCACATAAATATCGGGCCATCCATCTTTATTGATGTCGGCAACGGCTACTCCAAGACCATATCCTTCTGTTAAAATACCTGCACTTGCCGATACATTTTTAAAAACGGGATGACCGTCTGGACCAATACCGTTATTTCTATATAATTTATCAGTACTGGGACCCGACCCATCTTTTAAGGTATAAAGCTTTTCTACTTGATCTGTATTCTCCTTGGCATGTGTTAACAAGTACAGATCCAAGTCACCATCCTTATCATAATCTAAAAAGGCCGCTTGCGTAGAAAAACCACTGTCGGCAATGCCATAATCAGTTGCTTGCTCAGTAAAGGTAGCATCCCCATTGTTAACATACAGCTTGTTTTTTCTTTTGTTTTCAGTGGTGAATCCACCAACGGAAACATAAATATCCAACCATCCATCTTGATTAATGTCAACAATAGAAACTCCATTGTCCCACGAATCACCAGTAATCCCGGCCACCTCTGTAATATCTTCAAAAATAAAGCCCCCTTTATTCAAATAGAGCTTGGAAGGCACTAGGTTACCCGAAAAGAAAATATCTTCCAAGCCATCATTGTTAAAATCTCCTACCCCAACACCTGCACCAATGTATAAATAAGGAAATGAGAAATAATGCATTTCTTCTGTCTCCCAAATCTTATTATTGAAATCTATATTAGATTGCTTTTCAGATATCAACGTAAATCGTTTCTCCTCTACCTTTCCTTTACAAGCAAATAATAATACTGCCAGTAGAACTATGCACCCATATCTCCAATTAAACTTCAACATCTAGCGTTATATTTTTGATTTAAACTTGGCGTAAGTGGCTGATAAATCTAACGAATCTTTCATCTTCATTTGTAACTGTTGCAATTCTCCAAAAAGCTCTTCCACCTTTGCTTTATATTCTGTTTTGGTTGCTAAATCCTTCATTTCATCTGGGTCTTCTTCCATGCTAAAAAGTAATAGTTTGTTCAACTTTGGGTATACCAACAATTTAAATCCATCTTTTCTGATCATTCGCTGCGAATTAACATATGACCCATAAATTGACGGGTAATTACTACTTTTTTGTGTGCCCTTAACCAGTGGTAATATGCTATTAAAGAACACCTTTTCTTTTGCTGGCGCCCCTGCTAAATCTAGCGCAGTGGCCATAGCATCTTGAATATAGATGTCAGTATTTACCTTTTTGTCTTTAGGTATATCCGGTCCGCAAATTATAAAAGGTGCACGTATACTATGATCGAACAAACTTTGCTTGCCTATTAGCCCATGTTTGCCTATGGCCAAACCGTGATCGGCAGTAAAAACTATATATGTATTCTTAGGATCTAAAGTTTCTTCTACTTTTTTCCAAATTTCCCCAAGTTGTTGGTCTAAATGCGTAATTAATGCATAATATTCTTGAATGTGTTTTTTGGTGGCATAGGCTGTTCTTGGAAATGGGGCCAAAGCCTCATCTCTCAATTGGTAATCATTATCTATACCTACTCTATCTGGGTAAACTTCTTGCCAATTTTTTGGAAGCGAAATTTGCTCTAAAGGATACATGTCCAAAAATTCTTGAGGTGCTTGCCTAGGGTCGTGTGGCGCATTAAAAGCCAAATACATAAAAACAGGCTTCTCTCGGTCTTTGGTCTCATCTAAAAACGCAACTGCATCGTTTTTAACGACCTCGCTCCAATGTGTACCGCCCTCCCAATAACCACCATGTGTTGGGTCTGCAGGATTCCACAAGGTATCCTTTTCATCCTTTGGTCTATTGTATCCCAAAGGCATCACCGTTGCCGGATTGATATCTTTAGGCAACTCTGCAAAAGTTTTTACCATAGCAGCATGGTCCCACCGATCTTTGGGCATACCTGGTCTTTCATTTTTTACATAGTCAAATACTTTCTGAGTCTTGGCGGTAACATGCCATTTGCCTCCCATATAGGTTTCGTAACCCGCAGCTTTCATATATTGCCCCCAAGTATGTTCCAAGTCTTGGTCTTTCTTCCAGGCTTCATACTTCTTTTGTGCATCCCAAACACTTAAGCCAGATATTATCATTGATCTTGAAGCTACACATACAGCACCATTCCACGCGCCCATATTGTAAGCATGGGTAAACGTGGTTCCCGTTGTGACCAAACGATCCAAATTAGGCGTTTTTATTTCTGCATTGCCTAAAGCGTATATAGCATCATATGTGTAATCATCAGCAAATAAAAAAATGAAATTCGGTTTTTCTTTCTTCTGTGTTTTCTCTTGTTCTTTACATGCAATAAAACAACTTATGACCCCTAATAATATAAGTAAACGCTTTTTCATAATTTGGTAATATTTACATAAAATGCTGGGAATTCTGATGTATCTGGAGTAATAAAACTGGCAGCCAACCTATACGTTCCGTTCTCTAACCTACCGGTAACGGAGACATGACTTTCCGATGCATTTCCGTCTTGCTTAAAAACAAGGTCATTTAATTTAATTTGACCACCAACTACCTTTATCCCTATACCTTTTGCTAGTCCGTTCCAATTGGGTTTAGAGGCTATTTCTTTTACAGTGTCGTTTATAGCGAAGTTAGATTCTGGTGGATATCGGTACAAATCGAATTGATAGTTTCCCGGTTCTGTAATTTTTATTAAATAATACCCCTTTGGCTGTTGCTCACCCTTCCGTATCAAATCTTGATTCCACGGTATTGGATCCTCTGAATGTAAATCATGAACGGTAAGCAACACGTTTTCATTGTTTGGCGTGTTTAAAGGAATGCTTGCATAATGCATATCCGCCTCCGTACTTTTCCACCATTCATCATAAAATGCCTGCATATTTTTTACCCGCTCAGGAAACTTATCACTAAGGTTCTCTGTTTGACTTATGTCAGTTTCTATATTATAGAGTTCATCACCATTTACCAAGCGCCACGCTCCTTGCATTACACAACTATTTCTATCTTTTTTGGGCCATTGTAAACGTTGGGTATCTACCACTAACATACGATCTTCCAATTTTGTATTTGATTGGAATACTTGGGAGACGTCGGTACCATCTAAATAGTTCTTAGGTGTATATTCTAATTTGCATAACGCGGCAAAAGTGGGCAAGATGTCTACATGTGCCACCAAATCGTTACTTTTCTTTTGGTTCTTTGAAGTTATATTTCCCTTGGGCCAATGAATTAAGAACGGCACCCTATGACCACCCTCATACGGGCTACTTTTGGTTCCTCTGAGATTTGCATTATAACCCGTAGTCAATCCATTTTTTTTACCAATGCCGGCAGCAGTGCCATTATCCGTCGTAAATACTAAAATTGTATTTTCCAGCTTTCCAGATGTTTCTAGATATTTTAAAAGCTTACCTATGTTATCATCCACATTACTGATCATACCATAAAACCGTTTTTGGGTATCGGTAAGATTTGCATCTGCATACATATCTAAATACTCTTGCGGTACGTTAAATGGACCATGAGGCGCATTTAAAGCTAAATATGCAAAAAAAGGTTTATCCGCTTGATCTTCAATATATTTTATAGTTTCATTGAACCAAACATCTGTACAATAACCTTTAAACTTTTCTGGAATACCGTTTCTAAAATAAGTATCATCAAAATAATCATTATTCCAAAAATCCGGAGTTTGTCCTACACCACCGCCGCCGTGATATAATGCGTTATCAAAACCTCGATCATGCGGTCTAAACGGGTAATTATCCCCTAAATGCCATTTGCCGAACATTGCAGTTGCATACCCATTTTCTTGAAAAACCTCTGACATGGTTTGCTCCTCTTCATTTAAAATAGAGCAGCCCCCAATGGTATGCCAAGCATTGTTTCTATTACTATTTCTACCTGTCATTAATCCCGCCCTAGAGGGCGCACAGGTTGTACCTACATGAAAGTTAGTCAACTCGGTAGACTTCGCCGCTAAAGCATCAATATTGGGCGTTTTTATAATTGTATTACCATGAAAACCTACGTCTCCATAGCCTTGATCATCTGTGATTATAAAAATAACATTAGGTCGTTCAAAATCGTTCGCTTTTTTCTCATCAACCGTATTCCTATCCTTACAAGAACTGAATATCAATACCAATACAGAAAATTTAAAAAATAGGTTGTTACCGAGTTTCATATTTGGTTAAAGGCGAATTAATCTTGTTCCACTTTTGTTTTCTTAATGTATTCACTAGGTACTACACCAAATTCTTTTTTAAAACATTTAGAAAAATAGGAGGCGGTATTGAACCCCGTTCTGAACATAATTTCCTTTACGGAAAAATCACTATTGTCCAGAAGTTGAATGGCTCGTTTTAATCGAATATTCCTTATGAACTCACTTGAAGACAAACCGGTAAGCTCCTTGAACTTTAGGTAAAGATTACTTCTACTATGCCCCATTTCCTTTACCAACATCTCTACATTAAAATCAGTATTCATCATATGTTTCTCTACCGTTTCAACCGCTTGCTGCAAAAACTTTTCATCTAATGAGGTTACGGTAACTTCTTTAGGCTGTAACGTAATTTCTTTCTTGAATCTTTTACGCAACTCTTCCCTATCTTTAAGAATATTGGCTACTTTAAGCTCTAATACCTGTACATTGAACGGTTTCTTTAAATAGGCATCTGCTCCGTGTGATAAACCTTCTATCTCACTCTCTTGCGAAGTCTTGGCAGTCAACATTATTACCGGAATATGACTGGTAATATTGGTTGTTTTTATCATTTCACAGAACTCAATACCGCCCATAACCGGCATAACTACATCCGTGATTATAATATTGGGCAACACTTTTTTAGCTATCTCCATACCACGTTCACCATTATTGGCTTCAAAGACCGTGTAGGTTTTACCCATGACCTGTTTTATGAACTGTATGATATCTGGATTATCATCTACAATAAGCAATACGGGGTTTTTAGATCTAACCTTAGATAAATTGTAATCTTCTAGTTCATCATTCAAATCTATTGCCAAGGACTCGGCCTCAGAAGATCTTACCAAATAATCGTTATCCGTTATTTCTTTACAGCTGATATCTTCCGCATTTTCGTATGCTTGTTTATCCGTTGGTAAGGTCACTGTAAAACAAGACCCTCCACCTTCATTATTTTCAACGGAAATACTGCCTAAGTGCAACTCTACCAAACTTTTGGTAAACGCAAGACCTATACCAACACCTTTGGAGTTTACTTTTTCGTTCTCTTTCTCCGTATAATACTTCTCAAAAATGATATTCTTCTTAACATCTGAAATACCCAGTCCGTTATCCTTTACTTTAATGATAACATTTTCTTTTTCTGTAGGTCCATTTTTGTCAATATCGATTTCTACTATGATCTCACCACCCTCAGGAGTAAATTTGAAGGCGTTGGACAGAAGATTGTTTATCACCTTTTCCAATGCATTATGATCGAACCAAGTTTTAAAATGTTCTTGACTTGAGACAATGTTGAACTTGACCGATTTTTTAAATGCCAATAACTGAAAGGGCTCCGCCACTTCCTTTATAAAAAATACAATATCCGTATGCCTAACAACAAGTGACATCTTACCTTGGTTGATCTTTCTAAAATCTAACAATTGGTTCACCAACCTTAAAAGGTAGTTGGTGTTCTTATGCATTAATTGATATTGCTCTTTCAGATTAGATGCCCCAATTTCTTCCTTACTGCTTAACAAATACTCTAAAGGAGCTTTGATCAAAGTAAGCGGGGTCTTGAACTCGTGCGAAATATTGGTGAAAAAATCAAGCTTTAAAGTTTGCAGTTCATCGTTTTTCTCTTTCTCCAAGTGTTCCAGTTCCAGTTGATGTTTTTTGGTATTACTAATTATGGTAAACCTCCATAAACCGGCCAAAAGAAGCAATAGTAAAAGGCCATAAATAATATATGCCACCGTAGTTCTGTAAATAGGCGGTCTAACAGTTAATTGTAAGGTGTACGGTGTATTATCCCAAAGGCCATCGTTATTGGATGATTTTACCTTTAAGGTATAATTACCAGGTTCAATGTTAGTATAAGTAGCAAACCTTTTGTCCGAACTTGCATATACCCAATCATTATCAAAACCTTCTAACTTATATGCGTATTGGTTCTTTATTGGTGCAGAAAAATGTAAGGAAGAAAATTCAAATGAAAAGCTATTCTCGCTATAATCTAAAGTAATATCCTTTACCTCGGATATATTTTCTTCTAATAAAACCCTACCGTTTATTTCTTCGCCTACAGCTACCTCTTCGTTGAAAATAGATAGTTTGGTAACTACCGTTTCCGGTGCTGTTTTGTTATCATTTATTTCCCTTGGATAAAATGCGTTAAAACCGTTGATGCCGCCAAAAACCAATTCACCATCCTTTCTTTTTAAAGAGGCCAATTCTTGAAACTCACTATCCTGCAAGCCGTCCGAAACATCAAAATTCTTAAAGATTTCTTGTTCAGTATCAAACATGGACAGTCCTTTATTGGTAGAAACCCATAAATGACCTTGTTCATCTTCTAAAATTGCCTTTATTACATTATTAGGCAAACCTTGGGCTATACTATAGTTTTTGAACGTCGCTTCTTCACCATTTTCCCCTGGTATAAGTTTATTTAATCCACCACCAAATGTACCTATCCAAAGCTCTCCTTTTCTATTTTCAAAAAGTGATAAAATATAATTGTGGCTTAATGAATTTGGATCCTCTTCATCCTTTTTGTAATTCTTGAATTTTGGATCCTCTTTATATTTTTCGGTAATTGTTAGCTGACTAAGTCCATCGCCCGTTGCGATCCACATATTCCCCTTACTATCTTCATAAATATTTCTTACAATATTGTTGGCCAAGGAGTTAACATCATTGGTATTTTCCTTAAAATTCTGCTTTGAATAATTTCCATCCACGTCTTTAATCCAGCGGTATAAACCGCCTGAATAAGTACCTATCCATAAATTATCTTGAGAATCGTTCAAGAGACTGAATACACTTCTGTGAATACCTTCTAGTTTAGTAATTTTAGGAGTGTAGTTTTTAGGATTTGTAATATCTATTTTAAACAAGTACGGATGACTTTGACCGCCCGCCAAAAGAAATTTTCTATTTTTTATGGTAATCTCTTCAAGGGCAAAAACTTTTCTTAATTCATTAGTTGAAGTAAATGCGGCATATTTCTCTTTATCAGATTCACCTTTATTTAAACCACCACCCTCTGTACCTACCCAAAATGTACCGTTACTATCTTCAAAAATTGATCTTATTTTATCATAACTAAGACTGTTCTCTTTTAAATTGCGCTTTACGTGTTTAAACTTTTTTCTGTTTGGATCAAACTTGTTTACTCCGCCACCATTGGTACCTACCCATAAAATACCTGTTCTATCTATGAACAAAGAGGTAATAATATTTTTGCTAATGCTATTTTTATCTTCTGGCTTATAGCTGAAGGTTTTTATTAACTGGGGTTGCTTTAAGCTAGAAGAATTATCAAAGTACAACAGCCCGTTATCAGTACCGGCCCAAATGTGGTTCATATCATCAAAAGCTAAAGACGTAAAGTTTCCTTCTCTGATTTTTATAAATTTTTGATCCTTATCATTATTTTGGACAAACAACCCCTGCCCTGTACCAACAATATATTTGTTATATCTGTCTTGTGCTATTACACCTACCGATTCTGTACCAAAACCGATTTCATCACTAATCAGTTTAAAATAAGATTTACCGCCAGCATCTAGTTTTAGCTGATATATACCTAAATGACCGCCCAAAAGTATCTCGCCATCAGAATTTTCATATATAGAATTGATTACACTACCATCTTGTCGCTCATCGGTGTCCTTGATTACAAACTTGAACTTTTCAAACTTTACACTATCCACAGATACCGAGAGGTCAACCATGTTGACATCTTCCTTAGTGGCTATCCACAGTCTATTTTTGCTATCAATATATAGACGTGTTATGTAATTACTAGAAATACTATGGTCGTCTTCTTTATTATATTTAAACTGCCTAAAAGTTTCTTTCTTTTTATCATAATAAAATAGACCATCACCGGTACTACCAATCCACAGATTTCCATTATCATCACCAGTCATGGCGTAAATAAGGTTACTGTTTATGTTCGTGCTTTTTTGATCAGGTTTAAAAACGGAGAAAGAATATCCATCATATCTATTTAATCCATCGTGTGTACCAAACCACATGAAGCCATAGGAATCTTGATATATACAATTCACATCACTTTGCGAAAGACCATCATCTGTACCAATATGATCAAAATAGAAGTTTTCCTGTGCCTCTACTGTAAAGGAAAAGAACAACCCAAAAATCACCAAAAGTGGCTTTGTTATCCTTACTGGTTTCAAACATATTTTTCTAAAGACCTTAAGCATAAATGTATGTTTATAAAAAGCTATTTTCGGGAGAATATTCATGAACAATAAAAGTGATAAAGTTTAGTATAATACCATGAACGAAATGATTTCATATGTAGAAGATATGGTTTTATTTGTCTTTTTCCTCTTCAAAATTCAATAAAACCCTATTCCTCTATATAATATAAGCACTACAAATCATATATTTTTTATACATTTTAAAATAGTTCGTATTTTGTAATAAATTACATGATATGAAACTTCATCTGCTAGATCGCTCTAGTGTTGCCAATACCTCTATTACCGTATCTCAAAATAATTACAAGAATTTTTTGAAGGTGTGGCATTTTCATGAAGAGCTAGAATTGGTATTTATTATTAAAAGTACCGGTACTAGATTTGTTGGAGATAGCATAGAAAAATTTGAAGCCGGTGAGGTTGTTTTAATAGGTAAGAACGTTCCGCATATGTGGTTAAATGACGAGGTATATTTTGAAAAAAACTCCTCACTTACCGCACAAGCTGTTTCCGTTCATTTTAAAGATAACTTCGTTGGTCAAGAATTTTTATCCCTGCCAGAAATGCAACCTGTTGCTCAATTATTGAAGAAAGCGGCACAGGGAATAAAATTCAACCATATTAAGGATAACATAAAAAATGAATTAATAAATCTACATAGTCTTGAACCTGCACTTAAAATTACGAGAATAATTGAATTATTATGCAAATTAGAGCAACAGCAAAACTATACGCTTTTATCAAGTAATGGTTTTATAAATACATTTCATAAATCAGAAAATAAAAGGTTGAATATTATTTATGAATATGTATATCAAAATTTTCATACCCAAATAAGCTCTAAAGATGTAGCTCTGTTGGTTAGTATGAACGCATCATCCTTCAGTAGATTTTTTAAGACAATTCACAGAAAACCGTTTACCAGATTCTTGAATGAAATTAGAATTGGCTTTGCTTGCAAAATGCTACTTGAAAACAAAGAGAGTATTACATCAATTGCATATGCGTGTGGATTTGGAAACATTTCTAATTTTAATCGTCAGTTCAAAATCATAAAAGACGAATCTCCTTCTTCATTTTTAAGCCAACATCGAAAACATTTTTAAACCAAATGCAAAAAAAGTATCAGATTTGGTATTTTATGTGGTGGTTTTAGGTCATCTACTCTCCTATTTTTGAATAAAACAAAATCAATGTCAAATTCAATTATAATTACTGACGTCATCTCTAGGGACATTCGCTTTCCTACAAGTAAGTCTTTAGACGGATCAGATGCCATGAATCCTGATCCAGATTATAGTGCTGCATACGTTATATTAAAGACTAATGCACCTGATGGCCATGAAGGTCACGGATTAACTTTTACTATAGGTAGAGGTAATGAACTTTGCACCCAGGCCATAACATCTCTTTCTCATTTAGTCATTGGTAAATCTTTGGAAAGCTTTACCTCGAATATGGGCGCTTTTTGGAAAATGATTACCGGTGACAGCCAATTGAGATGGTTGGGTCCTGAAAAAGGGGTTATTCACTTAGCCACTGGCGCTATTGTAAATGCCGTTTGGGATCTATATGCCAAGGTAGAGAAGAAACCGCTTTGGAAATTATTGGCAGATATGACTCCCGCTGAATTGGTCTCATGTATAGATTTCACTTACATTACGGATGCCATTACTCCTAAAGAAGCTCTTGAACTTTTAAGTAAAAATGAAGCTACCAAACAAGAACGTATTGCTTTTCTGAAAGACAAAGGCTACCCTGCATATACTACATCGGCAGGTTGGTTAGGGTATTCCGATGATAAAATGAGACGTCTTTGCAAAGAAGCTAAAGAGAGTGGCTTTAAGCATATGAAAATTAAAGTTGGTTCTGACCTAAAGGATGATATGAGACGTGCCGCAATTATTCGTGAAGAAATTGGAGACGATCTAAAACTCATGATGGATGCCAACCAAAAATGGGATGTTGACGAAGCGATCACCAACATGGAATCGCTTAAAAAATTCAACCCGTGGTGGATTGAAGAACCAACTAGTCCCGATGATATCTTAGGTCATGCTAAAATTGCCAAAGCAGTTAAACCCATTGAAGTTGCAACAGGTGAACATTGTCAAAATAGAGTAATCTTTAAGCAACTAATGCAGGCCGGTGCCATTGGCATTTGCCAAATTGATAGCTGTAGGGTTGGTGGCGTAAACGAAATTTTGGCCATATTGTTAATGGCCGCTAAATTCAACATCCCTGTTTGCCCGCATGCAGGTGGTGTAGGGCTTTGTGAGTACGTGCAACACCTATCCATGATAGACTTTATAGCTATAAGCGGTAGTATGGAAAATAGAATTATAGAATTTGTTGATCATTTGCACGAACATTTTTATGACCCTGTGGTTATTAAGGACGGAGCATACATGCCCCCAAAACTACCAGGCTATAGTATTACCATGAAAGAAGAGTCATTGGACACCTATACTTTTCCTGATGGGGCATTTTGGAAAGAAGAATTACAGAACAAATAAACGATAGAAACATGAAGTTTAACCTAAAAGGTAAAAACGCTATAATAACCGGTGGTGGTAGTGGTATTGGTCAAGCAATTTCTACAACTTTTGCTGCGCAAGGAGCAAACGTTCATATTTTGGAATTAAATGCAGACCATGCCCAAAACACTGTAAACTTAATTAAAGAACAAGGTGGATCAGCTACAGCATATAACTGCAATGTTGTTGATCAAAAGCAGGTAGTTGAGGTAATCAATGAAATTGCTTCAAAACATGATATTCATATTTTAATTAATAATGCAGGTATAGCCCATGTAGGTAATATTGAAAAAACTGCCGAAACAGATTTAGATCGCGTTTATGATGTCAATGTTAAAGGCCCGTATAACTGCATGTATGCTCTTATTCCCACTATGAAGAAACATGGGGGAGTCATCATTAATATGGCATCTATAGCTTCTAGCGTAGGTTTAAATGACCGTTTTGCCTATTCTATGAGCAAAGGAGCAATATTGACCATGACCTATTCCATAGCCAAAGATTATATTAAAGACGGTATTCGTTGCAATTGTATTTCACCGGCTAGAATACACACTCCTTTTGTTGACGGGTTCATTAAAGCCAATTACCCGGGACAAGAAGAAGAAATGTTCAAAAACCTTTCTGCCACACAGCCAATTGGCAGAATGGGCAAACCTCAAGAAGTTGCTGACCTAGCCCTTTACCTTTGTTCAGACGAAGCTTCTTTTATAACTGGAACGGATTTCCCTATTGACGGGGGATTCATAAAACTTAACGGATAAATTATATACAATGAAATTAATACGATTTGGAACACCTGAAAATGAGAAACCGGGAGTAATTCTTGATAATGGCGATTGGATAGATACTTCAGGTTTTGGTGAAGATTATGATGAACTGTTTTTTGAGAACGACGGTTTAGCACGACTTAAGTCTTGGGTAGATGAAAAAGCTAATGATTTACCTAAAATAGATAAGAGTACAAGATTGGGACCTCCCCTAAAAAAACCTTCTAAAATTGTTTGCGTTGGGTTGAACTATGCCAAACATGCAGCGGAAAGTGGCATGAAAGTACCTACCGAACCTGTATTGTTCTTTAAAGCAACTTCTGCTATCGTAGGACCCAATGATGATGTTATCATCCCAAAGAATAGTAAGAAGACCGACTGGGAGGTAGAGCTTGCCGTGGTTATTGGTAAAAAAGCAAGCTATGTGGAAGAAGCCGATGCTATGGATTATGTTGCGGGTTACACATTGCATAATGATTATAGTGAAAGGGAATTTCAATTAGAAAAAGAAGGGCAATGGGTAAAAGGTAAAAGTTGTGACACCTTTGCACCTATAGGTCCGTTTTTAGCTACCAAAGAAGAAGTTAGCGATCCACATAATTTAGACTTGTGGTTAAAGGTCAATGGAGAACTATTACAGAACAGTAATACCGAAGATTTAGTTTTCAATGTTCCAAAATTGGTCAGTTATATTAGCCAATACATGACCCTATTACCGGGTGATATCATATCTACAGGTACCCCTTTTGGTGTAGGTTTAGGTTTTAATCCTCCAAGATATTTAAACCCAGGTGATGTGGTTGAATTAGGTATTGAAAAACTAGGTAGTTCTAAACAAGTTGCCAAGGCATATACAAAATGATCATAGACAGCCATCAACATTATTGGAAGTATGACCCGGTTAGAGATAGTTGGATCAATGATGCAATGAAAATTATTCAGCGCGATTTTTTACCTAGTGATTTAAAACCAATACTTACTGAAAACAATGTTGATGGTTGTATTGCCGTACAAGCAGATCAGTCCGAAACCGAGACGACCTTTTTATTAAACTTAGCTACCCATAATAATTTTATAAAGGGAGTCGTAGGCTGGGTAGATTTATGCGATAACAACGTGAAAAAGCGTTTGGAATATTTTGCCCAAAACAAACTTTTTAAAGGTGTGCGCCATATTCTACAAGCTGAAAAGGAAGACTTCATTTTAAATCAAGCCTTTATGAACGGCATTAGTGAATTAGCAGCCTTAAATCTAACCTACGATCTTTTGGTGTTCCCTAATCAATTAAAGAACAGCACTCAATTGGTATCAAAATTTTCAAATCAAAAATTTGTTCTTGACCATATTGCCAAACCACCTATAAAATTAGGTGAAATAAATGATTGGAAAGCTGCTATTACAGCACTTGCCAAAAACCCAAATGTATATTGTAAACTATCGGGCCTAAGTACCGAAGCAAATTGGAGCAGTTGGAAAACTTCCGATTTCACTCCGTATATCGATGTTGTATTTGAGGCATTTGGCACAAACCGCATAATGTTCGGTTCAGATTGGCCTGTTTGTCTATTGGCGGGTAGTTATGCCAAAAACAAAGACATTATCACGTCTTACATCCAGCAACTATCGCTTCCAGAACAAGCACAAATTATGGGATTGAACGCTATGGATTTCTACAACTTAAACGCATAATCAATTAATCATATTAAAATTACCAACGATGGATTTAAATCTGAAAAATAAAGTTATCATAGTATCTGGAGGTTCATCTGGAATTGGTAGAGGTATAAGTATTTGCCTAGCAAAAGAAGGTGCCATACCATATATTCTAGGTAGAAATAAAGCGAATATTGTATCGGTAATTTCTGAGATAGAAAAAGAAGGCGGACAAGCAGGGTATGCTTTTGCCGAGCTTACGGACCCTCAAAAATGTAAAGAGGCCGTTGATAGCTGTATAGCACGTTTTGGTAGAATTGACGGCTTGGTCAATAATGCCGGAGTAAATGATTCGGTAGGGTTAGAAGATGGTAATCATGAAGATTTTATGCGTTCCATTTCCAGAAATCTTACCCATTATTACATGATGGCACACTATGCGCTGCCTGAACTTAAAAGAAACAAGGGAGCAATAGTAAATATCGGCTCTAAAACCTCGGTAACCGGTCAAGGTGGCACTTCTGGTTATGCCGCAGCAAACGGAGGCAGAAATGCACTTACAAGAGAATGGGCGGTCGAGCTACTACCCTATTCCATTCGTGTAAATGCAGTCATTGTTGCCGAATGTTATACACCGTTGTACGATCGTTGGATAAAATCATTTCCAAACCCAGAAGAAAGACTTGGTAAGATTACCGAAAAAATTCCTTTAGAAAATAGAATGACCACAGCAGAAGAAATTGCAGATATGGTCGCTTTCTTACTTTCTGAAAAATCCAGTCATACCACAGGTCAACTCATATTTGTAGATGGTGGCTACAGCCATTTGGACCGCGCCCTATAACGCTGACTTTGCTTTCTAACCTTTCAACTTAACAACAAAACTCACCACCCATGTCAAAGACAGATAAAACACCCATTGTATCAAGAAAAACTTTGTTACCATTTATTTTAATAACTTCTTTATTCGCTCTTTGGGGTTTTGCAAATGCCGTTACGGATCCTATGGTACAAGCATTTAAAAAGGTATTGGAGCTATCTAATTCTCAGGCTGCATGGGTACAAATGGCTTTTTATGGTGGTTATTTTTGCATGGCCTTACCGGCAGCGTTATTTGTTCGCAAATATTCCTATAAAGTAGGTGTTATCATTGGCTTGGCCTTATATGCCGTAGGCGCATTACTTTTTTATCCTGCGGCCATAACAGAACAATTTTGGTTCTTCTGCTTGGGTCTATATATTTTAACATTTGGTCTTGCCTTTTTAGAAACAACCGCCAATCCTTATATATTGGCAATGGGCGACCCTAAAACCGCGACCCAAAGATTAAACTTGGCACAAGCCTTTAACCCTATTGGTCTGTTATTGGGACTTTTAGTGGCCCAGCAATTTGTACTTAAAAATTTACAATCTGACGATGTTGAAAATTATAGTGCCTTATCCGAAGCAAAAAAATCTCTCATAAGAACTTCAGATTTAATGGTGATCAGAGATCCCTATGTAGTCTTAGGCTTGGTTATTTTGGCAATTTTGGTGTTGATCGCCGTTAGTAAAATGCCACAATCAAAAGGTGATGGCAACATACCTAGCCTGTCCCATACATTTAATTCGTTGAAAAAGAATAAAAAATATGTCTTTGGTGTAGTGTCCCAAATATTCTATGTTGGAGCACAGATTATGTGTTGGACCTATATTTACCAATATGCAGAGGCTATTGGTATGGAAAGTGAAACCGCCGCAAATTATCAAATTATCGCCTTTATACTCTTTTTAGTAGGCAGGGTAATTGGCACGTATCTTCTAAGGTTTATATCCTCTGGAAAATTACTGCTATTATATGCCATTGCCGCTATTATCGCATCTTTAGGAACCATGTTCTTAGTAGGTACCATAGGGCTTTATTGTCTGGTAGCACTATCATTATGCATGTCCGTAATGTTCCCAACAATTTATGGTATTGCCTTAGAAAATTTAGAAGAAGAGGAATCTAAAATTGGTGCTGCAGGTCTTGTTATGGCTATCGTTGGTGGTGCCTTAATGCCTGGTCTACAGGGTAAAATAATAGATGTTGGCGGATTTGGTGTCAATGACACGGAAATACTAGGGTTATCCGAGGTCAACTTTTCTTTTATATTACCATTAATCTGTTTTGTGGTTATTGCTTTCTACGGACAAATGACCCATAAATATTATCAGAATTAGCATGAAGAATCAAAAACATTGTTTTGCGTTAGATTTGAAGAACGATGAAACATTGATCAACGAATATATTGAGCACCATAAAAATGTGTGGCCAGAAATTATTGAAAGTATCAAAGGTTCTCACATTGAAAATTTAGATATTTATCTAGTAGAAAACAGGCTTTTCATGATTATGGAAACCAACCCCTTATTCTCATTTGACAAAAAGCAACAAGCTGATGAAAGAAATGTCAAAGTGCAAGAATGGGA
The DNA here is from genome assembly GCF_001447995.1 of Maribacter dokdonensis DSW-8. Classification (NCBI taxonomy): domain Bacteria; kingdom Pseudomonadati; phylum Bacteroidota; class Flavobacteriia; order Flavobacteriales; family Flavobacteriaceae; genus Maribacter; species Maribacter dokdonensis. The sequence continues at coordinate 81,819 of NZ_LDPE01000004.1, read as the reverse complement.
AACTTTAATGTGGAAGTATCAACAAGCTATACCAAACTCAAAACCAGGAGAAAAATGGCGACTAATGAACAAAATATTTGAATTATGAGTAAAGCAAGAATTGCCATTAACAACAAATACCCTTCAGTTACCGATTTAAGAAACAAGGCGAAGAAAAAAATTCCAAAATTTGCTTTTGAATATTTGGATGGTGGTTGTAATGAAGATGTGAACCTCATTAAAAATACGAGCGATATCAGAAAAGTGGAATTAACGCCCAGCTATTTAAGTAAGCATACGGGATCCGATATGAAAACCGAACTTTTTGGGCATACATACGATGCTCCTTTTGGTATAGCACCAGTTGGTCTCCAAGGGCTCATGTGGCCCAATGCACCGGAAATTCTAGCTAAGGCCGCTTTTGAGCACAATGTACCCTTTGTTTTAAGTACGGTTTCTACAAGTAGTATTGAAAGAATTTCTGAAATTACCGAAGGTCAGGCATGGTTTCAATTATATCATCCGACCGAAAATAGATTACGCGATGATATGATCAACCGAGCTGCACAGGCAGAATGCCCGGTTCTAGTTATTTTATCAGATGTACCAACTTTTGGATTTAGACCAAGGGATATTAGAAATGGATTGGCTATGCCTCCAAAAATGAGCGTAAAGAATATTCTACAAATTTTAGGAAAACCAGAATGGGCAATGAAAACCCTAATTCATGGTCAGCCCAACTTTGAAACGCTTAAGCCTTATATGCCCAAAAACCTAGATTTAAAACAACTAGGAAAATTCATGGACCAAACTTTTACCGGTAGATTAAACGAGGAAAAAATTAAACCTATCCGCGATATGTGGAAAGGTAAATTGGTACTTAAAGGCGTGGCTTCTGAAATGGATACCGAAAAAGCCATACGACTGGGTATTGATGGTATTATTGTTTCCAACCACGGTGGCAGACAATTAGATGCAGGGGAATCTACTATAAGACCGTTGACTAGAATTGCAGAAAAATATAGCGACCAAATAAAAGTTATGATGGATAGCGGCTTACGCTCTGGTCCAGATATTGCCAGAACAATGGCTTCTGGGGCTGAATTCACCTTTTTAGGTCGTTCTTTTATGTACGGTGTAGCGGCATTGGGAAATGAAGGAGGAAATCATACGATTTCATTATTAAAGACCGAATTACAACAGGTAATGGAGCAAGTATGCTGTGAAAACACGAAAGATTTTCCAAATCATTTGATCAAGAAAATCAACTAATATAAAATGGATGATTGTTTTGCTATGAGTTCATATAACTCAACTATGGTGCAAACAATCATCCGTATAAGTAACCAACTACTTCACTTTAACTTCTAATGGTGCATTCACCTTTTGGGCAAATTCCTTTAAATAAGCGTTCCACTCTTCTTTGGTATTGAACTGTTTGCTTTTTTTCCATCCAAATCCGGTATAATAAACCGCTTCGCCATTTATCACTTTAACTTGTGCATACAAATTACTTAGATCTTTGGTATTGGTCACATATTTATCATATCCCAACATAGCGTTGGAAGGAACTACGACACCCGTTCCTAATTCAGAGCCAAAATATGGTTCCCAATAACTGACCCAACCTTGTTCTACCTCAGCAGCAATTTCCCCATCTTTTTCATGAAGTGTAAGGCCAACGGAAATGGTTTCCGAGCCGTTGACTTCAACTCTGTATTTAGACAGGTTACTTCCACGATCCAAAGAAATAAACTTCTTTTCCTCTATGGTTTTATCTCCTGCCTTCCATGGTGCGTACGTAATCCAAAAACTAGTTCTGAGTGGCCCGGTTTCAATAGTTTTATAATCTGTAAAATTTCTTGAAAATTGATATGTAGTGTCCACCTTGACAGCAATACCACCTACTCCTCTGCTGGTGCCAACATGAAAATTATCTAAACCCTCGCCGTCATCTTCATGGTAAGTGCCTTCAGTTTCCAATTCTTTCTTGTACCATTTATTGATTATTGGATAATCCACCCTTTTTAACCACGCATCCATACCACTGGATAATGTTCCTCCGGGTATACTGTCCTCTATCATTTTTTGCGCCACAGGACCATAGGTTCTAAATGCTACCCTATCATTTTCCCAAGCATAATCATCGGTTCGCTCCGGAACAAATCTTGAATAACATGTTGGAATATCTTCTGACCCTGCTACAGCATCCTTAAGTGTGATGTTAAAAGTTTTACTTGAATTTGCCGCTATTTCCGGTTGAATCAGAAGAACATCTGCCGCGCCATCTCCATCAACATCGCTTAGTTGCGAAACTAATTCAGTTCCACTATCTACTTCACTGACCTTGTAAGATTTCCCCGTGACCAATTTTAAAGATTCGTCAGATTGTAAAAGTGCCAAATCAATTTCAACGGTTTCCAATGAACGATCAATATTCAAATGATTTACAACTTCAATTTCTAACGGTTTTTCACCTGTACAGCCTATTAAAAATAAGGTAATTACTGCTGCACAATACTTTAAATGGATCTGGTTAATCATAATTTTAGTTTTCATTACTTGGTTTACCAATGGTTGCCAAAATACCACCATCTACATACAAAATATGTCCGTTTACGAAATCGCTCGCCTTAGACGATAAAAATACCGCTGCACCTGCCAAATCATCTGGGTCTCCCCATTTTGCTGCCGGTGTCCTATTTACAATAAATTCGTTGAAAGGGTGACCATCTACACGTATAGGCGCGGTTTGACTGGTTGCAAAATACCCTGGTCCTATACCATTGACCTGTATGTTATGTTTAGCCCATTCTGTAGCCATATTTTGGGTCAACATTTTTAATCCGCCTTTTGCCGCCGCGTAAGCACCTACGGTATTTCTACCCAATTCACTCATCATTGAGCAAATATTAATAATCTTACCTTGCTTTCTGGCTATCATGGTTTTCACCACATGTTTAGATACTATAAACGGACTCACTAAATCAACATTGATAACTTCTTTAAAGTCCTCAACTTCCATTTCTTCTAGAGGTGTTCTTTTAATGATTCCTGCATTATTCACAAGAATATCAATGGTGCCAACTGAAGCTTGAATATCGTTAATAGCTTTTTCAACCGCTTTTTCATCGGTTACATTAAACTTGAATCCGTACGCATCTATACCCAATGATTTATAAAATGCAACGGCATCATCAATTTTAGTTTGCGATGAATTACCGTTAACGATCAACTTTGCACCTGCAAGTCCCAATCCTTTTGCCATTGCCATACCTAGACCATGGGTGCTACCGGTTACCAATGCCACTTTTCCTTTTAAACTAAATAATTCTGTAGACATAATTTTACTTTAATTCTGTTATTGCAGCAACATCCATATCACTGTAATCTAAATTCTCACCTGCCATACCCCAGATAAAGGTGTAATTTGAAGTTCCTGACCCACAATGTATAGACCATGGTGGTGAAATTACCGCTTGGTGGTTATGCATCCATATATGTCTTGTTTCTTGGGGTTGGCCCATAAAATGACAAACTGCTTGACCTTCTGGCACATCTAGATAAAAATATACCTCCATTCTACGATCGTGCACGTGTGCCGGCATAGTGTTCCAAACACTACCGGTCTTTAACTTGGTCATACCCATTTGTAACTGACAAGTAGTAACCACACCACCAATGATCATTTGACTAACCGTTCTATGGTTTGCAGTTTCCAAAGACCCCAGCTCCAATTTATTCGCCTCTTCCAAGCTTACTTTTTTAGTTGGAAAATTGGTATGTGCCGGTGCTGAATTGATATAAAACTTAGCCGGTTTATTAGGGTCATCACTTTTAAAAATGACATCTTTTGCCCCCATGCCAATATAGAGCGCGTCTTTATGACCAAGACTATAATTTTCACCGTCTACTTCAACGGCTCCTGAATCACCTACATTGATGATACCCATTTCTCTTCTCTCCAAGAAAAACGCTGCCTTTAAAGGATCAATAGTTTCTAGTTTCAAATTAGATTTTGGCACTGCAGAACCAGCAATATAGCGATCGTAATGGGTGTAGGTTAAATTGATCTCGCCCTCTTTCATAAGGTCATTGATCAAAAACTCGTCCCTTAAAGCGGTTGTGTCATATTTCTTAACTGCCTCTGGGCTAGAAGCGTATCTTGTATTATAGGTTGTAGACATTTAATTATATATTTATTATTGTTTTAATCTGTATACTTTAAAGTTATCAATTGTCATATGATTGTTCACCGTTCTGAACCCAAAATATCCACTGGTATAAGGATCATCATCATTTAGATCGATCATTTTGACTCCATTTCTGTAATATTGAATAACATTGTCATACGCAATGATTTTAATATGATACGTGGTATTGGGCTCTAACAAAAACTCCTGTTTAGAAAAATCATGTGCCGCCAATAACGGTCTTTCTCCATTACCTACATATCTTCTAAATCTGGTTTTGGTATTGTCATGACCACCTACGCCCATATAATACAGCCGTAGACTATCATAATTTGTAAACTTACCGTGTCTTTTGGCTGAATTTTCAAATAAGTTATTAGGATGTTCTACATCTTTCGCCATCCAAAAACAGTTCATATCAGAAACCCGGTCGTTTTCACCTCCGTCAGATATGATATAGGCATCGTATTCGATCATTATTGGTCCGGATAGTTCTTTTTTAAACCAAATTGTACAACCTGCGACATCATCAATTTCAAGCTTTTCATCTTTGATTTTAGCTATTCCCCCAGGCATCTGCTCCACCTGCCAAGTACTTAGGTCTCCACTAAAATTTTCCTCATATAAAAGTGTAGATCGCACTTCTAAAGAATCATTCAAGACCATTACTTTAGCCGTTTGGGCACAGCCATAATTAAACAGAAAGGTCATTAACACCAATGCTGTGAAATTAAAATTTTGATCGTGTTTACTCATAACCTGTTTAAGTTGCCTAATGACCTTATGCAATATGAAAAAATAATTCCCATATACTTATAACTCATGATTCATTATCGATAAATTATGAATCACAATATATTTAACCCTTAAAAATCAATCAATTAACCTATTCAATTTTTTCTAGGCTTACAAAATATGCACCAAGTGTTTCATTGTTATCCAATGTAAACCATGTTTGCAGTTCAGCTTCCCCCTCGGTTAAATCCACCTTAAATTCTGCATATTCCTGAGTAGGATCCACTTTAATTTCACTATCCAAATGCTGCACTTTTAACCTCGCTTTGGTAACTGGTAAAGATTTACCGGGTTTACTTGCAGAAACACTGGTCCCTTCTTTTGCTGGTCTAATAGGTGCCTCTGCATTTAAAGCCAACTGTGTTTCTTCTGGCCATCTACGTAGTTTTACTGAATATGTACCTGGCTGGTCTACATGTATTGCCCAATAACCATTATCCCTATAACCCGTTCTTATATGCCTTTGGTGCCAAGGGCTATCCCCTTCTGTATGCCAATCATGACAATACAATTTGGTAGGATTTTCCTTTTCATGGCCAACATAAATTCTTGGAAGATCATTATACGTTGGAAGCAAATCTTGCCACCATTCATCATATGCATCCTTAAATTGTTTCATTTTTTCAGGATGCATAGAGGCTATATTCTCTCGCTGTTCTGGATCAGTTTCTAAATTATAAAGCTCGGTACTATCTACCAATCGCCATTTACCTTGCATTAAGGATGTTCTACGCCATGGCTCAGGATTCTCAGTACGCTGAGAATTGGTAATTACAATACGTTCTTTAAAATCATTGCTTTCCCCTTTGATTAAGGGCAGCAAACTCTTTCCGTCAAAAGAAATATCATCATCCACCTCTAAACCACACATTTCTACCAAAGTTGGCAATACATCAAAATGAGCGGTCAACTCGTTAATATCCTTGCCAACGGTAATTCCTCCATTCTTCCAATGGATAAATAGTGGCACACGGTGACCACCCTCGTATTTACTTGCTTTCACCCCACGCATACCTGCATTGAAACCTTTCTTAATAAAGCCGTCTAATCGGTGTCCATCTGTATTGGCTCCTTGTGCGGTACCGTTATCGGTGGTGAAGATAAGTATGGTATTATCCATCAATTCTGAGGTTTCCAGATAGTCAACCAACTTACCTATATTTTCATCTATATTGGCGATCATACCATAAAAAGCTGGTAACGGAATGGCGTCATTATCCTTGTATGGTGCTATATACTTATCAGCCACAAAATATGGTGAATGCGCAGTATTGGTAGGTAGGTAACAAAAGAAAGGTTTATCCTTATTTTTTTCAATATGCTTAATTGCCTCATTGAACCAAATATCTGTACTGTACCCTTCAAATCTTTTCAATTCCCCATTATGTATGTACATGTCATCAAAATAATCGTTATCCCAATAATCCATAGTTTGTTCCATACCGCCACCGCCGTGAGACAATACCTCATCAAAACCATTATCCTCTGGCCTAAACGGATAGTTATCCCCTAAATGCCATTTACCAAAAATTGAAGTGGAATAGCCGTTCTCCTTAAATATTTCGGCCATGGTCGTTTCTCGTTCCAATAATAAAGACCTACCGTTAATGGTATGCCAAACTCCCGTTCTATTTGCATTATGCCCGGTTAAAAGTGCTGCCCTTGTTGGCGCACATGTAGGATTTACATGATAATCCGTAAATCTGGCACTTGTAGCGTGCAGCTTATCTATATTAGGCGTTTTTATATATGGGTTACCCAAAGCCGCGATATCACCATAACCTTGATCATCTACCAATATCAATATTACATTAGGCTTTTTTTCAACGGTGGAGACCGAATCTTTCTCCTCTTCACAAGATGCGCATAGTATGGTCATAGCCCCAAAAAGGACTAAGGATATTTTATGAAACTTGAATACCGATAGATTTGATTTTAAAAACATAGATATATTATAATTCTTGTGCGTTAATTGTATTCTAATCTTGAAAAATTGATTTATAAGAAAGGTGATTATTTTGCCCTTCATCTATAACCTTACCCGCAGATACTCCCTTAATACCATTGCTATCTTCATCGAGAACAACCGGATACGCTGTTAAATTATGAAGTAAAATATGCGATGCGGTATAATTTTCATCTGATTTTAGTAGGCCTATCGTTTTGTTATCACCACCAATTTGAATTTTTAAATTCTGATCAGGATCAGGGATAGCACTCCTAAGGGTAATTTTATGATTGCTTCCTATAATGATGGCTGCATGACCACTACCGTTATAGGACTCCCCTTCATACGGTAGCAAGGTTATATCTGCATTTGTACCACTGTCTGTAATATAATCTACCCCAAGCGCTGGACCATATTGGGTATCTGCATAACAATCTACAATATCTCCCGTGCCAATGCAAAAACCTCTTTCACAACCAATAGTTGTAGTTCCCGACACATACTTTTTACCTGTTGCATGGGTCAGCGTTACACCTGCCCTCATATTCTTTACCGTGCAATTAATGATCGTTGGGTTAGAAGTCCCACGGTTATACTCCACACCATTAATTATAGTTTCCCCTCCATTATATGCTCTTATACCTCCTTCGCCAAGGCTCATCATATAACCGGGTGGCAACTTATACCCAAAATATGTCATGAAACCTGCTTTATCTCCATCTGTACCCGTTCCGGTTTCGGCAAGCATATCATCTGTTGATCGCATGGTACCTTCTATATAACAACCTTCAATTAACGGTTCATCTGCCGCCTGCATAAACAAGGCATGTCCATAAGATCGGTGAATTATTGTACAGTTTTTCACATGATTCTTATAACCCCGAACCAAAAAGGCAGAATGCTTAAAATGAGGGATTACATTTTTGCCTCCTTTTCCAAACGTTTCTCCATAACCATACGGGTAAGATCCTTTGGTACTTAAATGTAGACCTTCTATTCTGTTGCTAGCTCCATCCATAACCACATTACAAGCCCTTCTAGTTGGATGGTCATGCACAGATCCTACATCTGCCAGGGTTAAATTCTTTATAACATTGTTATTACCCGTTATTTGAAGTTCATAAAATTCACGATAGTTCTTAAATGCCGTAAGAACCTTTGTTTCTACATTTATAATCACATCCGTAAAATCATAAGTACTATTATTGCCACTAAACAACAATAGCACCAATGCATTATGATCATCAATATTTGTGTGAGACTTAAACGTGCCATTTTCTATATCTTTTACCGTGATATTATATACACCTTTCTTTACAACTACATTGACACTATCTTGCGCTAAATAGGGTACCAAAGCTGCCAATGAAGCAACTTCGGTTTGCGCAGATAAAGACGTACTACAAATCAAAAAATGAACAACAACTAAGGTTTTTATTACAATACTTTTATCTATTTTTTTACCAAAAATCATTTTCCTTTTCTGTTTTCATGTTGTTATAAATCTCTATATACTTCTGATCCAATTCAGATGAATCTCCATATTTTACCCGGAGCTCATCTAACTTTGTTTTCATTTCTTTGACTACTGATGCATACGCTGGGTCATTAAAAACGTTGTTGAGCTCTTGAGGATCTTTTAATCTATCATACAATTCCCATTCATCAACATCATAATAAAAATGGATCAGCTTATATTCTTTGGTCACAATACCATAGTGACGTTTTACCATATGTACACTAGGGTATTCATAATACTGGTAATACACCGCATCTCTATCCCATTTTTCCTTTTCTCCCGTTAGTAAGGGCATTAAGCTCTCCCCTTGCATATCCGTTGGTACAGGAATATTGGCGGCTTCAAGTAAGGTGGGTGCAAAATCCAGGTTTTGTACCATTTCATTTTCTTTACTACCAGGGGTAATTTTATTGGGCCAACGAACCAATAACGGTGTCTTAAAAGACTCATCATAGATAAATCTTTTATCGAACCAGCCATGCTCACCTAAATAAAACCCTTGGTCAGAAGTATAAATAACTATTGTATTTTCTGCCAATCCGCTTTCATCCAAATAATCCAAAACACGACCCACATTATCATCTACAGATGAAATACAGGCTAAATAATCTTGCATGTAGCGTTGATACTTCCATCGCATTTTTTCCTGCTCGGTCATGTTTGGCCAATTTGCTTTAAAATCAGCATTTATTTTGTCTAAAACTACATCGTATTTCGCTTTTTGAGCTGCATTTGCCCTGCCATAAGGACCATAAAAACCATTCTCGAATTCCTCAACTTTTGGTGATACCTTATCACCCATTTCTTGAAGAAGTTCTGGTCTAATTTTACTATCATGACTATACATCATATGGGTCAATAGATTCATTTCCGCCGTTTTTGCAGCGGTGCCTCTATTCTTATAATCATCAAAAAGGGTTTCAGGTTCTGGAAATTCCTTATTCGTAAATTCCGCAAACTTTTCCGGACTTGGCCACCAAGGTCTATGTGGTGCCTTGTGCATGTACATCATCATAAACGGCTTTTCCTTGTTGCGCTTTTCTTGCAACCAACCCAATGTTAAATCGGTAATGATATCCGTAACATAACCAGTAATGGTCGTAGTATCCCCTTTGGTATCTATAAAATCCGGATTCAGATAAAATCCCTGATCTGGTAATATCATAGACTCGTCTACACCTTTTGGATTATTCCCAAAATGTAACTTTCCAAACATGGCTGTTTCATACCCGTTTTCTTGAAAAATCTGAGGAAAAGTAACCTGTGTAGTATCAAAGGGCATTAAATTATCTATTTTACCATTGATATGGGTATGCTTTCCTGTTAATATAGTTGCCCTTGATGGCGCACAAATTGAATTGGTAACACTGGCATTGGTAAACAACATACCTTCTTTTGCCAACCGATCTATATTTGGTGTTTGTATCAATTTACTGTCATACGCACTTATAGCTTGGTACGCGTGATCATCTGACATGATGAACAAAATATTTGGTCGTTTTCTTGGTGCTTCTTCTTTATTTTCAGCACACGAGAAGAACATCATTAGTACCGCAATTACGCATAAATGATTGCCAAATGGCTTTATCTGTTTCATATATTCTTTTTTCTTACACCTTAAAATTGCTCTATTTTCCTAAGAATGATTGTTAGCTTTATCTGGATTGTTGCTTATTTATTTCTTGACCTCAACATCTTTAACAAAGTCATTGATGATTACATTTTCAACTTGAATTTTTTTACCGTCTAGAATTACATTGTCAAAAACTACCCCTTCAACAATGTGATCTTTATCATAACCGATCAATTCCATACTTGCATGATCTTTAATGCTATAAGGTTTCCAATCTGGTCCATCTTGAAACCCTGTTAACGTGGTATCTATTGGCGCGGAAGTTGCCGTAATATTTTTGAAGGTTACATTTTTAATATGTCCGCGTTCCATGGTTTCCGTCCAGCGTGTTTTTCCTATCCAACAGGAAATCAACCTTCGGGCTTCCTCAATTCTGATATTATCAAAAGTGACATCGCTTATTACCGCATCATCACAATGATATACCCTTAACGCTGTCTCCCTACCTACGTCATGTATAACATCACTATCTTCAAAAAGTACGTTACTGATATTTTCATGAACCTCTGCCCCTATACTAAAAGCATGGGCTAGCTCATTCCAAACCACACACTTTCTTGTGTGAACGTTTTTTACCTCTCCATATCCGCCAAAGGACTTTATCACTACAGCATCATCAAACGTTCTCATAAAGCAATTCTCTACCAAAACATCTCTACTACTGGTAATATCAACACCATCTGCATTACCACGCCAACCTATAATTTTTATATTATCAACATGAATATTATCACTACTTTGAATAGGAATGGTCCAATGACTGGGGTCAAAAATTGTTATACCTTCAATTTTTACGTTTTCTGCTTTAAGCGCCAAAATAGTGTATCGTCTTTCTTTTTTTGGAATGCCACTTTGATCAATTATGCCACGACCTTTTATACTAACATTTTTTCCTTCTAAAATAAATGTTGGTTTTTTTCTTAATTGCCCTCTAATTTCAATTTCTTCCTCTATTTCCGGAACCACACAATTTATATAGGCTCCACCTGCAACATACAAGGTCTGCCCATCAGTGACTGTTATTTGTGATACATTATGAATTCCCGGTCCAAAATAAATGACATTAGGATCATTGGGATCGGGTATATTTTCTTCAAAAGGATTGGCTAGAATATGTAAAGATTCATGCCACTCTCCATTAATTTCAATAGTTACATGACCGGGTTCATCTAATTGAAAATCAACGCTATTTCCTTTAAAATTCGGTTTTATGTTATACGACGAGGGCAAAATCTTTACCGATTCCACTTTTTCATGATATGCAATAGAAACTGATGCACTCCCCTTCATATCAAAAGAAGCAATAGATGCTTTACCGAACTCACCCCGTAAAGGGTCCAACCTTGGTATGGGCTTAGACGGTGGTATTTTAGTAGAGTAAATAGGAACATCTAAGCCATTTACCGCTACCTTATATGTTTTAGCTAATTGTATTCCATTTGGTGCAGGATATACCTTAACCTGTGCTACCAAAACCGAACCAAACAAAATAATAGGTAACCATATATTTCGCCGTAACATTTTACAGCATAATGCCATTTTTTGTTCAATAGCCATTAAAGACAAAATACCTACCATTTTTTCTGTATTGATAATTGTCCACTAATATCAATTCTTTGAACTTATAAGGCTATAAATCTATGCTCCATGTATATAAATTATATTGCAAAGTGATGATAACCTATAGCTATACACTTACTTACCAATGGGCTATATATCAATCAGCGAAAACAAAAGCTTTTATTCCCATTTTGGCAGTGATCAATTTTTTTAAATGCCGTACGGTCTCTGGATGATTCTCTGCGATATTGAGCACTTCACCCTCCGGTGTATTATGGTCATACAATTCTACTTCGCCGCTTTTATGCTGAACCAATCTGTATTGATCTGTTCGTATGGTAGTGGCATGTGCCTTAATTGCCACAGCTTCATGACCACTTGCCTTGGCATCTTTTAAAATGGGTATTAAAGATAATCCTTTGGTAAAATTAGGAACGGGCAAATCCGTTAATTCGCATAATGTTGGAAAGACATCGACCGATTCTACAATGGCATTACTTTTTTGACCTTTCCCAGTCATGGAAGGGTCATAAATGATTAACGGCGATCTTAAAGATTCTTCAAATAAGCTATGTTTGCCCCAGATTGCATGTTCTCCCAAATGCCAACCATGATCTCCCCATAAAACCACTATCGTATTTTTATCCGCACCCGTTTGCCTTAACTTTTTAATGATATCACCCACATGCTTATCGGCATAACTAACGCACGCGGCGTAATACCTTTTAAGCCGTAAAGCGAATTCCTTATCAATATTAGGATCCTTATCCCATCTATTATAATTCATGAACTCTGCCGAGCCATGCCATGTAGTTTTCCCTTTTGGTTTATTGGTATGTGGTGATACAGGAATTTCAACGTCATCATAATACTTTAAATAGTGTTCAGGAACTCCAAAAGGAAGGTGTGGTTTTATGAGCCCTATTGCCAAAAAGAAGGGTTTTTCATTTTTAGACAATAAATCAAGCTGCCGCAAACCTTCTTCTGCAATATGACCGTCTGGATAACTTTTATCATCACCATTAACCGTTTCAATGATATCTCTATTATTTGGTGTACGCACTTTACCATTCGCCAATCCATGCATTGCTCCCTTGGGTGTTTCCCATTCTGCAACGGGCATAATATGCTTATCCCAAGCATTAGGTATTTCAGGTACTTGATCATCATTCCAAAGTGTACCTCCTCTACCACCGGGATGATGAGAAACTTTACCTACAGATACCGTGGTATACCCATTTTTGCGGAACCATTCTGGCATACTTGGAGAAATAGCATTAGAATCTTCAGATAGTTCTTCTGCCCTTTTGAATAAAGATTGATTAGCATCACCCCTATACTGCAATCCATATCGTCCTGTTAAAAACGCATAACGCGATGGGCCGCAACTGGGGGCATTTACATAGTGCCTTGTAAACGCCCTACCCTTATTTACTAAGCTATCTATGTTAGGGGAATGTATATATGATGCACCAAAAGATTTTAATTCCGGTCTTAAATCATCTATACAGATAACAAGCACATTTTTTTGTTGGCCCATGAGAAGATAACCTCCAAAAAATAGCAAAGCAACAACCAATATTACTCTATTGTTCATAATGGTTTTAAAAACTAATTGATTTTTTCTAGATGTAATACGTGACCTCCACCTGGTGCCATTCTAATTTTTAAATTACTTTCCTTTGTTAACTCAGTAATGCTTATGGTGTATGATTCCTTATTTTCTAAAAAGTGAGAATCACTTGTATCTTCATAAAATGTAGCTTTGTATTTTTCACCTTCGTCAAGAAAGTCTAACGGTAAATTAATCTCCCTACCTTCCCGATTGGTAAGAGAACCTACAAACCAATTTTCGCCTGCTTTTCTAGCAATACTGACAAACTCGTCAATTTCACCATCCAAGACTTTAAAGCCATTGAATTGTGCCGGCATTTGTCTAATGGCATTGAATAGATCTTCTTTAGCCATATATGCTTCGGGACTGTCTGGCAGCACCATCCAGCCGGTATGTACCGCAATTAGCTTTGCCACTTCTGCAACCACAGTTCCAGGTAATTGTTGAAATACCTTATCACGCTTATGGGCCTCGTTTAAATCAAAATATCCATTGGTCAAATCCAATGGTCCTGAAATCAAATTAATTAAGGTGGCATTTACGGCAGTTTCAGGATAGTATGATCTTTTGGCATCCGCCTGAGCGTGGCCATATTCTTTAGACATTAAATTAGGCCACGTTCTATAATCACCGCTAGGTGTCACAGGACTGTCATGAAAGTTTACCATCAATTTGTATTTGGCACACAATTGAACAACCTCTTGGGTATGTATAACTTTCTGTTTGGGGGTTCCTTTCATAAAACCATATTTAATACCAACGGCACCCCATTCTGCAAACTGCTTAATAACATTTTCCAATCCATAAGTTTTGGCTCCAACATCGTTCAAATACAATATGATACCTACATTGTTCTTTTTACCATAAGCGATACATTCTTCAATATCAATGTCGCTTTTAGACGTGGTAGGATCAGATGATTCATTAAATTCTGAGCCATACCAATCTGCATCTATCAATAAATATTGTATATTATTTTGACTGGCAAAATCAATCATTCGTTTATGGGATACGGTATTACCACCATACACAAAACCATCTTTTGTAGTATAACCCCACACACGCCAATCCCAAAGTGCTTTACCCGGTTTAATCCATGAGCTATCTTCTATTTTATTGGGTTCATTAAGATTTACCAAAAGGTCTGATGAAACCAAGCTTCCAGCCTTGTCACCAATAATAAAAGTTCTCCATGAAGTTTCAAATCCAGAACTAACGCTTATTGGTTTATTATTTATGGATAACACGCCACTCTTGTTTGATACATTAAAAGAAAAGGGCGCCGTGTTCTTAATAGCACCTTCCAACGCCGAAATGTATTTACCCGTATTGGTTTTAATTACCATAGGTGTCTTTACTTTTTCACGTGAACCTTCGGCACTACTAATAGGACCTAAATTATGGCGCTCCCCATTATATGACCAATAGGTGTATTCTTGTTGAATATTCAACTTGGTCAATTCTTGTTGAATGGTTAAACTATCTCCTAAGATTTTCGGAAAATGGTATCTAAATGCGAATCCGTCATTATACATTCTAAACTGAATGTTATAACCCACATTATTATTGGTATTTGAAACAACCTTACATGTGTACTCATTATAGCTATTCTTTACGGTCGGTTGCTTTCCATTTACAGTAGACCAAGTATTATCATAAGTCTTATAAGTTACTTCGCTAATATCTACATTTTGGGTTAAATCAATCTCCCCTAATTCTAGCCCTATTGTAGAAGAGGACAAAATTGTATCTGTGTCATGTACTACTATGAAATGTAGTTTAGACTCGGTGATGGCGAGTTGTCCTTTCAAGTTAGTATTTGGAGAAACAAGTAAATGTTCTACTTGACTTTCACAGCCTGATAAAAAGACAACCACACCAATTACTCCAAAAAATATACTTTTAGGACTCCAATATTTCATCATTTACTATTATTAAACGATTTAAATTATTTAGAATCATTTCTCCATATATGACTACCTTCTAGCAACTTACCGTACTCCGCATGAAGTAATTTTTTCATTTCCGTAAATTTTTCGGGCTTTGTTTCTACTAGATTTACGGACTCCATTTTGTCCTCAATTAAATTGTATAACTCATAATCGGTTAGTTCACTTTCTTTGATCAAAGCTACATTACCGTCGTATACGTTCATTATCTGTGGAAGATATTCACCGTTGTTTTTTAAACGTGCCAATATTTTATAATCACCATATCTCATAGCAACTTTATGTTGGTTTAAGGCATTGTAAAAACCCCAAACCAATGGTTTCTTTCTTTCAAATTTCCCTGTTTTAATCAGGGATAAAAAGGATTCACCATCTAACTCTTTATTTGGTAATTTGGCTCCGGTAAGCTCTGATAATGTAGGCAGAAAATCCAATGCGGATACAACAGCATCCGTAGTACCAGTATACATAGGTTTTCCTATCCAATTCACAATACCAGGAACACGAATACCTGCCTCTGTGGTCCATAATTTTCTCCCTTTTAAACCACCAGTTCGCCCAAAGGTTCTTTTTGCGCCAGGGTAACGTGTAAATGTTTCCGGTCCGTTATCAGAAGTAAAAATGACCAAGGTGTTTTCTGTTCCTTTTTCTTCCAAATATGCCAATAACCTGCCCACAGCCTTATCTACATTGGCAACATTTGCAAAAAACTCGGCTTCAGCAAGACCATTGGAATATGGCAAATATTCCTGTACTAAATCTTCTGGTGAAGCTACCGGTTCATGAGGTTCATGAAACGTTACCTGTAAATAAAATGGATGATCTCCTTTTCTATTATCCAACCAGCTCATAGCTTCATCTACCACCAACTGACAACTGAACCCTTCTTGCTGACCAACCTTCTCTCCGTTTCTTACAAAATTCTTTGGATTTTTATGACTTGGCGAAGCATTGTTATGGGTAGCGTACCAATGGTCGAATCCGAAATAATCTGGTTGTGGTTGTGCAGGATTATTAAATAAAGAACTACAGTGCCATTTACCAACCAAAGCAGTTTCATAACCTACGGTTTTTAACATTGCCGGTATGGTTTCCTCACCTTCTTGCAAGTGGACCTTATCCCTTAAATCCTCACTTTTCTTAGGACCCGGTATAAAATCGTACACCCCTGCCCTATTGGGACTACGCCCCGTCAACAACCCTACACGGGAAGGTGAACAAACCGGTGCTGCAGCATAGTAATTTGTCATTCTAATGCCTGTTGCCGCCAACTTATCAATATTCGGAGTTTTTATGAAAGGATGCCCATAAGATGATAGATCTCCATACCCTAGATCATCACAAAGAAAAATAATGATATTAGGCTGTTCCGTTGTTTTAGCTTGTTGCGCCCAACTCATTAATACGCTAAAAAATAGTAGCGTTAAAATTGTAATATTACGTGTGTTTTTTAAAATCATCATGTATAGTTATTTAGTTTCTTGATCCCATAACCTGAATGGATCTCCGTAATTTTCCATTTCCTCTAAAAGTAATTTTTCCATTTCTGCCAACTTAGCTGCGTATTTTGGGTTTTCTGCCAAGTCATTTTGCATTTCTGTAGGTTTACTATGTTCTGCTATATATTCATTAGGATTTTCCGCAAGATTGAACAATTGTGTCTCACGAACCTTACCGTCTAAAACATCATATTTAATTAATTTCCAATCCCCTTTTTTTACGGTACGCATACCTGGTTTTGAACCGCCAGCATACACGCCGTACATGACATCCCTAAGGCTTTCTTGCTCTCCCATAAGAACAGGCTTAAAACTTTTCCCTTGTACCGTTTCCGGTATTTCTATTTCGGCTAATTCGCACAGGGTTGGCAAAATATCGGTCAGATATATATTACCCTTAACACGCTGATTTGCCTTTATACCAGGACCTTTTACAATTAATGGCACCCTCCATGAATGCTCATATAAATTCTGCTTCCCCATTAAACCGTGACGCCCAACCGCTATACCATGGTCAGAAGTATAAATAACATAGGTGTTATCCAATTCTCCCATAGCCTCTAATTTATTTAAGACCTTGTTCAATTGAATATCAATATTTTCTGAACAGGCATATTCCCTCCCTATTTCGTTTCTAACGGTTTGCTCATCCCTGTTTTTCCAAACACCACTAACATTTTCTTCATCACGTAATTCTAAATGCCCATGATGAAAAGGGTGGGCATTTAAATAATTTTCTGGTAAGGGTGGTTGATTTTCATTTGCAGGCGGAAGATTGTTCTTATCGGTATGATTTGTTGCACCATACTTTGCCAATAATTCTGGCGTACCGTCCCGAATATCATGTGGATGCGAAAGACCAAAATAAATAAAGAACGGATTTTCGTCTGCTGTTTCTTCCCTACCGTCTAAATAAGTCAATACTTGATCAGCGTGCCAAGCACTACCAGACTCTTCTGTTCCTCCGCGTTTTGTAGCATCTTTCACCACGGTAAACTGTTTGTTCGCCTTTGGATATGAATTTCCCTTTTTACATGTGCGCATGGTGCTGTACCCTGCCCTATTGAAAATGGCACCAATGGTGTTTTCCTCTAAATTTTCAGGTGCGTTAGGGTTGATGTATCCTTGCATAGATGGTAAGCTCCAAACCGTTCTCCCACTCATGATCATATGTCTAGATGGGGTACAAACCGCACCCACCATAGCCCCCATGTGTCTGGCATCATCTACTATTAAACCATCTTTTGCCAATTTGGTTATCGTTGGGGCATCTAAAGTTGAAGTAGAATCGTAAAATTTAAAATCGAAAGGAGATTGATCATCTACCAGAACAAATAAAAAGTTAGGTTTCTTTTTTACCTCAACCGGTTTATTCTTCTCTTTACCCTTACAACCAAGACCAACTATAGCTATTAAAAAAACTACGATTACCTTGCTCAAAACTCTGTCTTTATTCATTCTTTGATTTCATTTAATTTCATCAAGATCTGTCCCCTAGTTCAACTTACCAACAACAATAGAACTGCTGAATTATGGATCTTATATCGACGTAATTTTTAATATAGCTATGCGATATAATTTATAGTTCATTCCATATAAATTATAAGCATTTATGAGTTACTTTTAATTTAGAAATTTTTCAATTGGAATAACCTTATCGAATTCTTTGATTTCTATGTTTCGATAAAATATTTCTGCCGTTTCCGATTGAAAACCGATGATACCTTCCTCCACCGAAAGGTTAGTGCCCATATTCACAATTTTACCATTTAACTTGTGAATGGTATATACATTGCCCATTACAATAATTTCGCACTGATTCCATTTTCCGTTCAAGGCATTATATTTGGGAGATGCATACCCATAAATTTCATTTTTCATATTACGCATTTCCTTACCTCCATCTTTGGGCAATAAAAATGTTTTGCCATCTTCAGTAGCTGTCCAATCTAAACTTACACCAGCACCCCAAAAATCGCCTGTATGGTTTCTTTCGGTAATATGGTTATATCGAACCTGATATTCCAAACCCTTAGGCCACACTTTATCATCAAAAACATGGTAATAGCAGCCCGCATCATACTGCCATTCATCAAAATTATTGGTGATTTTCTCTCCCCATTTATATTCAAACCTAAGTATGTACTTACTATACTTCTTATTAGTATAGAATAAACCATGAGTGGCATTTTCTCCCGTGTTTAGATTTAAACTATCTGGCATATCCTTAAAAACATGTACCATACCATCTTCTATAGCGTATACTTCTTTTGCCATGATACTATCACCTTTTTTTAATTTGAGATGCCAGCCATCAAAATTTTTACCATTGAACAGTTGTACAAAACCTTCCTCTAATTTCTTGTGATATTGCCCATTGATGAAATTCACATTTACCATTAATATGAGCAAAACAAGTAGTAATTGGCGCATTCTCCTTTTTTTCATTTTATCAGTTTTTACTTGGTCTATTTATACTGTTGTATTCATTATTTATAAAATCCTGAAGGACTGCAGGATACGTATCTCCCATAGCTGTTCCTCTACCAACCATTCCGCTGCCATAGGTAATAGAATCGCCTAAACAAATAATCTTTTGTGGATTTTTCAATAACAGGTTTTCCTTTAAATATCGAAATACAAATTCTCCAATAAACCGATAGCCCAATGCCGTAGGATGCACGCCGTCCGCAGCTCCACTATTGCTACTATTCTTAAAAAATAAATCGCTGTTATGCTTGGGCAAATTCATATCATTAAAAACCTGAAATAAATCCAAATAATGCACCGATAATTTTTTTGCCACATGATGAACCCTATTTCGTGCACTATCCAACTTCACATTAGGCGATTCTTTAAACAACTTCTTATCATGTCTTTTAAATAAATAGACAGAATCTGCCGGTGGAGATGTCATAAGCACAACGTTACTTTTCATTTGCTTTATGCGTATGACAATGCGCTCTAAATAATCCTCATACGCGTGATATGAAACCAACTTTTTAGAATTCAGCATATCATTTGTACCAACCATTACTATCACCAAATCTGGAGATTTAATCAATACATCATCATTTAATCTTTCTAAAAGATCTACTGCAGTATTACCTCTCACTCCTGCATTTATTACTTGAGCATAGGTTGATATTGAAGATGTAATTAACAATATGATGAAAACAATATGTCCTGTACTTATTCTCATTTAGCTTCATCATCTGGTCCGTGATATTCCAACACCTGGCCGTCTTTAATCAATTGCTGCTTTAAAGCAGAATATGCAACATCATGAATATTTTTCTCCCCATCTATGGCCATTCCTGCCAAGGTACCGGCACTCTGACCTAAAATCATAAATACAGGCTCCATTCTTATGGACCCAAAGGCAATATGCGAACTAGAGACTGCAGCAGGAACCAATAAATTTTTACATTCTTTCTGCTTTGGCAATATTGTACCTAAATGTATTTGATAGGGAGCGTCTGGCTCTATACCCAAATCACCTTCGTTTTGCACATAGCCTTCTTTGGTTATATAGCGTTGAACGTTATGTGAATCCATGGCATAGGAGCCCATACCTATAGGTTTTAATACTTTCTTTTTTCCAAGTATCTCATTATCCGTCATGACAAATTCCCCGATCATCCTCCTTGCTTCGCGAACGTAAATTTGGTAGGGCCAATGACCGTTGTCCACAAACTCATCTTTGGCAAGACCCCACTTTTTTATGCTTGTCCTAAACCGTTCTGGCACACTTTCATCATGACCCCAGAAATAAAGCAAACCTTTGTGATAGTCTATATGCTCTTGTAAAATTTCCTTTCTCCTTTCATAAGATGCTTCCGGATAGTCATAATTCATTCCAATATTATCAGAGCTGAACGGTCCTACGTTATTAACATCGCGCTTTTTATTGGGAATCTTGCCCCCTCCGAACATGGAATATCTACCACCTTCAAATACTCTTCTCAGCAATTCATATTGTGCTGGATCATAATTCTCAGGCTTCTCAAAAGGAACCACATTGCCTTCTGCGTTAGTAGTGCATAATCTATAATTATAAGCCTGCACCCCTTCATCTCCTGAACCATTTTCACCCGGTGGTGCTGTTGATATCCTAGGAAGTACTCCACTAGTAGAATCGCCGGGTATTACATACGGACTAATATTCAACTGTTGAAAGTTGTGGCTGTGGTGGTAAATTCCTTTTTGTACACCGTTCCATTCCTCACCATAAACACTATTAGCTTCTCTACCAACGTGGTAATTTACACCTGCGGCAGCCATTAAATCTCCTTCATAAGTGGCATCAACAAAAATCTTGGCTTTATAATTCTCCCCGTTCAGCATGGTAATAGATTTGATCACTCCGTTCTCGACTTCTACACCTTTTTCCCTATCTAGCCATTTATTGCGATGTATGGTAATGTTATGCTCCCTTACAAATTGCTCAAAAATTTGTTCAGCAACATGGGGCTCAAATGTCCACATGGTCTTGAGCTCATCATCTATGGCGGTGGTGCCTTGCCCTTCATTACCATATTCCTCTCTTGGTTGCCAGTTCCAAGCTTCTTTATTCTGGTAGTGTTTGTATACTTCTTGATAAAACTCTTTTGAAATACCCCCAATGACTTCCTTATTTCCCAGATCGGTAAATCCTAGTCCGCTAGATGAGAGACCGCCTATATGGGTTTCCGGACATACAATAATGACCGATTTATTCATTCTTGCCAATTGTACCGCTGTAGCAATTGCTGCAGATGTGCCACCATAAATAACCACTTCTGCATCTATATTCTTTTCATTATTTGGTGCGCATGCTATTTGGATCAGCAAAAATGCACAAACAATGGACTTGAAAATTGAAGTGTTCGATAAAAAATTCCACATAGGTAAGAATGAATTAAAAGTTGTTGATTATTGATCTATACAAGTTTATTCTTTATTGAATAAAACATGTATCTCTTATTATTCAACTTCTATAAATTATTGCCTATTATGCCTAGAAATAAGGTTTTTAAGTAATTGCAAAGCAAACCTGATTTTAATTCATAAAACTACTTGGCAAATAGCATAACTTCTTGCCCAACTTTTGTAGCTAAGTCATATAAGAATGTAGGTTTTAAAATAAGCTCTTCAGGATTTGTTATTGATATGACGGGCTTTTTAATTTGTGGCACTTGATAAAACGGATTCACGTTTTCCGTGGTTGCAACTTTAAATTCATTACCGTTTTGATCCTGCAATTTGTCATACCCTCTTACACGAAGGTTTCCGCCTAGATTAGATCGGATTATAGCTTTTACAACTCTACCATCTTTCCATTCTAACTCCTTGATTTCAAAACCTCCCCTAGCCCGAAGACCCATTACCTTGCCCTTTCCCCATATATCTGGTAATGCAGGTAATAAGTGAATTGCCCCATCATGACTTTGAACCAACATCTCCGCTACACCAGAGGTGAACCCAAAATTACCATCAATTTGAAATGGCGGGTGAGCATCTAGCATATTGGCATAAGTACCTCCGCCTTTAGGCGAGTCTGGTCTGCCAACTAATTTTATTTGATCGCCCATTAATTTATAGGCATGGTTGCCATCTAACATTCTAGCCCACAAATTAATTTTCCAATTCATTGACCACCCGGTAGATGGGTCTCCCCTTTGAATCAAAGTATTTTTGGCACCTTGAAATAACTCCGGATTTCTATAGGGCGATATTTGATTTGAAGGATATAAACCGTACAAATGAGATACGTGACGGTGATCATCGATGGGGTCATCTAAATCTTGCATCCATTCTTGAAGCTGATGATGTTGACCTATTTTCATTGGAGGTAGTTTCGCTAAAGCCCACTGCATTTTAGATACCATTTTATCATCTACCCTTAGTAATTTTGCCGCTCTTATTGTTTTTGTCAACATATCGAACACCAATTGATTATCCATGGTAGTACCTGCCGCGATAAATACATTTTTAGAACGGTTTTTGGGTCCATGTTCAGGGGATATCGAAGGTGAAATTACCAACCAACCATTTTCAGGTTCTGGAGTTAACATACTCAAACAAAACTCAGCGGCACCTTTCATAGCTGGATAAACCGTTTTTAAATACGCTACATCACCACTAAATTCATATTTATCGAATAAATGCTGACTTAACCATGTTCCGCCAGTTGGCCACATTCCCCAAGTTGCCCCATCTACAGGACCGGTAATTCTCCATAAATCTGTATTGTGATGGGTTACCCACCCATCTGCACCGTACATAACCTTTGCGGTTTCTTTTCCCGTTACTGCAAGATCTTTTACCATATCAATTAATGGCTCATGCATTTC
Source organism: Maribacter dokdonensis DSW-8 (assembly GCF_001447995.1). NCBI lineage: Bacteria > Pseudomonadati > Bacteroidota > Flavobacteriia > Flavobacteriales > Flavobacteriaceae > Maribacter > Maribacter dokdonensis. Next base: position 58,794 of record NZ_LDPE01000004.1, on the reverse strand, counting down.
AGATAAATTGGTAACCTCAGCAGGCCAGTAATTCATTTCTGTATTGATATTTACGGTATAGGCACTTTTCCAAGGTGGTACCAATAGGTTGTTCCATAAGCCCTGTAAGTTGGCCGGCTGACCACCTGGTTGCGAAGATGAAATCAATAAATACCTGCCAAATTGAAAATACAGGGCAACTAGCGATGGATCTATACCGGTACTAAATTCTTTTATTCTAACATCAGTAGGATTTTTTGCCGCATCTGTACTACCTAAATGTAATGAGACCCTATTAAAATACTTTTGGTAAAAATTTGAATGACGGCTTAACAATTGATCATATTTTTTAGAGGATACTTTAGCCAAATAATCTGTTGCCTTTTTATGAGCATCTGCACTTACATCATTGTAGTCCACAAAACTTGTAGCTATTGAAATGTACAGCATCACACTATTTGCATTTGTTACCTTTAATTCACTTGCCGTTGAAACTATTTTTCCGCCTTCCGGAACAATTTTTATTCTGGTATCAAATTCTACTTCACCTTTAACCGGCTCAGACTCTTCTGGCAAACGCTTGTTCTTATTATCACTACCAAAACCTGTCATGACCAAAACATCACTGTTTTCAGTAAACAACCTAACTTTAGCCGGTTCTGGGCGATCCATAGTTGCCGTAAAACTAATTTGAGCTTCTTTATTGGCTGTTAACCTCATTACAATGACCTCATCCGTAAAAGAGGTAAAAACCTCTCTTTTAAATTCCACACCATTGACCGAATACATGGTGGTATTCACTGCATTTTCAATATCCAATTCCCTGTAGTAATTGGTGTAATTTTTTTGGTCTTTAAAATTCAACCTTAAATTCCCCACCGTTTCATAGGGCATGCCATGAGAGGTTTTTGAAATAAAATCGCGATTAGCGATACCGTGAGCTTGATCATAGTCTTCTTCAAAAATGAGTTGTCGTATATTGGACAAAGATTCTTTTGCCCTTGGATTATCATTACGGTGCGGACCGCCAGCCCATAAGGTACTTTCGTTCAATTGAATATTCTCGTTAATGGGATTCCCAAAAACCATAGCCGCCAAACGACCGTTACCAATTGGCAAAGCTTCATTCCAATCTGCCGCTGGTGCCGTATACCATAGTTTAAGGTCAGATTCAGTTTTTTGAGCCTGCATTAAAGCTACCGTCCAAAATGCCATTAAAAAACATAACGACATTAATTTCAAGGATTCTGGTTGGTTTTTCATTTGACTTCTTTAAATATCTACACTACAATTTTTATACTATTCAATACCAACCGCCCTAAAACCACCAACTTTGAACTGTTGACTCTTGCCATTTTGGGTAATACTTACAGGAACTTCATTATGTAAATACAGTTTACCATCTTTCAGTTCTAAAACCACATTACCTTTTTCAACTGAAGCAATCACTAAATCTTTTGTTTTCAATTGTGTACCATTGCCCATAAATAGGACTACATTCTCATTTTTCTCTGTACCAATCAATGCATACGTAGCATTTGTACTTACTTCACCATAAGTTGCTGTTTGATTATTGACCGTAGAGAACACCAAATCTTTTCTTCCAGAGGTATGTGTAATATTTAATCCAACAAAACCTTTACTGTTATTTTGGTCTTCAAAACTTGAAATCTTCTCTATACTTTTTCCTTTGGAAGATGTAAAAGGTTCATATACCGACACAAATGGATGCTCCCAAGCCTCGCCATGTTGTCTTGCCGTCAACGTTAAATAAGGGGCTTTATCTACATCATATGGTAAACCGTGGTTACCCTTAAATCCTTTATTAGGTGGTGATTTAATGGAGAATACCTCACGACCTTCTGTACCTTTCATCCAAAGGTTCATGAAAATATCATCTTCACTATCTGGCATATCTATTTTCCATTCGGCTTGATAGTCGTCTTCTAACTTTACGGATTTTTTATCCCACATATAATCTAGCGCGTACAAATGTCCGCCCGCAAAGCCCATTTCCTCACTGGGTAAAAGTGTTAAGGGGTTTCCATCCGCATCCATCACCTTCATGGTCTGACCCAAATTATGGTAGTAATAGTCATGAAATTTATCACCCTTGCGTTGCTTCTTCGAGCGAAAAATATCAACGTAATATCCTGTTTCCTCACCTGTTTTTACAATACTTACCAAACGTGATTGGTCGCTTTGCGTTTCGGGCTCCAAGAAATAGACATCAGAATAGGTAATATCTTTGTAATACCCCTCTTTCTGTCCTGAAATTGGGTATTGTCCCATCAAATCAAATGCATGATAGCTGAGCATTTCGGTATAGGATGATACACCATCTACCATGACCGTATTGTGTGCCGGAAATTGAGAATAAAACTCCAAATACACCGGTTGTAAATAGCCAGCTCCTTTACCTGGATCAGAACCTTGTACCAATCCTTTTCCGTACAATTCCATGTTAATTCCATTTGCATGCATGTGATTTCCCAGTGATGCATTTAAAGAAACCATCATTCCGTTTTTGCCCTTACCCATGCGCTGTACGTGCCAACTTACATTAGGAGCATAAAAGGTTTGGGTAATATAATCGTCCAAATTTCCTTTTTTGTATTTCGGATTGATTTCTAACGGTTTACTGGCAAAGAACGAACTTATATCGGCTCTTTGCTTTTTCTTTTGCCCTGCTTCATTATCCGCAAATAGGCGGTACATTGCGGTAAATTCCTCTTCTAGCTCTACATTATTATTCTTCTGGGCAATACGGATCATATCGTTCATTGGTTCTGAACTCAGCGGACCATAATAACTATCACCAAAGGCAACCGTTTGCCCATTAGGAAATAGATACTGTGGCAGCATTTTTACCGCATCTTCCATTATGGGCATGTATGGTAAAATATTATGATCAAAGGTATTATTGAAGTCTTCTACAAAGTGGGTTAAATCTTTGGTGACACCCATAGAATACCCAGGACACTCTGCCCAAACTCCATTTTCCTTATCATAACCATAATCCATAAATTTGATCAACGACCATTGACGAGCAGAGGTTACGTTCAATATATAATCTATGTAATATTCCCTGCCTTTTTTGTCTTCATAGAACCGGTCATCTTGCAAAACCATTGCAGCTTTCAATATGATTTTTGCTTGGTGTAAATTCCAATTATTCTGCGGTACACCGTTCTTAATGATCTGGTCTGTCCAACGTTTTATGGTTTTATCGTACATGGCAATATGCTGCGGATATTTTGCTTCTATATACGGATGTAAAAAATCATAGAGTTCAGCTATTTCAATCAGAACATTTTCATGTATCACCTGAAAATTAGTAAAACCTACAAGGGTCTGTATGTGACCGTTCAACAAATCTATGGGCTCACTTCTATATGACATGCCCTCCATATATTTATGAAAAACATCGAAGGAGAATTTAGCATACTCCTCTTCATTTTCTAACCAATTGATGAAGGCGGCATCACGTGCAAGACCTATTATTTCTTCGTTTATCGAGTAGATAATTCTACCGGTCTTAGCAGGGTGTACCCACTCAAATGGTTTGCCCTCTTTACTTCTATTGGGCAAATACAATCCCCTTGGGTCATCCATATAAGGCAAAATATCTTCTAAATTAGGTTTACCATAGGGAGTGGTATAATCTCTTGCTCCTACAAAACGAACCGTAGGCACTGGTGCTTCACCATCGGCATGTGAATAATTTACCCCGTTTACATAAATGTTGGTCGCCTTGGTTTTCCAATGCATTTGCAGTCTTGAAACCATCCACTCCGGATCTGATTGATGGCGCTTTACATGAGTATCAATTCGATTATGAATGCCCTGTAACACCTCTTTTGCCCAGGTTTCTTTTTTAATGGTTTTTTGAAGGTCTTTTTTCTCGTCTTGAGTAATATACAACCTTGGATAGCCTTGTTCTAAATTGGTCGGTAGTGGTATCTTTTCAGTACTCTGGGCAAAAGATATTGAGATACATCCTATTAGAACATTGGTACATATTACTGCTCTACTTTTAATTTTCAGCCTTTTTATAATTGTAAACATCATTGGATTTTATTTGGATTTTGAAACCTTAACCACTTCACCTTCACTTTTTATTTCGGGATTTTTGGTACCAGGAAATAAAAGTACTTTCGCTGCAGTTTCATTCTCTAATTTGATATCAGTGGCATGCATGACCGCATTTTTATTGAAGTTGCCATAGCCCTCCCAAACCGATAATTTTATCTCTAAATTTTCTGGTATGTAAGCTGGGTCTGCCGTTTTAATTATTACTTCATGCCCCGTACCATTAATTTTCGCCAATAGATTATTGGCCAAGCCATTTCTGCTATCTAAAATATTCATTTCTACATATGCCCCTTTGGCATCTGTATAGGGTACGCAAAATGCTTCTGCATATTTTGCATCTGCACTGCAATTAATTACTGTATCTGCATTACCTATGTTATATCCGGTAGCTACGCAATTGCGTACTACACAATCAATAATTTTATCGCCAGATGTGCTTAAACCCGTGCAAATACCTCTTCGCATTTGCGTAACCGTACAATTTTTTACTGTTGTATTCAAGGTTTTATGACCGTTGTATTCCGGATACATTCGGATTCCGTCTTCGCTTAAAGAAATAATCTCATTTGGCAGAATTTTGCCATCTCTACCTATAATTGTTCCTTCAACATAACCGGGTTTATGTTCATGTTTTGGCTTTAATGCGTAAAAATCCCTATCAAAAAGATAACCTGAAGTTTCCTTAAGAATGGCATTTGTTGTTCTAAGTAAACCGTCTACATGGCAATCTTCTATCAACGTATTCTCTGCACCTTGTAAAAAGATGGCATGCCCCATGGCTCTCATATGGACTGTACAACCTATTAATTTTGCATTTTTTGCGGGATAACCTACACGAATACCGTTCATTTTTCGAACATCACCCCCACCTAAACCATATAAACTTCCATAGCCCCATGGACTAGATCCTGCCGTACGGATTTCTATATCTTTAAGGGTAACATCATCACCAACTACATTGAATATTTTATTCTTGCTCTGCTTACCTGGTGTATCTCCATAGGTTTCAATATACAAACCTTCAAGCGTGACATTTTTACCAGAAACCTCAATGGCACAATACATGTCATTACCATCATTACTAGATTCTAGATCATTACGACTAAACAATTTTGTATCGACCATAAATCTTGCCCCGGTAAGGTCAAAGTAGCTGTTATTACCTGTAAACTCCATAAACCTAATTTTCTTAGCATCATCTATCTGATAATTGCCTGCTGCCAGTTTTACCTTTACATTGTCCTTATTCAAGTACTTTTTGAATTCAGAAAGTGTTTGTACTTCTATGATCTCCTGTTGGTTATCTACAACATAGATCATAAACGATGTTGTTATCGCAAAAACCGATAATAGAAATAGAACCTTACCTATTAATTTCATGTGTGTATTATTTATTATCTGTTAGTGGTATTACCATATTCCATGTTTTTGTGCCATTACCAAATCCTCCTGGACCATCCATTGTGGCAAAGAAAATATGGGTTGGCTCGCCATCTTCAACTAAAACAAACGGTCTTTCCAACTGACCTTGCTCAATAGTTTGTCCGTTATTCCAAGTTACTTCTCTGGTATATGCCAAGGGATTTTTATCCAATGCCCATTGAATTCCATCTTTAGAATGTGCTAGCACCCCACCATGATACCCATCTGTAATTGCACCCGTCATATCTTTCGCTATCATATGAAAACCATTATCATCGCTCCATACATGTGGGTCTTCCACTTCCCCAAATTTATATGCCGAGAAAAGTGGTTCATTACCAACAACGCTATATTTTTCATCAAAAGAATCTGCCGTAGCCACACCTATAAACTGGTCAGTGTGCGTAATTTTATCTTCTCTATAGCTTCGACCTTTAAATAACAATACCACAGAACCATCTTTTTTAATCAATGGCGAAGGATTTGAAGTAATATAGCTGTAAAAAGAATCTGGTTTTACATCTAAAATTGGAGTGTCTAACCGTTTCCATGGTCCATTTGGACTCTTAGAAGTGGCTAAACCTACCCTTTTACCCCATCTACCGGCTATGCACCATTTGCTATCTAATGTTAGCGCATCTGAATTTTCTTCTGTCAACTCTTCAAACGGATGTGTAGATCCCATATAATAAAGCAAATAATTCTCTTTATATTTCACAATCTTTGGATTATGACAAGACCTACCATCCCAATACTGTGCACCCCTAGCTCCAAGCGCAACATCTTTAAATTCATAAGGACCTTCAGCTGAATCTGAAACGGCATGTACAATTTCAGAAGCGATCATCCACCCAGGATGAAACTTTAAATATTTTGGCCATCTTGAAGCATACATATGATATTTTCCATCTTCTCCCTTTATCACAGAACTTCCCCAAACCCAATAATCTTCCATAATGAGTCCGCCTTCAACTGGTGCTACACCCAATTTATCTAAAATATTGTTTTGGCTATGAACTATAGAAACGAGTAAACAGCATATTACTAAAAGTCTATTTCGCATTATGATATTGGTGTAAATTTGATGGTCAGAATTCCCTCAACACTAGGTTCAGTAAACTCTATTCCAATTTTATAAGCAGGACCACCTTCCCTTAAATGTTCCACTGGTACTTTTTCATCTTTAATGTGAAATTCAAAACCTTTGCCCTTAATCTCGGCTTTTACTTGCTGGTTGGCCGTCTTTAAAATAACGGTTTTACCATCTAAAATTTCATACTCGTTTAAAGTCATTATTGCCGATCCAAAACTAACAGGCTCCGTTGCTACAAAATGATCTTCAATAATAATGGTGCCTTTACCAGACTTATTATTTGTTACCGTCCTTTCCAAGGTTTTTAACATTGGTAATTCATAGGCAGGTAAAATATCCATAACCACCTTATCTATTTGATCACTGAAATCTGTTTCCGTAATAATTCCCTTAAATTCAATTCCGTTAGACTGTAAGGTGTTGTTGACCATGGGTACGGGATGCCCCCAAGAACTTCTGGCTTTATTATCCGGAGAAAAAGATCCTGCCCTATATGATGGCGCACCTATGTCTCCTGCTATAATTTCATCGTTCAATACCAGGCTATATGTACCCACATCACTATGATTGTGATTTTCGGCATTATGACCTGCTTTTAGGGCAATTGAAAATGGAATTTCCTGTTTTCCCCTTGAAATGACCATTCCAAAATCATTGAAGTATGTATGATCAGGTAATTTCGATGGTTTCGATTTTTCAACAACTTGAAACATTTCCGGGTATTGCCAAGCGATCAATTGCTCTGCTGCTTCCTCCATTCTTATTTCGGTCGGTGGAATGGCACCATAATGCTTTGCAGATAAAACATCGGCGAAATTACTACCCTTTCTTGAGATGGATGAAACCCCATCTGAAAACGGAGAACAAACATTTTTCTGAATTTCAAATCCTTCGGGAAAATTGCCAACATTCTCCATTTTTTTCGCATTATTGAAAATAAATAAATCTATACTTCCATTGGTATAATCATGTAATATTTGAGCCAAATACAAATAATGCCCAAAGCCATAACCCCAATATCCCAAACCTTCTGAACAATACCCATCATCACCAAAACCGCTTAAATAATACGCCATGCTATTAAGCGCAGCACCTACAGTTGCCAAACGCTTCTCATAACTTTCTGAACTGGTGATCGTGGTCAACACCGTGCCACTGGTACAAACGGAATTCCAATTACTGGTACTCTTTATCCACTTATTATTCTCATCTAAATACTTTGTACTTTTTAAATAAGAATCCGTAATACGTCTTTGCAACTGTTTATGAATTTCATCTTGTAATGACTTAGGCAATTTATCTTCCAACAAATTTTCAGCCAATGCCAGTACACCCCCAAATTTTCGTGCACCCAAGTCAATGGATATTCGCCTACCTTCTAAAACTCCGTTTTCATCATCATCATGATTAGGGTGCAACCATGATTTCATACTCATTATAGCTTTGCTATACGTCTTGATCTGTGGTAAAAAACGTCCTTCGTTCTCCAGACATTCTGCAAGAATAAAGCGTTCTAAACGATCCATAGTTCTGTAATACCTTGGTTTGTAAATACCCCGGTTACCTTCTTTATTGGCAAGTCTATAAATACTGTCCGTAATGGGTACTTCGGGTTTTTTATCTAAAAGCTCCAATGCCTTCGTCAAGTATTCTTTACCTGAGCTCGTTTCTGCAATACTTTTCCAATACGCCCTATTCGATATTTTAGGCGCTGGCTGAAATGCTTCTCTTGGCATTATTTCTTTAAGCATTGCCAATTGCTTGTCAGTAGGATAAATAGTGTCTTTATCTGCAAGATCCAAATAAGCTTTGATATCCAACTTTTTAACTTTTGTCTTTTCTTGACCCGTACAGGAATTTAAAATGATAAGTGATAAAACCAAAATAAGTGCATATACTATGTGTCGTTTACGTTCTTCCATATTCGCATTAAAAAATTCATATAATCTTGCTGCTTACGCTGAACTACAAGCCCTGTTCTTATAGCATTAGCAATGTTACTTTTTTTACTTAAAAATGGCTTAAATCATAGTTCAATGTGTATAAATTATGATGCGCAACCTTTAATTCATTGCAATTCTGGGAGTATTGCAAACCGGAGATATATTTAATTGTAAACAAATAGATAGGGTACGTCATAGAAGTACCGTCAAATTACATGCTATTTTCTACTGAAAAGTAAAGTTATAGGTAAGTGCCAAAATTGGACTGTTGGATACTTCTAACTGGTAAGAGCCTAAAGGGAATCCCCCGAAAAAATCCTTATCTAAATTACCATCTCGCTGTGAGTAGAATCTACTATACGCGTTTTTCCTTCCGTAGACATTATAAACGGTAAACGTCCAATCTCCCACCCAGCGCGGATTCTTCTTTTTACTATAAGTTACCTTCCATGAAAAATCTAAACGATGGTACGTTGGCAACCGATTATTATTACGTTCCAAAAATATAGGAACATTAATATTTTCAAACTCAAAGACCCCATTTGCAATGGTATATGGCCTACCGGTCTGTCCCGTAAAATTAAAACTTACTGTATTATACTTGTCAGCAATGATATTGACCGAAGCATTAATTATATGAGGTCTATCAAAATCTGAACTAAACCAATTATTATTATTGATCCTGTTTGAAAGATTCTCCTCATCTGACCTTAACAAACTTCTAGACCATGTATAATTTAACCATCCGTTTACATTGCCCACCTTTTTTTTAAAACTCAGTTCTACACCATATGCTTTTCCTTCTACTTGGGCTACACTTTGCTCTATAGATTCTGCCAAAAAGAAATCTGCTCCTGGCCTATAGGTCAAATTGTTTTTAGAACTTCGAAAATAACCTTCTACACCTACCTCAATTTCATTATTTTTTAGGTCTTTATATACTCCAAGTCCATAAGCATTACTACTTTGTGGTTTTATAAAACTATCTGAAGTTTTCCATCTAGATGTTGGTAAGGGCGTTGTACTGTTGTACACATTCTGTAAATACTGATTTGCATTTGCGTAGCTTGCTTTGACAGAAGTACTTTCATCAATCTTAAAATTAACACCCAATCTAGGTTCTAGATTATTGTATGACTTTACTTTTTTACCTTTCTCAATTAAATTACTTTCTATGACCACTTCCCCTGCTTCATCGTAATTATTAAGAACATACGGTCCATTAAACTGAAAATAGTTGTAGCGTAATCCTGCAGATAATGTCAAATTACGTTTAGGTTTCCAATTCGCATTAGCATAGCCCGATAGTTCATAACTGTTTTCTTCAAGAAGATTTACGGGTAATACGCCGTTTGATAAACCAGGATCCAATTCTCCTGGATTAATCTTATAATTATTTAGTTGTACACCCGTATAATAATCCAGCTTATCAGAGACCTTTTTTGATACTTCAGAAATTAGGCTTAAATAATGTATTCCAGATTTATATTCTATTTCATTGGTGTTCTCCAATTCTGGAAAAATGTTTTTTGGCGAATAATTACTTGCAACAAAAATGGTTTTTAAACTTACCTTTTCATTGAAGGTATGTGACCAATTAAGTGTACCGTTCAACGTTTTAAAATCATACTGATTATTTTCAGCATTGATGTTTTCCACCTTCGTAATTAAATCAAGTTGATAAAAATCTTTACTGTAGAATCCCGTGAATGAAATTTGATCTTTTTCTGAAGGTAGGTACAAAAGCTTTATGGTACTATCATAAAACCTAGCTTTTGTATTCTTTAAGCGTTCTGAGAATATGGGCAGTAAAAAATCCGATAATCCGGCACGTATGCCAGCCATGACCATTAATTTATCTTTAACTAGTGGTGTTTCAACGGTTAGTCTACTAGATACCAAACCTACCCCTCCAGATAATTTAAACTTATCTACATACGGATTTCTCACTTTTATATCCAATACGGACGTTGACCTACCGCCATATCTTGCAGGAATATTAGCTCTGTAAATATCCACAGAGGAAAGAGCATCGGGCGTGAAAACAGAAAACAGACCGAATAAATGAGTAGGATTAAATACCGGTGCATAGTCATACAACAATAAATTTTGATCTAAAGACCCTCCTCTCACCGAAATTCCATTACTTATTTCCCCTGAATTATTTACTCCCGGCATTAGGGTTACGCTTCTTAAAACATCAAATTCACCTAAAGCCGCAGGCATTTTTTTTATCTCTTGAGCGTTTAACTGCAATACACCCATTTGTGGTGATTCCAATAATTCGTTTCTTTTTTTCGCCCTTACCACAACTTCCGACAATACTTCATTTTCTTCTTCAAGAAAGACTTCCAAGATCGTATCTTCTTCCAGTACTATATTCTGTAAGTTTTCATTAAAGCCTACATAAGAGATTCTTACCGTATATTCACCTTGTTTTAATTTGATGGTTAACTCACCATTTTCGTTTGATGCTCCTCCGCAAGAACAGGGCATGATAAAAATATTTGCATTAGGCAAAGGTTCATTGGTAAGGCTGTTCTTTAATTTTATTGTTAGGTCAAAATCTTGACCATACACATTCATACTTGTGATGTACAGTGCTAAAAACAGTAGATATGAAAAAGTTATTTTCATACTTCAGTTATTTTTAAATAGATTTTAGAATCTAATTCCATCCTTCTGGTTCCGTATAGGTCAAATAACGAGACTCTTCATAACAAGGTGCTTCATATACCCTACGATCCTTCGGTATTGGAGCGCTTTCGGGTAAAGGAATAATTGAAGGTTCCAATTCGTTTTCTTCAATTCCGTCACGACTCAAAAGAATTCTATTCAACGATGCTGCCGCAACCGTAAACCTTCCTAAAACAACCTCTTCTTCATCGTTTGGGTTAATGATGTTTCCTAATAATGCCGCTGGAGGTGGAGCATTTAACCCATTACTGTCATCAACAATATCCTTTAAAACCGAAAAGTATTTATAGGCTGAAGCAGAAATTGAATACTGTTGAAGCTCTATTAAAATCTTACTCTTATTATATAAAAGCAAATTTGCTACCGGTAACTCAAATGTACTACCGTTTATAAATTCATCTGCCAAGATATTGACCCGATTATTATAGCGTATTTGCCAACAATCAGATTCACAGAAATAGGTAAAATATGGCGGAACATTTTGTGCCCTCTCCGGATCTGTATATTCAACACACATACCATCCCTAAAAAAATTATACTCTGGACAAAAAACACAAATAGTATTCTTTTCAAAGGTTCTATATGTCCAATAGTAATAATTACCTTTTATTGAAGGATCAGTTGCGTTCACAGTAATTTGATGGCCGGGCACAAATTTGCCTTCACTAGCCACAAACTCAAGCTCTTTATCATATGCTACGGTTGAGTTTACAATAGGTACAACATTGGACATTGTTTCTGGTGTAGATATATATTCTGTACCATTTTGCAACCTTACGTATAACTGCCAAGTTTCACCTTCTAACGCAACAAAATCTAGCGGTGGCAAGTAAATTTCATTTTTTACATCTTCAACTAAAACTACTTCTTCATTGGTGCTACTGTTAATGAACCTTACCTCTGCTTTTTCTTCAAAGACATTTACATAACTATTTAAACCGGCATTAAACTCATTTAACCTGTAAATTTTGGCATAAGATGATTTCTCAAAATTGGATACAAATGCCTCAACGGACATAAGTCCATTTTTTATATCAAATTCTGGTGTTGTAGGGTTAGTACATCCTAAAAACAGGATAATTAGACTAACCCCAAATACAATTCTTGATTTCATCTTAACATAACCCTTATGTCATCTAATCCTAGCTTTTAAAACACCATTTAGGTCAATGATCCGTTTAAATAAATTACCTATATCTCTAGTTTTAAAACAATTACCTCTGAATCAGGTTTTTCTGTTGGCAACTCTACAACAATACCATCTGCGGCAGATTGAGTCTTTAATGTTGCCGCATTCGTCAACATAGAAGCGTTCTTAAGCTTAATTGCTTTGTTCAACTTCAACTTTCCATCTTCTGGCCAATTGAAAATGTGTGCGTAAATAACGCCATCTTTTGAGGTATACCTACCCCACTCCGGCATATCAAACGGACTAGCTTTTGCCCCATAAACTGCCTCGCCATTGGCATCTGTCCACTCACCCAATGCTTTTAACCTTCTAATACTTTGTGATGGAAACCTACCGTAACCATCAGGACCAATATTTAATAAGAAGTTCCCCCCTTTTGATACGATATCTACTAATTTTTGAATAAGATCTTCACTACTTTTCCATTTAGTATCGTCTGGTTTGTAGCCCCATGTACCGTTCATGGTCATACAAGCTTCCCAATCTTCAGCAATACCGGTTGCTGGTATCTCTTGTTCAGGTGTACCAAAATCGCCTGCAAAATTACCTTCACGATCCATGCCTTCCATACCTTTTCGTCCTTTGTCCACTCTATTGTTTATAATGGTATTGGGTTGCATTTCACGAATAAATCCGTACATATCCTTACCCATTTCCGTGGTATAATCTGCGATCCAATCACCATCAAACCAAACAATATCAATATCGCCGTAATTGGTAAGCAATTCCTTTACCTGTGGCTTTAGGTAATTTTTATAGTATTGAGGAAACTCTGGATTAACCACGGTTTGGTCTTTTTGGCCTGCATTATAGTTTGGAAATAAATTGCCTTGTGCTTGAGGATGATGCCAATCTACTATGGAATGATATACACCAAATCTAATGCCTTGCTTTCTTGAAGCTTCCGCTAATTCCCTAATAATATCACGTTTAAATGGTGAGGCATCCATAATATCATAATCCGATACTTTTGAATCCCACAGACCAAAACCATCATGATGTTTAGAAGTGATGACAATGTATTTCATACCGGCATCTTTCGCCATTTTCACCCAGTCATCGGCATTAAACAATTCTGGGTTGAACATTGCCGGAAACTTCTCATACTCTTCTATGGTATAATCTAATTTATCCATGGCCCATTCTGCGCCACCGCCTGCAATTTTCTCTCCTCTTTCCCCTCCAATTATTGAGTATGCACCCCAATGTATGAACATACCGAATTTGGCATCACGCCACCATTCCATTCGTTCATCATCAGATAATTGCACCACTTTTTTGGTTTGTGCACAACCCGTATTCATACTAGCTACCAGTACAAATGCCGTTAGTATTTTAGTTAATTTCTTCATGTCGTTGTTGTTTACTTAATTTGATTATTATTTTGTTTGAATTGTTAGTTTTTTCTCTGATTGATTACGCATGACCACTACCTCTAATCTGCCTTTATTTTGATGGTTTTGGTTCATGGTGAAAAAATCTTTTACGGTTGAAATATGTTGCCCCTCTACCGCAATGATCACGTCGCCTTTTTTGAGTCCTTTATTCTGTACCGCGGGACTCTTGTTCCAAACCCCTAAAACGATCACTCCTGCCGCAGAATTTAATCCATATGCAGATTGCTCTTGTTCAGAATCTACACTTTTTAAGCTGTTACGAAGCCATTCTACAGTAGGACTCTTATCTTCCACCAACGTGTTATTGGAATTAAGAACAGGAACTGTAGGAGTCTTCGCCTGTTTCTTTAATGCGGGAATTTGTACTCCAAACTCATTCATTGGAAAATTTTTAAACCCTATTGTCGATGCTAAAGAATCCGCAGTTACGGTAAAATCCAAGATTGAGGGATCTTTAAATTGTGGATCACCATAAGTACTATGAATATCCCTACTATAAATTTGAGATTTCATCATACTTTCTTCATTAGAAAATAAATTATAGTCCAAATCATCTCCCCAGCCCTTTAAACCTACATCTTGATATGCTTTGGCAACAATGTTGTGTTTAAATACATCTAAACTATTGGCAAACCATACATGCGGATGCAGTGAGTTGTTCACCAGAATATTGTTCTCTACAACTCGCTCAAAACCCTCTCTGAGCTTAATACCATTATTTAAACAGAGATTATTGTAAATATGATAATTAGAAGATCCATCGTCCAGATCAATGTCCCAACCGTGATCACATCTAAATCTATTTTGGCGAATGGTCGTTGTTTTTATGGCATCCCAAGTATACATTTTGGGGTGCTCTAAGGTCATGCTATCCATCACTTTTCTATTAGGGTGCCAAAAACGATCGCGCCCCCACGAATTAAAAGACCCATGGTCACTGGTCTCCAGTACGGTATTGAAAACATCATTTTTTTCAATTAAGTGACCGCCCCACGTGCCATCACCAATGTTTATACCTGCCCGTGGTACGTCATAAATACTATTGGAACGTATGGTGATATCCATAGCCATGGCAATTTGTACACCCGCTGTTTGCTTTTCGGTTCTACCGATACGATGAATTAAATTATTCTCTACCAAGCTATTTCTTGGGTATAGTTCATTTATTGGACCGGGTAAAGTATCCATCTCCGAATATGGAACAATTTCACCATATTGAAAAGCCGGTGACCTAACGGCAGAAGGATCACCTATAAAACTAATGGCACTGCCACCGCAATCATAGATATGATTTTCGGTTATTCTCAAGTTAGCATTATACTTACTGGCCAGAATGGCATTACCGCCTAAATCTTTAAGAATACTATTTGTTATGGTACAATTTTCAGTGCCTTCAAAGAACACTACTCCTCCGCGATAAATAGTCCAATCGCTTCGCAATAATGGCTCATACTTTTCCATAAAAGTGCGTTCCGTATGCTGTAAACCAATGTTTGATATAGTAACATTTTTAACCGGATTTTTGGTCGTACCAATAACCTGAATCAAACTTTTTAGGGTAGAGACCTCAACCTTGGCATTTTCCAAATTGATCTTAGTAGTAGGATAATAATATAACTTAGCATTCGCCTTATCTAAAAACCATTCGCCTGGTGCATCTAACTCTTCAAATACATTCTCCACCATACGGTATTCTTCATGTGGCCTTGATGGTCTGTTATTTTGATGCCCGCCCTCCAATTTTGGTGTACCATCTTCGTTCAACCCTATGATTTTATAATGAAACCCGCCCCATCTGCCATTATGTAATACATGAAAATACGCACCAATGGGATTTTTCCACGTAGCTACTTTCTCTTTACCAATAGCATCTGCAGCATGCCCTTGCCAGTACCCTCCATTCTCATCATAATTTGGGTATCTCGCCAATATTTGTGGTTCGCTATCAATGATCAATTGATCAAAACTTAAATTTTGGGGCACTTGTGTTACGTAGATATTTTCATTGAACTTCTGCCATTGTGCCACTAGTTTTCTAGATCCCTTAAGTATAACCTTAGCCGGATGAGCTCCAATTATGGAAAGTCCGTTTAAAGAGCTATCTATCACTATAGGCTTATCCAAATAATATTCACCTTCTAAAAGATTAACGTTTACATGCGTATTCAATGAAGTTGATTTAATTTCTTTCGCTTTTGTCAAAGCATTTGAAATTGTTGTGAAAGGACTGTCCATACTGCCGTCACCGGAAGCATTTACATTGACATCTACATATAAATCAACGGTTTTTTGCTCTGTGGTACATGAATACACAAAAGTTAAAATCAAAAGACAATATTTTCTCATAAATTTTATGTTATTCTATTGTTGGTTTTCCTTTAATATGACCTAAAGAATTTAAAAACTTGTCTGCTTCGTAAGTTGTCTTTTTATAATACTCATCTGTTTTTACTTTAGGATTAAAGAATCCATGACCTTGCCCTTCATAAATAAAAACATCACATCTACTACCTACCGCATCCATTTTTGACTTATACTCTTCTGCCACAGAAACCGGAATTAGATGGTCTTGAGCACCTAAAAACAGTAATGTAGGCGGAGCACCTTTTTCTATATGATGTATAGGCGAAATATCTAGATAGTTTTCACCCATTCTCTCATGCTGAAAACCACCTTCACCCGGACCATTGTCCACTACGGCATTGTACAATATTACTGCGCTTACCTTGGTATCTATTTTTAAATTGTCCGTGCTTTCATTAACACCTGGCAATAAAGCTACTGCCGCGGCTAAATGTCCGCCAGCAGAACCACCTGCCGTAACCATTCTTGTAGTATCTACTTGTAAATTAGCCGCATTCTTCTTTAAATACCTAACTGCAGATTTTGCATCTTTTACGGATTCATATGGTGTGGTACCATGTCTACTTTTTACCCTGTAATCTGCCAATACCGTTACCATGCCCCTTGAAGCAAAATACCCAGCTTGTGCCCTAAACTGGTCTAAGCTACCACCATTCCAACCTCCTCCAAAATAGAATACAATTGTTGGATATGCTTTTGCGGTACTCCAATTATCCGGAGAGTATAACTGCATTTTTAACGTATCGCCATCTACTACCTTATACACTAACTCTTTTAAGTCCTTACCAGGTATGGTTGTACTCCAATTGTTCTGTGCCGTTAAAGGACCACCAATTAAAATGACCAATACGATGAGGCTGCGAGTCAAAATATGATATGCCTTTTTATTTTTCATTATTACTACTTTGAAATTTGATAACAGCTTTTGCGTAACCTTTTGATAATCTAAATTCTAATTGCTCATCATTGACCCAGCTTTTCAATCCTTTACGTGTGTCAATTAACTCATTATCTTCATAGATATATAATATTGCCTCACTACTGTTTTTAGGTTTAGGTATATTCAAAACAACAGGCTGATCGTTCTGCAGTATTATTTCATTTTCTTTAATGTCGAATGAAAAAGTCACTGGGGCACCAGATGCCTGAATTCCCCAATTGTTATGTTCATACCTGTACATACCTGAAAGAAAAATAAAAGAAGGTTGCGCTTTGTTTTCTTCGGTTCTCGTTATGGACAACAATCCTTTTTGATACAGATCACCTTGATCATAAATAACACTTTCATTTTCATTTAGTACAATGTTATCTTGCGTAGCCTCATCTTTAAATTTTACTTGTATCTGTTGAGCAGTGCTATTTTCTATTTTTTCAGCATATTCAACTTCTAAAATAGGATTATCTTCATCTTTACCTAAAGGGTTAAATACCATGGCAAACGGATTCTCCCATGCTTCGGCATTTCGTTGAACGATCAATGTTGGTATTGGTTTGTTCAATAATTCTTTTGGAGAAGTACCACTTGTTATCGCTTTAGACTTGGGCGCCATTGCTGAATAAAGTGTTTGATCGGCACTGCCCTTTACCCAAACTTCCATTAAATCTGAGGTACCAGCTTCTGATGTAAAACTGAAATTAGCCCTAACCGCTTTGGCGGTTGTCAACTTCTTTTTTTCTATGAGATAATCATATGCCTTTAAATCACCTTGATGACTCCCTAAATCTTCGGTATCTTCCAATTTCAAAACCTCTTCATTTGAACTGATCTTTAATTCAGCTCCAAGGTTGTGATAAAAATAATCATGCCTTTGCCCATCACTACCTGGTTTTCTAGACCTAAAAACATCAACGACATAACCGGCTCCTGAAGGACCTTTTATCAACGATGTAAATCGTAATTGCCGAGCCTTGGTTTTAGGTTCAACAAATGAAACATTAGAAAAAGTAACTTGATCAAAAATTGGGGTTTCACCAGTTTTGGGGAAGCTATTTTCCAAATGAAATGGATGATGGCTTCTCATAGGTTCATAATCCGAAATACCATTGACTACCACCGTATTATGTGCCGGCATTCTGGAATAGTATTCTGTATGATCTTTGTGCCAATAACTTGACCCTTTTCCCATATCTGGTGCAAGTACTGACCCCTTGGCAAACAGCTCTATAGATATACCGTTACTATGCGCATGGTTACCATAAGATCCTGTTGTGGCAACCATCATAGCATTTGCTTCACTACCTAGTCTTTGGTTGAACCAACTTACATTTGGTGCATAAAATGTAGGCGAAACCAATGGAAGATCAAATTCATTTTCCTCCTCATTTGGCACCACATTATTAACATAGAAAAATAATTGAAACAAGTCTTTAGCTTCCCTTTTATAATCGCCCTCGTCAATCATATCGTTCAGTAAATTGGCAATTATGTTCCGTTTTTCGTTCGCACCGTATTTCTGATAGTTGGTAATCAATAACTCAAAATTTTCAGCAGGTAATTTTTTATGTGAAGAATCTCCAAATCCAATGGTATGCCCAGAAGGAAACAAATACTGAAAAGATGCCAAAGCTGCTTTTTCAACTATAGGAAAATTAGATAACTCATTGGCATTGGTAAAATGGTCCAAAAGGGTTATTATATTTAATAAGGTAGTAATTACATGCACTGAATAAGATGCAGACTCTGGCCATATACCGTTTTCTTGATCGTAAACCAACAATGATTCCTTTATGGAAATTTGTCTTTCGGTTGATGTATTAAAAGTATGATCTAAGTAATACTCCCTACCCTTACCATTTTTATAATTACTATTTGGTTCTAAAACCAAGGCCACATAAGTAAGAAAACGTGCTTGAAAAAGATTCCAGTTATTATTGGGCACACCATTCTTAATAATTTGATCACCCCATTTTTGAAACACAGCTTCTGCATTTGAAAGGTTTATTTTCTGTGCCTTTAAATGATCATATAAAAAGTCGTACGTGGTAATGAGATGTATCAGTATTTTTTCATGGATAACCTCAAAAGTTGCCAGCCCAGAAAGAAATTGTTGATTGGTATTTGCCAAGTCTATTGGGGCATCTCTGTAGTACATACCCTCAATGTAAGTAGCAAAGACGGGGGTAGCAAAATCTGCATATACCCTATCGCCCGTTAACCAATATAAAAAGGCTGCATCTTCTACTAAAGACATGATCTTGCGGTTAATACCTTCAATGATATGACCAGATTCTTTAGGTACTACCCATTCCCTTTTACCCGTCTTTTTATGTTCTAAATACAGTCCCTTAGGGTTGTCCGTATACGGAGTTATATTTTCTAACGAAGGAGATCTATATTCTGTTGCCCAATCTCTTGTACCAGAAAAACGAACAGTGGGCACAGGTGCCTTACCTTCTGAATGAGCAAAATCACCGCCTTCTAAATACACTTTATCATGCTTGGTTTTCCAGTTCATTTGTAAACGGGACACCAACCATTCCTTATCATTTTTCCAAAGGGCTATATATTTTTGTAACCGTTCTTTTTTACGTGCTACCAATTCCTTTTTCCATGGAACATTTTCAATGGTTTGAAGAAAAACGGCTTTGTTTTGATAGGTTGTATAAATTCTAGGATGAACACTTTTTTGACCATATACCATTACACCCCCAACTATAACAAATGCTATTGTCAACCATATACTTTGGAATATGTTCTGTATGCCTAATTTCATTTTCGTTTTACTTAACCGGAATTATATGCATGGTAAATCCGTTATTAGGTTTTATCTCTAAATCTAAAGTTTCTGTACTTGAAAGCTGCAATTCTTCAATTTTTACTTTTGTACGGGTTTCAACCGTTTCATCATCAGTATATAATTTTGCCTTATAGGTATCCCCTTCCTTTAAAAAACTGAAATCGATTTCCAATTGCTGAGGAGCCGTTCCATTGATTCCGCCTACAAACCATTCCAAGCCTTTTCTTCTTGCCAATACTCCAATCTCCCCTACCTTGGCATGCAACACTTTTGTTTCATCCCACGTTGTGGGTACATTATCAAAAAATTCCAGTTCGGGTTCATTGCCTATATGCTTGGTATCTCCCCATAGACCATCATTTTTCTCTAAAGAAGAAGCAGGCTTGTCATACCAATAAAGCAATTGCAGCGGACTAAATAGACAAACAGTTTTTGCCAACTGAGATGCATGCGAGCCCATTTTATTTACTCTGCTATTATAATAGCAAACCGTATTATCCGCTGCGCCTGCCAACATTCTTGTAAACATGGTGTTAAGTGTCTGCTCATTGGTAGGACTTTCCTCATCACCCTCAATACCTTCCTGTGTCAATAAATTAGGATATGTTCTTGAGAAACCTGTAGGTCTGTATTCATCATGTACATCTACAATAAATCCATATTCAGATGCCTTTTTGATAGCATTATGCAACCAAGCGGTAGCTTCTTGATCCCCAACACGGACAAAGCCAAATTTAATTCCTGAAATACCCCATTTTTTATACAGGGGCAGTATATCATCCAATTGCTTTTCTAAAGCCCTTCTATTGACATATAAGATTATACCAATTCCTTTCTCATCGGCATACTTGGTGATGGCTTCAATATTGAACGGACCTTTGGATCTTTTAGGATCCAAGGTTATGGTCGTAGCGTCTGATTCTTCATACATTTCATTACCGTACCAACCAGCATCGAACAACACGTATTGCATATTGTGTTCCGCAACAAAATCGATCGCCGTCATACCTCCTTCTGTTGTTAGCGTGGCTTCTCTCAATGCCTTTCCCGGGGTTACCCAAGAATCATCTTTTAGTTGATTAGGCTCACTTAAGTTTTGAAGTATATAATTGTTTTCTAATAATTCACCTTCATTTTTTGCCATCATTACCACACGCCATGGCGATTGAAATGGTAGGTGCTTCTTTACTTTAAACACATCATTCTTACGTTCCGAAATTAAAGCCCCCGTGATGGTATCCTGAATTTCTTCTTCCATTTTACCATCTAAAGTTGATAGCACACTGTTATTGGAAGCACCTTTAGAAAAACTTAAACGGGCATAATCTACCAAATTTGCTTCGGCAAGAGCTATTTTGAGGTTTTCATCAATTTCAATTAACAAAGGTCTTTCAATACCCGTTTCTATCTCTGATAACGGAATTTTTTTATACTCGCCTTGTGCTGTTAAAACTCCTTTTTCTCGCTTTGGAGTAGACCACATCATATGGTCTTTCTCAAAATTATAATAAATATTTTCATCTAATTCCAGGGTCTTGATGTCAGCTTGTACAGGAATTTCATAAGCAAAGGCCACACCCTCATCATACGCCCTAGCAATGAAATTGACAAGTGTTTTACCTTTCTTTAGATGGATTTTTATTTCTCGGTAATTATCTGGCACTTCGCTCAATTCTCCAAACCTTGTTGTCCAGCTATTTTCAACATTATTTTCATCGACTCTCAATACGGACCAATCTCCTTTCAAATCAAAATGGTTGGTAGAAATTTCCAATACGGAAGGAAGCAAGACTGGCTTACCTTCATACATAATATCAAATCCCAATCCGTTAGAATGGTCACTATGATAACCGGGGAAAACCGTAAATACATTTTTACCATTTGGTGATGTTACGGTATATTCCGGAACCTTTGAGCATGACAAAATCAATGCAAAAACCAGCAGTAAGCATATTGAAGTTCTATTTATTATAATTGAGTATAAATGCATTATTGGTCGGTTGTATGATTATTAAAAAACTCGTTGAAAAACAACAATTGATACTTAATTGAATTTCTCCAATAGTCCGGATTATGTTTTCCTGGGCGTTCTATATATTCATGCGGAATTTTTCTTTCCATTAATTTTTCGTGTAACCTCTTATTATCCTCGTAGAAGAAATCTTCAGTACCGCAATCTACTTGAAAAACCAACTTCTTATCACTGATCAAATGCACTAAATTGATTACACTATTGTTCTCCCAATGCTCAGGGTTTTCGGCAAAACTGCCCAAACGATCTGGTATTCCCCATTTTAAGGCGTAAGGTCTAATATCTACACCACCACTCATACTAGCGGCAACTCCCCAAACGTCATAGTGTTTAAAAGCTAGGTATAAGGCACCATGACCACCCATACTGTAGCCCGTTATAGCTCTTGCATTTGCATTTTTAACAGTGTTGTATTTATCATCAATTTCAGCGACCAGTTCTTTTGACACATAGGTCTCATATTTGAAAGTAGGGTCTATAGGGCTGTCCAAATACCAACTTTTTACATCTCCATCTGGGCAAACAATAATGATATTATATTGATCAGCATACGCCGTTAACTTTGGTGCTACTTTTAGCCAAGCTTTATAGTCACCGCCAGCACCATGTAATAAATAAACCACTTTATAGGTAGTATTCTTTTTTCCATATCCATTGGGAGTGATGACTACATTTTTAATGTCCTTGTTCATTGCCTTACTGTGTACGATCAATGTATCAACACTTGAAGCCGTAACCATTAAGGCCATATGAAACAGCAATGCCAATAAAAAATATTTCTTGTTTCCCATTCTTCTACAATTTATTTCTTCAATAGTATTTTCTGAAGTTCCTCTAAAGTTTTTCCCTTGGTTTCCGGCATCATAAAAGCAACAAACAATAACTGTAAAACCATCATTGCTGTAAAAAATAAAAACACCGCCCCAGCCCCAATTGATGGGTGACTAAATAAATAGGGTATTAATGAGGGTATCAATGCAGCCAAAACCCAATGCGTGGCACTACCAAAAGATTGACCGGATGCCCTTAAATGATCTGGAAATATTTCAGAAATGAATACCCAAATTACCGCACCCTGCCCTACGGCATGTGCTGCTATAAAAATGAATAAGAATATGGGTACGGCCATACCTGTCCAGTTAAAGAAAAATGCCATAGCCACCAAGCTCAAAGAAACTATATAACCTACAGAACCAAAATACATAAGGGTTTTTCTCCCCAATTTATCTATCAAGAACACTCCTAAAAGCGTAAAAACAAGATTGGTTACCCCTATACCTACACTGCTTAATAAAGCTGTACTTTCTCCTAAACCCGCTTCTTCAAAAATTCTTGGCGCATAATATAAAAAGGCATTTATTCCCGAAAATTGATTAAAAAATGCAATTAAAAAGGCTAAAGTAAGCGGAAAACGATATTTTTTGATAAAAATGGTTTCAGAAGCATCTGGCTTTTCATCAGCGCCTTCGATAGCTTTTAACTGCTCATCGACGTTAATAGTAGGATTGATTATTGCCAACACCTCTTTTGCTTCCTCTAACCTAGATTTTGATAATAACCATCTAGGACTTTTAGGCAATTTCATTGCGAACAAGATGTACAATATGGCCGGTATAGCTTCTACACCAAGCATCCATCGCCAATCATTTTCACCACTACCACTTAATAGGTAATTTGATAAAAAGGCTATTAATATTCCAAATACAATATTAAATTGGTACATAGCTACCAATTTTCCCCTTTCATTTGCCGGTGCAATTTCAGATATATACGCAGGTGCCGCAATGGTAGAAGCGCCTACACCAATACCGCCTATGAACCTAAAAAGTGCAAATATATAAGGGTCGTTGGCCAATGCAGACCCAATTGCGGAAAAGGCAAAAAGGACGCCAATAACAATCAAGGTTTTTTTTCTACCATACTTATTTGTTGGTTTACCACCAAAAATAGCTCCAATTACAGTACCCCAAAGTGCCATACCCATAACCACCCAACCATGAAAAGAATCTGACGATTGCCATAGCTCCTGTAATTTTTTATCCGCACCGGAAATGACCACTACATCAAAGCCAAATAAAAACCCGGCCAAGGCAGCGGTAATGGACCATAAAAGTATTTTTTTATTCATGTTCGTTTATTTCTTAATTCAAAAAAGAAAGACTTTAATACAAGTATTACCTCAATAGTATTTATTCATATTGAGGTATAACCCTAGATAATCGTAGAGATCAGTTCTTATGATTTTGCCAATTGCGATGAATTTTCATCCATTTTCTGCAACCTTAGCAATGCCTCCATAAAATAATAATCAGCATAAATAATAGGAATATCTATTTCAGAATCATGAGGTAAATGACCTGTTGAATGCAATAATAGGGCTTGATTGGTTTCACCGCTATAATAAGGCGCTTCTGATAACAGGTTAATTGTTTTTCTTGCCGCTGTTATATATTTTTTAGAAAGTTCTTCACTAGGTACATACTTTGACAATTCTAACAAACCACATGCAGCAATTGCGGCTGCGGAAGCATCTTTTGGAGCATCTGGTATATTTACATCATCAAAATCCCAATATGGAATACCATCTTGGGGCAATCTATTTAAATAGTGCTCAGATACCTTTATTGCCGTGTCTAAAAATTCTTTTCTGTGTGTTTCTCTATAAGCAACACTAAAACCATAAATACCCCATGCCTGACCTCTTGCCCACATAGATTCATCCGCATAACCCTGATGGGTCTGCCCTTTTAAGAAATCGCCCGTAGTTTCATCAAAAGATCCTACATGATAAATAGCACTATCCTTTCTCACCAGGTTTTTCATTGTTACCAAAGCATGGCTTTCCGCTACATTATAAAGTTCTTGTTTTCCCCCGTTTTTTGCTGCCCAGAACAATAGTTCTAAATTCATCATATTATCTATGATGGTATTGTGCCTAAACTGTGTTTGCGAGGGCCATGATAATATAGAACCTACATTAGGGTTATAAAGGGTAGCTAAAGTGTCTGCCGCGGCTAGCAGTACATTCTTATACTCCTCATTATTGGTCAATCTATAACCATTACCGTAACTGGTATACAACATAAAACCAATATCATGATTTTCTGCCGGGCTATATGCTATACTTTTAAGTGGAGCGGTAAATTTCTCTGCTTGTTCACGAAGCTCTTCATCACCTGAAGCCTCGTAAGCATACCAAATTACTCCTGGCCAAAATCCGCTACACCAATCTTTAACCCCAACCAATTCCCAATTGGTCTGTTCCTTGGGTATATTTCTGGCAAACCCTTGATCTGGAGTCAACACCTTTAATGTTTCTTTTGTTTTTTCTACATTTTGAGACAATATTTTTTTAGTATCAACAACGCTATTCTTCTCTTGGTTAGAACAATTAGTCAGCGTTAAGACAAAAAGTAATAGGAATAATCGATTCATATTTTTCTTAATAATGAGGCAAAAACAGCCTTAGTTTGTAAATGTTTAATTCAGTAGAAATGATTCGGAAATGGAAAATTCCACTGATAAAAATGCTGATGAATTACTGTTAAACAAGTTTATTAAGAATGTCTTTTGAAGTAGATAAACTATCATTCAATCACTATAAAATAGCGTTCAAAATGACCCATAAATCATAGAATATTTGGCTTTTTACATATAGCCCTTATGTTTTTCCATAAAAACCTTCTGCAATTCCCATAAATCAACTTTGTACTTCATAAAAGTGAATTCGCACATATTACCGCACAGTGAAGTGAAATTTGAAACAAGCCTAAAACCGTACAATCAGATACGTTAAAATACCACATAAGATACTGTAAATCAAATTATTATACAATAGTGTTAATAATTTAATATATGTACTTATATAATAGGTATAAATTATTATGCAAAAATTTTAGCTTGTACTGTTGAATCAACAACCAACAAAAAAACTGTTAAAAAAATGTGTTTCAGACAATTTGTGCCTGCCCAAAAAACGGATTTAACCCCTGTTTCAGTAAAAAGGAATATAATTTATAACCATTGAGTAATAATTTATAACCCTTTGCTCCAATTATAATTAACATTGGCTTAACAAATATCAATATGATAATTACTGTATCGGGAAACTGATGAAACGACATTAATTAACTAATTAAATTAACAATCTTATGATTAAACTAATCAAACTTTCTAAATGGAAATTACAGACCATGATACCTTTATTGGTTGGGTTTGTAGTTTTGTGCACAAACCACGCGTTCGCGATTACGGCTAGTAATACTTTGAATAGTGGTGTTGACCTGTTGAACTCAGAACAACAACTTACAATAACGGGTACTATAGTAAGTAGTGATGACGGCATGGGTCTACCTGGTGTTGCCGTTGTCGTTAAAGGCACAACAACAGGTACCGTTACCGATTTTGATGGAAATTATTCTATCAACGTACCTTCTACAGATGCCATTCTTGTTGTTTCCTATTTAGGATTCTTAAAGCAAGAGATTACCGTAGGTTCCAAAACTGTAATCAACGTATCTCTAGAACCAGACACTACTGCATTAGATGAAGTAGTTGTTGTTGGTTATGGTACTGCCAAAAAAGAAACCCTAACCGGTTCTGTAGAACAGGTAAAGGCAGAGGCTTTTGAAGATTTGGCTGTTGGTAGTCCCGCTCTTGCCCTTCAAGGTAGAACTCCCGGTCTTGTTGTTACCCGTACTTCATCTAGACCAGGTGACGAAGGTGTCAACTTCTTAATTAGAGGTGCTTCATCTATTAATGGAATAGAACCTTTAATTGTTATTGACGGTATTCCTTCTATAAACTCATCATCATTTAATGATATGAACCCTAATGACATTGAAAGTATCAGTGTACTAAAAGGTGGATCTGCTTCTGTATATGGTTCTCGTGCTGCTGGTGGTGTTATATTGGTAACTACCAAAAAAGGTAAGGGCAAGATTTCTGTAGATATCAGCACGGTGTCCAGAGTAGGTACCATAGGTATACGCCCACCAACACCAACCATGTCACAGTACGGACAGTTATATGCTGCAGCGGCCCGTGAAGATATTGCATCTGGTAAGCCACCAAGATATTTCTTCTGGAACGACCTTGAAACTGTTGATAGAATCGCTTCTGGTGATGAAGGATATTATGACCTACCCATTAACGGTAATATTTGGTTAGGTAACGCCCCTAGATTTGATGAAATGTTCGGTAACTCTTATTCTAGCCAACATAACATTAGTATCTCTGGTGGTACCGAGACGAGTAACTTTCGTATTTCCGCTGGTTATGATAACAACGTAGGTGGTTTAAAAGTTGCAGATGATAGTTCTGATAGATATAACTTCTCCATGAACTATAGCGCTGATATTAGCGATAGACTTAGTGTAAACACCAATATTACATATTTCAACAACAAATTCTCTGGACCTTCAGGAGGTTTAGGAAGAGAGGCCGCTACCTGGGATGCACCACTTTTCCCAACTTATAATGCAGATGGTCAATATTACGCCAACTTTGGTGGTGATCTTATTACAGGTGACAGAAATGGTGTAGCTCAAGTAATAGATGGTGGTCGTGAAAACAAAACCGTAGAGCAATTTAAAATATCTGCACTGGCAAAATACAAATTTACGGACCATTTAGATTTTACCGGGTCTTATGCCATTAGTAGACAAAATAGTGAATATCAATCTTACTTTGTATCCGTACCTCTTTACAGTTGGGGCGGAAAATTCTCTAACAATATAAATAACACTACCTCTATTCAAGAAGGTACCGGTCCTGACAGAAATGATGGTAACATTACTTATAAGAACTACAAGGGTACCTTAAACTACGCAAACCAATTTGGTGATCACAATATATCTGGACTTTTAGCTATTGAAGCTGAAAAAAACGATGTAAACGAATACTTCATTAAAAGAAACGGTTTTGTTGATTATGGCGTTTATGATATTAATTTAGGAGCTACAGATCAATTGGTGACCACTTCTGGTGGCGGTACATCTTGGGGTTTCTTTGGTTACATTGGCCGTATTAACTATGATTACAAAAGCAAGTACTTATTAGAGGTTCAAGGTAGACGAGATGGATCTTCTAGATTTGCCGAAGGCTCTAAATGGTCTAACTACGGTAGTGTTTCCGGTGGTTGGGTAATTAGTTCAGAAGACTTTTTAAAAGAAAGCAACTTAATTTCCTTTTTAAAGCTTAGAGGTGGTTACGGTGAATTGGGTAGTACTTCTGGTATTGGTGATTTTAGTTACTTATCTACCGTAGGTTTTGGCAATACCGTATTTGGAGAAACAAATGCCGGTCAACAGGCAACTTCTGTTGCTAGTAGCTTATTTAGTAGTAGTACTACTTGGGAGAGAATAGTTACCAAAGAAATTGGAGTTGACTTTAGACTGTTCAACAGTAAGGTTTTTGGTTCTTTTGATTTGTACCAAAAAGAAAATGTAGGTATGTTGGTTAGAGGTATTGAAACATCTGTATTAGGTACGGCAACACCATTTACCAATATTGGAACATTGGAAACCGATGGTTGGGAAGCCATGTTAGGATACCAAGGGAATATTGGCGATTTAGAATTCACAGTTAGTGCTAATATGAGTGATACCAGAAATGAGATTACCCAATACGACGGTGCTCAAACAATTTTTGAGAACTTAAACGATGCTGAAAGCGGAAGAAATATTTTAAATAGACCTATCAACTCTTTCTTCTTATGGGAAACGGATGGTTATTTTGATTCTCAAGCAGAAGTTGATGCTTATTATGCTAGCTTAAATGAAGGTGGAATTTTACCGCTACAAACATCTAATGACGCTTTAAGGCCAGGAGATATGCGTGTTGTAGATTCTAACGGAGATGGTACATTAGATAACGAAGATTTAACCTATAGTGGAGATGCCGCTCCACATTATGTGTACGGATTCAATTTTGACTTAAAGTATAAGAACTTTGATCTTAGTGCCTTCTTTCAAGGAGCTCTTGAGCATAACATTTATAGAACAGGATATTTTGCGCAACCTTTTCAAGCTGAATGGCAAAATCAATCTAACACATGGTTAGGTAGAACTTGGACCGAAGATAATAGAGATGCTGAATTTCCTAGGTTGACCACTCAACGTGGATTATCTGCTTGGAACTACCGTTCTAAAGATCATATCTTACAGAATAATAGATATATGAGATTAAAGTCGCTTATCATAGGGTATACCTTTAGAGATTTAAGCATTGGAAATACACCTATTAATAACTTACGTATCTATTTTTCAGGAAACGATTTGTTCGAGTTAACTAGCGTTAAAGATGGTTACGATCCAGAGTTTCAAGCGAGCTCTAACAATAGTGCATACCCTTTTATGCGTACTTGGGCATTAGGTTTAAAAGTATCGCTCTAATACAATTATAAAAGTAGATTATACATCATAAAATCATATACAGATGAAAAAAATAAAATATATAATAATACCATGTTTAATGGTCTTCTTTACATCTTGTGAGGACGAATTCATTGACCTTGATCCACCTGCATCTATTACAGACCAGGTTTACTATACTGAAGCTGATCATTTTTTAACCGGCTCTAACCAATTCTATACAGACCTAATGACGTGGAGGTATGATCAAGGAATTTATGCTGATCACGGTTCTGATTTGGTAGGATATACCGAAGATAGTGATATGCAAATATATAGTAGAGGTGATACTAGAGCTCCTGAATCTGACGGATACTACTCTACCCCATACTCTACTATTAGAGATATCAATCTTTTATTACAAAGAGCGGAGACTTACGAAGGTGAAGAAAGTATTGTTCCTTATGTGGCTGCCTCTAAGTTTCACAGAGCATACCAGTATTTTAATTTAGTACAGCGTTTTGGCGGTGTTCCTTTGGTTACCAGACCTTTAGATGTTGGTGATGAAGAATTAAACGCTCCTCGCAGTAGCAGATACCAAGTTGTTGCCCAAATTTTAGCGGATTTAGATGATGCTATCGCAGGTTTACCTACGGAGCAAGAAATAGCCTCTGAAGATAAAGGCAAGATCAGTAAATGGGCCGCAATGGCTTTTAAAGCAGATGTTTTATTACACGAAGCTACTTGGATGAAATACGTAGGTACTTCTACCGATGGCGATGGTACAAGTACAGGTGCCGGTAGTGAAGGTTTTAATGCTTCTAACATAGATGTTTATTTACAAGAAGTAGTTACACTTACCAAAACCGTAATGGACCAAGGTGGCTTTGAACTATGGGATTACAATGATGAGTTAGACAACTTAAGTTCCAACTTCCTATTCAACTTAGAAGATGGTGGTTCTAACCCTGCAGGTTTAGACAAGGCTACGAATAAGGAGTTCATATTTTATAACAAATATGATTTCACCTTTAGACAGGCCGGTGACCTTTTAAGCCATGTTTATGAAGGTAGAGTTAAGCCTAGTAGAAAAATGATGGACCTTTTCTTAAGTTCAGATGGATTGCCAATTGACCAATCTCCATTATTTCAAGGTTATGAAAATACACCAGATGAATTTCAAAATAGGGATTACAGAATGAGAGCTTATTTCACGTACCATAAAACCCTTGGTGAAATTCCTCAAAACGGAGATGTATTATTAAACGGCACCAACAATTTTGGCTATTTCAACTCTAAATTCATGAGTTGGAAATGGGGTACGGATGAAGCCTACAGAGCTACAAAAACTGAAGCTTATGACATGCCGTTTATTCGTTTAGCAGAAGTTTATTTAATGTACGCAGAAGCTTTGTATGAATTGAATGGAAGCCTAACCGATGCCCAAATGGATGAATCTATCAACTTGGTCAAAGCTAGAGCTGGTTTACCACCATTAACAAATTCCTTTTTGGCTACCAATAATATGGATATTGAAACCGAAATTAGAAGAGAGCGCACTATAGAGCTTTATGCCGAAGGTGCAACGAGATTTAATGATCTTAAAAGATGGGGTATTGCCGAGGAAGAACTAGGTGAAACTATTTATGGTGCAGTTATAGAAGGTACAGTTTATGAAAACAACCCAGACCTATACACGCCAGGCGGATATGGCTTTGGAGAAGGAGTTACCGAAACAGGCGTGGGCGAAAGAAGAGCGTTGATCGTTCAACCTTCTGCTACACGTAATTTTACAAGAGATAACTATTTATTTCCTATACCTACATCGCAAACAAGTTTAAATGAAAACCTAAACCAGAATCCTGGTTACTAAGATAATTGTGTTGAGTTAGTTTAAAGGCAGTAATACGTAATGTATTGCTGCCTTTTTTTATGCAGAAACTTTCCTTTGAATAAAGTATAAAAAGTAAACATGAATCGGTTTATGGAAATGGAAAAGCATACAATTCATTTATTGATTGCCGTTATACGCTGTCAGTATTTTTGAATCAATAGCACATGAACAAATTAGTTACCTGGTCAATAGGCATGCTAAAAAAAGAATGCAATTATGTTATATGTACAATTGCATTCTTTTTTATTGACCTATTTCAACTTAGATGATCATACATTAATTGTCCTCTTTTACGGGCTCACCTTTATTACCCTCCATATATTCCGTTGGGGTTACATTGAATAATTCTCTAAAGGTTTTACTAAAATAAGCCGTTGAGTTGAAGCCACACATATGGGTAACTTCTTTTATAGAATAGCAATTTTTCTCTAACAGTTCTGCAGCATACCTTAATCTTATTGTCCTTATAAAATGACTAGGATTATTACCTGTTAAGGTATTTATCTTTCTATAAAATTGAGACCTACCAATACCGAGTTCCTTTAATATATCATCTTGCTTAAAATCCTCATCATCAACATTATCCAATACTACCTTTGTTGCCTTATCTAAGAACACCTCATCCATATTATTGGTAGTAACCTCACTTGATGGGAAAATACCGCCAATTTCAGAAAAGCGTTTTCTAAGTCTCTTTTTCGCTTCAATTAGGTTTCTAATTCTTGATTTTAGCACACTGGTAACAAATGGTTTGGATAAATAAGCATCTGCACCATTATCATAACCACTAACCCTGTCTACTTCTAAACTTCTAGCCGTAAGGAGTATGACAGGTATATGACAAGTTTCGAACTCGGTCTTCATCAACCTGCACATTTCAAAACCATCCATTTTTGGCATCATAACATCACTAATGACCAAATCTGGATAACGTTTTTTAACCATTTCTAAGCCCTCTTCCCCATTCTTTGCCTGCAGAACCTTGTATTTGTCTTGCAAATCGTTCTTTAAGTGTTGACGAAGCTCTTTGTTATCCTCAACCAATAAAATAGTTGGTTTTTCAATTTCACTTTCTGTATTAGGATTTGGCAAAATTAGATTTTCATCATCCGCGATATACATTTCATATTCTACAGATTTCATGGAATTGATCAGGAATTCATTTTTTACATTCTCTACTTCAACCGGGGTAGACTTATTATCCAAAGGTAATCTCACCACAAATTTACTACCTACACCATATTCACTTTCCACAAAAATTTCTCCACCATGTTTTTCCACCAGAGCCTGCGTAAAATTCAGCCCTATTCCCGTACCGGACTTAGTTACATCTATATGGTAAAATCTTGAAAAGATGTTTTTAATTTGCTCTTTATCTAAGCCTATTCCCGAATCTGTTACGGTTATTTCAACAAAATCCCCTGTCATTTCCTTTTTAAGAAATAATAGTTTGGACGAGCTTTTTTTCTGGGATACCTTTTTTATTGAAAAGGTGATTTCGCCACCTGCATTGGTAAATTTTATGGCATTTGAAATAAGGTTGGTTATAATTTTTTCAACCTTATCTAAATCGAACAATAAGTCGATACTGTCAGACTCTGATATAAATCTATATTCAATTTCCTTTTTATTGGCAAGACCTACAAACAGTGAAAATATGTCTTCACTAAATTTAACAATGTTTCCTTTTTCGAGCTGAAGGGGTGCCATACCGACATCCATTTTTCTATAATCCAATAATTGATTCACTAAATGCAATAATCTACGGGCACTACGCTGTATTGAAATAGCTGAAGACTTCACCTCGTCCGGATTATAGGAATAATTGGATAATATTTTATCGACCGGATTCATTATTAAGGTCAACGGTGTTCTAAATTCATGGGAAACATTGACAAAGAATTGAAGTTTCAACTGATCCAGTTCATGTTCTTGTGCTTCTTGTACTTTTTGTGTGTAGTATCTCATTATCAAATAAAACAGTAACACACCAAACAATGAATAAAGTAGATAAGCCCACCAGGTTTTCCAAGGTGGCGAAAGAACTTCAAAATTTACGATGGTTGCCTTAGCTTGCTCCCAATTGCCATCTAGAGATGCTTTTACCTCAAAGCCATATTTCCCCGGACTTAGGTTGGCATAGCTCACCTCTCTTTTTGTGCCAATGGTTTCAAAATCGTTATCAAGACCTTGCAACTTATAGGCATATTGTACCCTTTCCGGGTTTTCAAAATGAAGTGCCAAAAAATCGAACGCAACATAATTTTCATCATAGTTCAATTTTAAATTTTCCAACTCTTCTACCCTATCTTCTAATAAAATTCTTTCATTGACCGTATCACCAACAACCACTGGCATATTGTTCAATGTAAACTGGGTAATCTTAGGTTTTAGTGGTGATGAGGGTTTTAATGTAATATCATCTGGGTGAAAAATATTAAATCCGTTTATGCCTCCTATTATAATTCTACCGTCACTGGTTTTCTCAATAGATTTACTTTGATATTCTGGTCCTTGCAACCCATCATGAATATTAAAGTTCTTTAATTGATCTGTTTCCGTATTTAAAAATGAGAGTCCGCTTTTTGTTGTAATCCAAAAATTGTGATTATCATCTTCTTGTACACCAACCACCAAATTATTGGGCAAACCTTCTTTTGAGGTATATGATTTAAGAACATTAAAATCTGAATCTAATTTATAAATACCCGTATCTGCACCCAACCAAATATTTCCTAAATGATCCTCAGAAATATGATTGATAAGGTTGTCTTCAATACCCGGTTTTTTAATCTCATTAAAGGTCAATGTTTCAGGTATTCTTTCTTTGAACTGGTTTAAATCAATATAGTTTAACCCTAATGAAGTGCCAACAAATAACCTATTTCTAGAATCAACGAATAAATAAAATATAAAGTTACTGGCAAGTCCATTTTCCTTACCGGCTACATTTTTAAAGTTATGGAACTTATTGGTTACAGGATCAAAGAGACTTAAACCTTCTGTTCTTAACCCAAGCCATATTCTATTATCATTATCTTCTACCCCTGACCAAACGGAATTTTGACCTATGGTATTGGGGTTAGATTCATTGTGCAAGTAACGTTGAACATTATAACTTTCTGGATCAAATCTATTTACCCCCCCATCTAAAGTACATACCCAGATTTGCCCATTCTTAGACTCAAAAGTGTACAAAATTCTATTAGAACTTATACTGTTACGATTATTGGGGTCATGTGGAAAATGCTGAAAGGTATTGTTTTCTTGATTTAATAGATTTAAACCACCATTATAGGCGCTTATCCATAGGCGCTCCTTAGAATCTTGGAGAACAGATTGAACAATTTTTTCGTTTAGTCCGTTTGGGTTTCCAGGTTGATAGTAATAATGACCAAAAGCGTATTGCGAAGGATCCAATTTACTTATCCCTTTATCATAGCTACCTATCCAATAAATACCATTAAAATCTTCATAAATTTTTGACGGTTTATTATTAGGTAATGAAAATGAATCGGAAAAGTTATTGACTAAATTCTGAATTACTTTTTCTTCGGTCTTATTTAAAATGAACAAGCCATAACCATCTGTTGATGCCCAGATATTACCATCTTTATCTAAATGCATATCACGAATAGCAATATCCGTTTCATCTGTAAATGATATATGGGAAAAGGTGTTCTTGGACCTATTCCAATGAATAATGTTAGAGAGGTTATTTCCTATCCAAAAATCATTGTCAGCATCAACAAATATATTCTTAGGTATATGGTTTAATTCGTAATTAGAAGTGTTCTCAATGAATACACGATCAAAATTATCTTGCTCAGCATTATATCTATTTAAATATTCGCCATTGGTTCCTAACCAAATTTCATTATTTTGATCTTTAAGAATTACATTAACAATATTATTATCCAACGAATTTAAGTTAGAATCATCATTTAGATAATAGTAAAATTTTAATTTAGATACATCTGCATTAAACTCTTCCAGTAATATTTTTATGACACCATTATTGGTAGCTACCCACAAGGCATTCTTTTCTTCATCAAAAAGTAAAGCATTTATAAATTTACGTGGATTGTTAGATAAGGAAAGTTGCTTGTACAGATCTACCCTAAGAAAACTATTCGTTTTTTTATTAAAGTAATTTAAGCCATTGTTAGTACCTATCCATAAATTACCGTCTGCTCCTTCTACAATGGCATTAATTCTATTATTACTAATTGAATTCTGATCATTTAATATTGACTTGTACACTTCAAACTCATACCCATTATACTTATTAAGGCCGTCAATAGTACCAAACCACATAAAACCTTCTGAGTCTTGAAAAATAGTTAAGCAAGTACTGCTCGATAAACCATCAACGGTATCTAAGTTTTCAAACTTAAAATTGTTGAATTGAGCATTGGTAACATAGCTAAGTAAGCCACAAAAAATTAATAAAAGTATCTTCCTTTTCATTATAATCCGATTAAAATATCATCCTTTAGAACTTTATAGCTTATCCTATAGCAGTAAAGAATATTTAACAATCAAAATAGCAAAATTTTAGCTAATTATTGCCGAATTATCAATTAAAATAAGAGTTTATTGGCGTTTAACAAATTATGGAGAAAACAGTATTTTTTTAATTGTGATAGATTACAATTGAAGGTTCTAGATGTAATTATATCTAAAAGGCAATACCGCTTTTTGAACGTATAAAAACAAAAAAAGCCACTGATTTCTCAGTGGCTTCTTGTCGGGGTGGCAGGATTCGAACCTGCGACCTCCGCGTCCCAAACGCGGCGCGATAACCGGGCTACGCTACACCCCGAATTGGTTATCAAAAAATATGTCTCTCAACATACTGTTGCGGAGAGACAGGGATTCGAACCCTGGGTAAGTGTTTCCACCTACGACGATTTAGCAAACCGCTCCTTTCGGCCACTCAGGCACCTCTCCAGTAATTCTTCAATGAACTGTTGCTCTAAATAGCGGATGCAAATGTAGTAAGTATAACTGATTATACACAACAATTTTTACGTTTTTTTTTAATAAAAAAATATCTTGCTGTTACTCAGGATATTCCACACGCAAATGATAAATATTTATAAGCTTCTGTTTGAAGATTTTCTTGATTGTCTCTATTTCTTTGAACGTAATGTCAGCATTCAAAAACTGATTTGCCTTCATTTGACCAGAAATTATTTTGTCGACAAACTCATCTATAATTAAAAATGTTGGATTCTTTAAACTTTTTGATGCTGCTTCTACTGAATCTGCCATCATAAGAATTGCAGTCTCCCTTGAAAAAGGTAAAGGCCCTGGATATCTAAAATCCTCTTCGTTTACATTTTCATCAATTTCTTTTTGCTTCTTATAGAAATAATATACCAAAGTAGTACCATGGTGAGAACGTATAAAATCTATAACTCGATCGGGAATATTATTCTTTCTGGCGATTTCAATGCCTTTTATTACATGATCCACGATAATTCTAGCACTGTCTTTTGGACTAAGTTCATCGTGCGGGTTTACATTGGTTACTTGGTTTTCAGTAAAATAAGTAGGGTCGTTCATCTTACCAATATCGTGATACAATGCCCCTACCCTTACCAGCATGGCATTGGCACCAATTTCATTAGCCGCAGCCTCGGCCAAATTAGCTACCTGTAAAGAGTGATGAAATGTTCCCGGAGCCTTATTACTTAATTCTTTTAATAGTTTGGAATTGGTATCGGAAAGCTCTAATAAGGACACATCGGACACCAATCCAAAAACTTTCTCGTAGATATAGATCAAAGGCTGAACAAACAGCGTAATCATTCCATTTAGAAGAAAAAGACCCAAAGTATACCATTCAATATCACTTAAGTCTCCCTCATGAATGGTATGAAAAGCCAAATAACCTATAATATATATTAATGTAATCTGCCCTACGCTAACAAAAAGGTTAGCCCTTTTGTATAATTCCGACACCGTTAGAATGGTAACTATTCCCGTAATAATCTGAAGAAATATATATTCAAAACTATTAGGCACAACAAAACCAAGAATAAGAATGGTCAAGACATGTACAAATAACCCTAATCTTGCGTCAAAAAAAGTTTTTAGGATTAACGGTAGAATACATAACGGGACAACAAAAACCAATTGATCATTATACTTTATAACCATTGTGGTTACAAATACCATTAATAAAATATTGAAAAATATAAAAGTGACTTTTACGTTGTTTTCATAAACGGTTCTTCTATACTTTTTTAAGAATAAAAATAGCATGATCAATACCAATGCCACTAGAACGGTATAACCTATTAAAATAAAGTAATAATTATTGGCAGTCCACAATTCAGACTCATACTCTGACTTTAAAGACTCTAAAATCTTTAAATTTTCTGGCTCTACCACTTCTCCTTTGGCTATGATCAAACGGCCTTGATCAACGGTACCACGCGTATAAGAAAGTTTTGACAACGCCTCTGCCCTAGCTTTTTGGGTGAGATTATTATCAAAACTTACATTAGGCTCAATAATATCAAAAAATAAGGCTTGTATTTCCTTTTCAAATGCGCTGAAATTATTATCATCAAGTATAGCGCTAACCAGGTTATTGATTTCACTTACCTTTAAAAAATCTGAAACGCGTACTTTACTTGCCTCATTTCCCTTTACCAAATAAATGAAATTACGTTGTACCTGTTTGCCATTATTCTGTAATATTCCCTTTGCATAAACAGAATCTAAAATGACTTGGGCAAAATATTTTAATCGGCTTTTTTGGTTTCTAGTCAGTTCTGTATTTCCCCATTGAGACTCAAATTTATCATCAAACGACTCTCTAACTTTTTCTACTATACCCTCATCATAACTATAGTACGGTAATTGATTATTTTCTATAATTTGCTTTTCCTTAGCTATTTCAGCATCGGTCTTTTGAATAGAAAAATCAAAAGGGGCATACAGGTTTTCAAACTGCCACGGTTTTCCTTTTTGAAACTCATATTTAAATTTACCTCCTTTGGGCAAGAAGAATACTATAAATGCAACCGCAACTACATAGAGTATATATTTGAAAATGAGCGATTGCTGTTTGTAAAGATTATCCAAAAGAAAATTGTATTA
The DNA here is from genome assembly GCF_001447995.1 of Maribacter dokdonensis DSW-8. NCBI lineage: Bacteria > Pseudomonadati > Bacteroidota > Flavobacteriia > Flavobacteriales > Flavobacteriaceae > Maribacter > Maribacter dokdonensis. Next base: position 20,484 of record NZ_LDPE01000004.1, on the reverse strand, counting down.
GGTTCTTCAAAAATAGAAAATAATAAACTGATAACTAGTAATTGAGATGATATCACTTGGGTTGCTTTAGAATTTAGTAATTTCGTTTCATCTAAATTTAAAAACATGAAAGAGGTAGTTATTGTTTCAGCCGTAAGAACCCCTATAGGTAGTTTTATGGGCGGATTATCCACAATACCAGCTCCAAAATTAGGAGCCATAGCTATTGAAGGTGCTTTAAAAAAAATTGATCTTAGTCCAGATGTAGTAGACGAAGTATTAATGGGCAATGTAGTTCAGGCCGGTACTGGACAAGCACCGGCCAGACAAGCTGCAATATTCGCCGGCATACCAAATAACGTTCCTTGTACAACCATAAATAAAGTTTGTGCTTCGGGCATGAAGGCCGTAATGCAAGGGGCTCAAGCAATTGCTTTGGGTGATGCCGATATTGTAGTTGCGGGCGGAATGGAAAATATGAGTCTTATACCGCATTACGTACATATGAGAACCGGAACAAAATTTGGTCCTTCTACGTTAATAGACGGAATGCAAAAAGATGGCTTAGTTGATGCATATGACCAAAATGCAATGGGCGTGTGTGCAGATGCTTGCGCCACTAAATATGAATTTAGCAGAGAAGATCAAGATGCCTACGCCATTCAATCATACAAAAGATCTTCAGAAGCTTGGGAAAACGGTAAATTCGATAATGAGGTTATTCCCGTAGCTGTTCCGCAAAGACGTGGTGAACCAAAAATGGTTACTAAAGATGAAGAATACTCAAACGTATTTATTGACAAAATACCCAATTTAAGACCGGCATTTTCCAAAGAAGGCACAGTTACCGCTGCCAATGCCTCTACCATTAATGACGGTGCCGCTGCATTAGTCTTAATGAGCAAAGAAAAAGCCATTGAGCTAAATCTTACACCTTTAGCAACAATAAAAAGCTATGCAGATGCAGCGCATGAACCAGAATGGTTTACTACAGCACCGGCAAAAGCATTACCGAAAGCGCTAGCGAAGGCTAATTTAAAATTGGAAGAAATAGATTTCTTTGAATTTAATGAAGCATTCTCCGTAGTTGGACTCGCAAATATGAAAATATTAGGCTTGAACGATAAAAACGTCAATGTAAATGGCGGTGCCGTTTCTCTAGGGCACCCATTAGGATGTTCTGGCGCACGTATATTGATTACATTGCTAAATGTATTGGAGCAAAATAACGCAAAACTAGGTGCTGCAGCCATTTGTAATGGCGGTGGAGGCGCATCGGCAATCATTGTCGAAAGAGCTTAAGCTTTAAATAATATTCATGCAATACGGAATTTGTTTTTTAAGTATTCTACCTGTACGAAGCATGCCCGATGAGGCATCTGAACTGGTAACACAACTTTTGTTCGGGGAACATTACAAGGTTTTAGAATGCAGAAAAAACTGGTCTAGGATAAAAACTGTCTTTGACAAATGTGAAGGTTGGATCATGAATAGCCAACTTATGTTTATACCTGAAGATGAATTCAATGATATTCAAACTAGAAAGGAATTGAAATATGTCTCAGATTTAATTTCTTTTGTTGAAGACCATAATAAAGTTTTAACACCAATTCTAATAGGGTCATGCATACCAGAAATTGCTTCTTTACCCATTACATTCAATGGAACATTTACAAATACAGAACAACCAAAGGAAAAGCTGATAAAAACCGCATTGTTATACCTAAACTCACCCGAACTTAAAGGTGGAAAAACCCCTTTTGGTATAGACAGTGCCGGCTTTGCCCAAATGGTATATAGAATAAACGGCTACCATCTTCTAAGAACGGCAGAAAGCCAATCTAAACAAGGTTCCGCATTAAGTTTTGTTGAAGAAAGTGAGGCTGGAGACTTAGCATTATTTGATAACGCTAATGGGGATATTGACCATGTAGGCATCATAATGGAGGATAATTATGTAATTCATGTAAATGGTAAAGTAAGAGTAGATCGCTTAGACCATACCGGTATTTTCAATAATGACCTTAGAACATATACGCATCAATTAAGAGTCATTAAAAAAGTTGTATAAAAAAAGGCCCTAATTAGGGCCTTTTTCATTTTGCTGTAAGTTAGAATTACTCTCCTAACAACTTCTTTATTCTAGTAAAGTTTTCAGTATCACCCATAGCTCCATAAATATTCTTAAGCTGTGTCATGATATTTTCATTACCAGGGTTGTTCTTCAATGCATCTTCCAAAACATCTGCACCTTGCTTGAACAAGCTATCCTTTTTCTCTTTCAATTCATCATACTTGGCAATATCCGCTCTACTATTACCTAACGAGTTCATTTCATCAATAAGGTTGTTACCTTCATTTACATAGGTTGTAGAAAGATTTAAATATGCATTGGTATATTTAGGATCAAGCTCTATCGCTTTTTTGTAAGATACACGAGCATCTTCATAATTGTCTTGCTCCATGCTAATTACACCAACGTTGTAATGTAAATCTGGATTATCTGGTGCAAGTGCTATTGCCTGAGCCATTAATTCTTTAAACTTATCTTTATTTCCTTGATTGAAATAAAGGTTTGCTTCGTTTAAAATAAGATTTACATCTTCTGGATCATTTTTTCTAGCTGCCTGATATGCTTCTAAAGCTTTTTCATCTTGCCCTAATTGAGTGTAGATCAATGCTGTATTCTTAACAATTTCAGCTTTTTTAGATGGCGTTTTTTCATCCACAGGATTGGTATAAGTACCAGATTTCACCATAAGGTCACGTTGAACTTTATCCATCTCCTCAACTTCACCTGAAGCCGCATTCGTAGCCTTATACACAACACCGCTACCATCATAACCTACTTCTTGTAATTTGTTATAATAATCTAACGCCATTTCATAATGACCACCGTTTACAGCACTACCTGCAGCATAGTACAAGTAAGATGTATCCTTAGGACTCAATGTATAGCTCATATACAACTTCTCAGCCGCTTCTTTAAACTTATTGTTACTGTTATCGCTAACCGCAGAGTTAACCAAATCTGCAGTCAATGCTGCCATATACTGGTTAGTCTCAGAAGAATATTTTTGTTTACCAGAAGCTTCTTCTATCTCAATAACCTTTTTAAAAGAATTCGCAGATTTTTCAAATGCATCATTATCTCCTTTTTTGGCTAAATCGCTATAAATTTTACCTCTTGTAAAGTAATATTGCGCCTGAGTTTTCTCATCAGCTGCAGCAATAGTACCTGAAGCAGCTTCTATAGCAGTTTTGGCTGCTGTAGCATCGCCAGATTTTAATGCCTTTTCCGCAGACTTTATTTCATTCTTTTGAGCAAAACCGACCATAGTAAATGTCAGCGCCGCTACAAGTAATAACCTATTTTTCATTTTTAATATATTAATTATTAGTGTTTATTATTTAAGTTTATTCTTCGGTATCAGGATTATCAATCTCTGTGCCATCTTTTTCTTCAGTATCATCTACTTCAGTTGCACCCTCAGTATTCACTTCAATATCAAGGATTTCAGATTCTTCAAGATCATCTTCATCCTTCATAACCTTAGCAACTGCAGCAATAGAGTCGTTACCTTTAATATTGATCAACCTAACACCTTGTGTAGCTCTTCCCATAACACGTAAATCCTCTACGCTCATACGAATTGCTATTCCAGATTTGTTGATAATCATTAAATCATCAGAGTCGGTAACGTTTTTAATAGCTACAAGTCCGCCCGTTTTATCAGTAACACTAATAGTCTTAACCCCTTTACCTCCTCTATTGGTAACCCTATAATCTTCTATACTAGATCTTTTTCCATAACCTTTTTCAGAAACAACTAAAATTTCTTCCTCAAAATTATGAACCGACACCATACCGATTACTTCGTCTTCATCATTTGCCAAAGTTACACCTCTAACACCAGAAGCATTTCTACCCATTGGTCTAGTTTTACTTTCTTCAAACCTAATTGCCTTACCAGATTTAAGTCCAAGGAATATTTGACTTGTTCCCGTAGTCAACTTAGCTTCTAGCAACTCATCACCATCTCGAACGGTAATGGCATTGATACCATTTTGACGTGGTCTTGAATATTGCTCTAAAGATGTTTTCTTAACCACACCTTTTTTAGTAGCCATAATCACATAATGTGCATTTATGTAATCTTCATCCTTTAAATCTTGCGTACAAATGAACGCCTTTACGCTATCATCCTGTTCTATATTGATCAGGTTCTGAATTGCCCTACCTTTAGACGTTCTACTACCTTCAGGTATTTCAAACACACGCATCCAGAAACATTTTCCTTTTTGCGTAAAGAACAACATATATTGGTGGTTGGTACCAACGAACAAATGCTCTAAGAAATCTTCATTTCTGGTTGAGGATGCTTTTTGACCTACACCACCTCTATTTTGCGTTTTGTACTCGGTCAAAGGAGTTCTCTTGATATAACCTGCGTGAGAAATGGTAATTACCACTTGCTCATCTGGAATCATATCTTCCATGCTAAGATCTCCACCTGCTACATTGATTACAGACCTTCTTTCATCGCCATACTTTTCCTTAACCTCAAGAAGCTCATCTTTGATGATTTGCATTCTTCGCTCCTTTTTATCAAGAATATCTTTTAAATCGGCAATAAGAAGCATAATTTCATCATACTCGGTTCTAAGCTTATCTTGCTCCAGACCTGTCAACTGACGTAAACGCATTTCAACAATGGCCTTGGCTTGAATCTCACTTAATTTAAAGCGTTCAATTAAGTTGTTCCTTGCCTCATCAGCATTATTGGAAGCTCTAATTATTGCAATTACCTCATCTATATTATCAGAAGCAATTATTAAACCTTCTAGTATATGGGCACGATCTTCAGCTTTTTTCAACTCGAACTGAGTACGCCTAACCACTACTTCATGTCTATGCTCAACAAAATGATGTATCATTTCCTTGACATTCAACAACTGCGGCCTACCATTTACCAATGCAATATTATTTACACTAAATGAGGATTGCAATGCCGTATACTTGTACAACATGTTCAATACTATATTAGGAATAGCATCTCTCTTTAAAATGTAAACGATACGCATACCGTTACGGTCAGATTCGTCTCTAATGTTAGAGATACCCTCTATCTTTTTATCATTAACAAGATCGGCAGTTTTCTTGATCATATCTGCCTTGTTCACCTGATAAGGAATCTCTGTAACCACAATACACTCCCTTCCCTGAACCTCTTCAAAGCTAGCCTTTGCACGTATTTTTACACGACCTCTACCTGTATGAAAAGCCTCTTTAACTCCATCATAACCATATATAATACCACCGGTTGGAAAATCTGGTGCTTTAATATGGGTGATCAGCTCGTCTATCTCAATATCATTATTATCAATATAAGCTACCGTACCATCTACTACTTCAGATAAATTGTGAGGAGGCATATTGGTAGCCATACCTACCGCAATACCAGACGCACCGTTCACTAAAAGGTTTGGCACCCTTGTTGGCAAAACCGTAGGTTCTTTTAAAGAATCGTCAAAATTCAATTGATGATCAACCGTTTCTTTATCAATATCAGCCAACATGTCATCTGCAATTTTACGCATACGGGCTTCCGTATAACGCATTGCTGCAGGACTATCACCATCTATTGATCCAAAGTTACCTTGACCATCTACAAGCATGTAGCGTAAACTCCATTCTTGAGCCATACGCACCATGGTATCATATACAGAAGTATCACCATGTGGGTGGTACTTACCTAAAACTTCCCCTACAATACGTGCAGATTTCTTATGTGAGCTATTACTTCTAACTCCTAATTCATGCATTCCGAAAAGAACTCTTCTGTGTACGGGTTTTAATCCGTCCCTAACATCTGGCAGGGCACGTGACACAATGACCGACATTGAGTAATCAATGTAGGCAGATTTCATTTCCTCTTCAATATTTATGGGAATCAATTTTTCACCGTCAGCCATTTTAAAATCTTCTGTTTTTTAATTAGTAAAAAAGCATGCCAATATACTTAAATCCTAGGCGTTTCAAGAATATGTGGATTCAATAATATTAATTTTTATTAACACTTGGCAGAGTTATGTTAATTTTTACTTTATCCGCTAATTTCGTACTTATTAAAGCGGGTTTTAATGGCTTTTACAATAACTTTAACGATTATAGGTACGGTATTTGCCAATGATTGGATGAGATTTAGTAATTTTATAGAAGATAATATAGTATATGGATGATAATTTTTCCCCAAGAGTAAAGGATGTTATTGCTTATAGCAAAGAGGAAGCATTACGACTTGGTCACGATTTTATCGGTACCGAGCACCTCATGCTTGGGCTTCTTAGAGATGGAAACGGGAAGGCCATTAGCATTTTAGATGCTTTAGAAGTCGATTTAGAACACTTACGTAGAAAGGTAGAAATTCTAAGTCCTTCTAACCCTAACGCGAGTGGCGTACAAAAAGACAAAAAGAACTTGCATTTGACAAGACAAGCTGAACGTGCTTTAAAAACAACTTTTTTAGAAGCTAAACTTTTTCAAAGTTCTTCTATAAATACTGCGCACCTTCTACTTTGTATCCTTAGAAATGAAAACGATCCTACAACAAAACTTTTACATAAACTTAAGGTCGATTACGACGGTGTTAAAGAACAGTTTAAATTTATGATTACAAGTGATGACGATATGGTAGATGGCCCAACGGCCGAATCTTTCCCAAGTGACTCTGAAGAGTCCAATGAAGGAAAAGAAAGCACCTTTGGCTCTGCTTCTAATCAAAAAGGTGCCAAAAAATCTAAAACTCCAGTTCTGGATAATTTTGGTAGGGACCTTACACAGATGGCAGAGGAAAACAAACTGGACCCTGTTGTTGGTAGAGAAAAAGAAATTGAAAGGGTTTCGCAAATTCTTAGCCGAAGAAAAAAGAACAATCCACTGTTAATTGGTGAGCCAGGTGTTGGTAAAAGTGCCATTGCAGAGGGTCTTGCCCTTCGAATAATCAATAAAAAAGTTTCAAGAATTCTGTACAATAAAAGAGTGGTAACACTTGACCTTGCTTCTTTGGTTGCCGGGACTAAATACAGAGGACAGTTTGAAGAACGCATGAAAGCGGTCATGAACGAACTTGAAAAGAATGAAGATGTCATTTTATTCATAGATGAAATTCATACTATTGTTGGTGCCGGTGGCGCAACTGGAAGTTTAGATGCTTCAAATATGTTTAAACCTGCATTGGCAAGAGGCGAAATTCAATGTATTGGTGCAACTACTTTAGATGAATACAGACAATATATTGAAAAAGATGGTGCCCTAGAAAGACGTTTTCAAAAGGTTATTGTAGAACCTACTTCTGTTGAAGAAACAGTGGAGATTCTACATAATATTAAAGGTAAATACGAAGACCACCATAATGTAACCTATACTGACGAAGCTATTGAAGCTTGCGTAAAACTTACAAATAGGTACATGACCGATCGTTTTTTACCGGACAAGGCTATCGATGCTTTAGATGAGGCTGGCTCTAGAGTACACATTGTTAATATGGATGTTCCAAAGCAAATTCTTGAATTAGAAAAGAAATTGGAAGATGTTCGTGAACTTAAAAACAGTGTGGTAAAAAAGCAGAAATACGAAGAAGCTGCTAAATTACGTGATGACGAAAAGAGTCTGGAAAAAGAACTTGCCATAGCCCAAGAGCGATGGGAAGATGACAGTAAACTGAACAAAGAGACCGTTAGCGAAGAAAATGTTGCCGATGTTGTTTCAATGATGAGCGGTATACCTGTTAATAGAATAGCGCAAACAGAAAGTAATAAATTAGCTGGTCTACCGGAATTGATCAAATCTAATGTAATTGGTCAAAACGATGCCGTTGCAAAGGTTTCCAAAGCTATTCAGCGTAATAGAGCGGGACTTAAAGATCCCAACAAGCCAATTGGCTCATTTATATTCTTAGGTCAGACCGGTGTTGGTAAAACCCAACTTGCCAAAGTATTGGCAAAAGAACTTTTTGATTCTGAAGACGCTCTTATACGTATTGATATGAGTGAGTATATGGAGAAGTTTGCCATCTCTAGATTGGTAGGTGCCCCTCCAGGATATGTAGGTTATGAAGAAGGTGGTCAACTAACAGAAAAAGTTAGAAGAAAACCGTATTCGGTAATACTATTGGATGAGGTTGAAAAGGCACACCCAGATGTTTTCAATATGCTTTTACAGGTATTGGATGATGGTTTCTTAACAGATAGTTTGGGTCGTAAGATCGACTTTAGAAATACTATCATTATTATGACCTCCAATATTGGAGCTAGACAATTAAAAGATTTTGGACAAGGTGTAGGTTTTGGTACAGCTGCAAAAAAATCTCAGGAAGATGCTCACCAGAAAGGTGTTATTGAAAATGCCTTAAAGAAAGCTTTTGCCCCAGAGTTTTTAAATAGAATTGATGATGTTATTGTATTTAATGCCCTGGAAAGAGAGGACATTCATAAGATCATTGATATAGAACTAGCTAAATTGTTCAAGAGAATCAAGGATATTGGTTACCACTTGAATCTTACCGATGAAGCAAAAGACTATATCGCTGAGAAAGGTTTTGATAAGCAGTATGGTGCAAGACCGTTAAAAAGAGCAATTCAAAAATACATTGAAGATGCCTTAGCGGAAGAAATAGTGAATTCCAAGCTTAAGGAAGGTGACAGTATTTATATTGATCTTGACAAAAAGAGCGAAGAATTGACCATTAAGATTGAAAAAGCCGAGGAAGAGTCTCCTAAAACGTAGATTTTCTCACTTTTACAGTATAAAAAAAGAGCCCTTGTTAGGGCTCTTTTTTCGTACAATACTTTTTAAGTCGTAAGAATAGAAATACAGCCATTCATAGCTATACGCAGTACGAACGATATTTTCGCGTTTAAACTAAAATTTTGCACAAAGATTGTAGTTCACTTTACTTTCGCTCAAGACACACTATATTAATACTGAAAGAATGAAAGTTGGATCTACCAAGAAAAAAGTAATTGTGCGAGAGTACGAATTAGAAACAGGCAAAATTCAGGTTTATGAGAATTACATGGTATCCATCTTTGACGAGGGCGCTACATTAACATTAGAAAGAGCTTACCAAATTATTGGTATAGCTGAAATTCATTTTAGAGATAAGAATTTTGGGTTCATTAGTCTACGTAGGCACTCATTTGCCATTGACCCAACCATTTACAACTACTTAAAACAACTAGACAATCTTAAAGCTTTTGCAATCGTTTCGGTAAAAGAAATCGACATGCATAACTTTAAGATCGAAAAACTGTTTTACAAAAAGCCTATGAAATTCTTCATAGAATTTGATAACGCATTAAAATGGGTTAAAAGAAGGGTAAATTCTTAAGAATTATTGATTGGACTGATTTTCTTCTTCCGTAACGGGTTGTTCTGGCAATTTAAACAAATCCAAATATGCATTTGCCAAATTATCTATAACATCTGAAGCGGTTAAGGACTGAAAACCAGTAGACTCTACGGCTATATCTCCAGATCTGCCATGTAAATAGACCCCAAAGATTGAAGCATCCAGTGCCGGGTAACCTTGCGCCAACAACCCTGTAATTACACCTGTTAACACATCACCTGTTCCTGCTGTAGCCATACCAGGATTACCAGTGGTATTTACATATCCCTTGTCATTATAAACCACAATAGTGTGTGCACCCTTTACAACTACAATACAATTATATTTTTTTGAAAACTCCTTTACTTTTTTCAACTTTTCAAAGTCATCTTTCCAACTGCCGATCAATCGCTCCAACTCTTTTGGATGAGGCGTTAAAATAGTTTTTTCAGGAAGCTCTTTTAACAGTTCTTTCTTTTTAGAAAGTATATTAAGTGCATCTGCATCAATTACCAAGGGAAATTTATTTTGCTCTAAGAAACTTGCAAATGCCTTAATAGACACATCGCTTGTACCCATCCCCATTCCTATCCCTACCACGCTTGGCTCAATATCAAACTTAATTTCAGTAAGTTCTTTTTCTTCAAGATCTGTCAACACCATTATTTCGGGTAATGCGGTCTGCAGTATAGTATAACCAATTCTGGGGACATAGGATGTGACCAACCCGCTACCGGCACAAAGAGCAGCCTTAGACGAAAGACAAACGGAACCTATTTTCCCATAACTTCCTCCAACAATTAATGAATGGCCATAGGTACCCTTATGTCCAAATTTTTCCCTAGGCTTATACAATGTCAATACTTCATTCTTCCCTATTAACTCATATTCCGTTTCGGTTTGCATTAAATACTCAGGATCTAAGCCTATATCCAATACCTCCCATTGTTCAATGAAACCACCAGTTTCCGGCAAAAAGAAAACTAGTTTAGGAGTTTGAAAACTCAATACATAATTAGATTTTATAATAGCATCAAAATTTTCAGGTCCTTGATCAGTGAACAATCCTGAAGGAATATCAATTGAAAGAATAAATGCCTGAGAATTATTTAAGTGCTGAATAACTTTTATCACCCAATCATCAGGTGTTCTATTTAAACCTATTCCAAAAATGCCGTCCACAATGATATCTTCCCTACCTATTGCCGGTAGTTCATCATCAGAATTCATAAAATGCGGCCAAACTTTTCGATCTTTTAATCGATCTAGGTTAATTAAAAAGTCTTTTGACCTCTTTTCACTATAATTGATAACATATACTTCTAAATTATAACCATGATCCACAAGATGTCTGGCCAGCGCAATACCATCGCCCCCGTTATTACCTATTCCACAGAATAAATGAATTTTCACTGGAGCTCCTTGCATACGCAAATGCATCCAATTAAAAAGTTGCAAAGCAGCACGTTCCATTAATTCATTACTACCAATTTCCTCCTTTTTTATAGAAATCTGATCTGCTTTATAAATTTGTTTTGCGCTATATAATTTCATTCTTTATTGTATTTATATCTAAAAAATAACTATTCCGTAAAAAATTGTGGAATGATTTGTTTAAGTTATCAAATGTACTACTTTTGACTTTCAACCATTAGTATTTATGGACTGCTATATAACAGACATAACATTAGATTTCACTTCAGCTACTATTACTTATGGTACAGCTACGGCACGTTTCACCCTTTGGGGTTAAAAACTATATATCTCCGTACCCGTGTTTAATTACACCATATCTTAAATTACAAAGTCAACATTACACATCATGAAAGTTCTAAAATTCGGTGGTTCATCTGTAGCCAAGCCTGAAAATATAGTTAAAATTAAAAATATAATCTCTAAATATAACGACCCTATAATTTTGGTTGTTTCAGCTTTTGGAGGAGTAACAGATTTATTATTGCAAGCCGGTTCTTTGGCATCTGCACAAGATCAGAAATACAAAGAAATACTACATACATTAGAAGAAAGACATTTAGCTACGGTTAAAGAGTTAATTCCCGTTACTACTCAAAGTAAGGTGCTTAGCAAAGTAAAAAGCGAATTCAATGTGCTTGAAACACTACTTGAGGGCGCTTACTTTATTGGAGAAATAACACCTAAATTATCTGACAAAATAGTAAGTTACGGTGAACTTCTTTCTTCATATATCATTAGTGAATATCTAATTAATGAAAAGCTTGATGCCGTTTTTAAGGATAGTAGAGAATTAATAATCACACATAAACTAAACGGTAAAAATGTGGTGAATTTCACCAAAACCAACGCTAATTGCGAGGAATTTTTTAATTCTTCAAAAAAACAGGTTTCAGTTTGCCCAGGTTTTATAGCCACATCAGAAGAAGGCATATCTACTACGTTAGGCCGTGGTGGTTCAGATTATACCGCTGCTATTTATGCTGCTGCGGTAGATGCCGATATATTGGAAATATGGACAGATGTGAGTGGTATGTACACAGCTAACCCAAAAATGGTAAAACAAGCGAAGGCCATTCCGCATATTTCTTATGAAGAAGCAATGGAACTATCGCATTTTGGAGCAAAAGTACTTTATCCTCCAACAATACAGCCCGTTCTATCTAAAGGAATATCCATAGTTATAAAAAACACTTTTAGCCCAGAGGAAAAAGGAACTTTAATAACCAAATCTAAAAACGAAAAAGGTAAAACGGTACGCGGTATTAGCCATATTGGCAACATTGCCCTATTATCTTTAGAAGGTCCAGGTATGGTAGGTATACCAGGAATATCCAAACGTTTTTTCGAAGTACTTTCTCAAGCTGATATAAGTGTTGTTTTAATTACACAAGCATCTTCTGAACATTCTATTTGTGTAGGTATATCTGCCAATGATGTAGAAAAGGCAATTAGTATCGTAAACGAAGCTTTTGAATACGAAATTGAAAGGGGACGCATTAAAACGGTTATTCCTGAAAGTGATTTAGCCATTGTTGCCTTAGTGGGTGATAACATGAAAAGTCACCAAGGTCTAAGCGGTAAAATGTTCAGTACTTTAGGTAAAAACAATGTAAATATTAGAGTAATTGCCCAAGGTGCCTCTGAAAGGAATATTTCTTGCATTATTGACGAAAAAGATGTCAAAAAGGCATTAAACGCTTTGCACGAGGAGTTTTTTGAAGAAAACATTAAACAATTGAACCTATTTGTAATGGGTGTTGGTAATGTTGGAGCTAAATTTTTAGAGCAAATTAGAGAGCAACGTAAATTCCTAAAAGAGAATTTAAAATTGAACATTAGGGTTATTGGAATGTCCAACTCTAGAACAATGCTTTTTGATGAAAAAGGAATTGACCTAAATGATTGGGCTACCAAACTTGCGAATGGAGAAAAAGCGGATAAAGTCAAATTCTTAGCCTTAGTAAATAGTCTAAACTACCGAAATAGTATTTTCGTAGATAACACAGCCAGTGAAGAAGTATCAAAAACCTACAGTGAATATCTGGGCAATAGCATATCTGTAGTTACATGTAATAAAATTGCATGTTCATCTGAATTTGAGAACTATTCACATTTAAAATCCTTAGCCAGAACATATAACGCTCCGTTTTTATTTGAAACCAATGTTGGTGCCGGTTTACCAATAATCGATACTCTTAAACATTTGATTGCTTCTGGTGATAAAATATTGAAAATACAAGCTGTTCTTTCTGGTAGTTTAAACTTTGTTTTCAATAATTTCAATGATCAAACTACTTTTCATGATGTGGTGAAACAGGCTCAGGAAGAGGGTTACACAGAACCTGATCCAAAAATTGATTTAAGTGGTGTTGATGTCATGCGCAAAATTTTGATTTTAGCGCGCGAAAGTGGTAATCAACTAGAAATTAGCGATATAAAAAACAATCCGTTTTTACCCGAAGAAAGTTTAAATACTGACAACAATGAAGACTTTTTTGCCTCTTTAATTAAGCATGAGCCACATTTTCAGTCTTTGTTTTCAAGTGCAAAAAAATCCGATAGCAAGCTTAAGTATGTGGCCCAGTTCGATGATGGAAAAGCAAGTGTAGGATTACAGGAAATACCTAAAGGTCATGATTTCTATAATTTAGAAGGTAGTGATAACATTGTTCTTTTCTACACTGAAAGATACCCTAACCAGCCAATGATAATTAAAGGTGCGGGTGCGGGCGCTGCTGTAACGGCCTCGGGAATATTCGCCGATATTATACGAATAGGTAATTTCTAAATTTCATAACTATAACTTTCATTATGGCTACAAACGAAATTAAAGTATTTTGCCCTGCAACAGTTGCCAACGTTTCATGCGGATTTGATGTGCTTGGTGTCGCCCTAGACTCGGTCGGTGATGAAATGGTGGTTAGAAAAGTGCCTCAAAAAGGTATTAAAATAACAAAACTTACCGGACAAGATTTACCAAAAGAGACATTGAACAATGTGGCAGGAGTTGCTGGTAACGCATTTCTATTAGCCTCTGATTATGACGGCGGATTTGAAATCGAAATAGACAAAAAAATAAAACCTGGCAGTGGTATAGGTAGTAGCGCTGCTAGTTCTGCAGGTGCTGTTTGGGCCATGAACCACTTATTGGGCAACCCCTTTAGCAAAACTGAATTGGTAAAATTTGCCATGGAAGGTGAACGTTTGGCAAGTGATGTAGCCCACGCAGACAATGTGGCTCCTGCCCTATTTGGCGGTTTCACTTTAGTACGCAGCTATAGTCCGCTAGATATCATTGATATACCGGCTCCAACTGAATTATATTTGACCATAATTCATCCGCAGATAGAAATAAAAACTTCAGATTCCAGAAAGATTTTGAAAACAACTATCTCTATGGAAACAGGAATTAAACAATGGGGAAATGTAGGTGGATTAGTAGCCGGACTTTTCAAAAAAGATTATGATTTAATCGGCCGTTCCCTAGAAGATCATATTGTTGAACCAATACGTTCTATTTTAATTCCGGGGTTTGACGAAGTTAAAAAGGTTTCTTTGGAAGCCGGAGCATTAGGATCTGGTATATCTGGATCAGGACCTTCTATTTTTGCATTCAGCAAAGGAAAAGATACCGCTTTAAAAGTAGGTGAGTCCATGAAAAAAGTCTATGATAAAATTGGAATAGACTACGAAATTCATGTCTCTAAAATAAACACCGAAGGCGTAAAAATTTTATAAATAAAAAAGTAGTTTACTACTAACCATTAAACATACTCATCTTGAAATTCTATAGTTTAAACAATACTGCACCCAAAGTTTCTTTTGATACCGCCGTTGTCAATGGTATTGCACCAGATAAAGGCTTATATTTTCCAGAAGAAATAACTCCTCTACCAGCTTCGTTTTTTGAGCATATTGAAAATCTTACCAATGAGGAAATCGCTTTTACGGCTATTCGTCAATTTGTAACAGAAGTTATAACAGATAATGTATTGAAGGATATACTAAAAGAGGTGCTAGACTTCGATTTTCCGGTTATTGACATTACTTCCAACATTGGTACATTAGAACTTTTTCATGGTCCAACCATGGCTTTTAAAGATGTTGGCGCTCGTTTTATGGCACAGTGCCTAGGATATTTTTCTAGAGCATCAAAAAATGAAGTAACCGTACTTGTAGCTACATCGGGCGATACCGGTGGCGCAGTTGCTAATGGTTTTCTAGGCGTAGATGGTGTAAAAGTTGTTATACTGTACCCAAGCGGTAAAGTAAGTGACATTCAAGAAAGACAACTGACTACTTTAGGACAAAATATTACGGCACTAGAGGTAGACGGTATGTTCGATGATTGCCAGGCTATGGTAAAAAATGCATTTTTGGATAAGGAACTCCTTGACAACATGAAATTAACTTCTGCTAACTCCATTAATGTTGCACGTTGGTTACCGCAGTTGTTCTATTTTCTTTTTGCCTACAAACAAGCTAAATCCCAAGGTAAGGAAATCATATTCTCAGTCCCTTCCGGCAATTTCGGGAATATCTGTGCAGGGCTAATGGCACAACGTTTAGGCATGCCGGTAAAACACTTTATCGCAGCTACAAATGTAAATGATACCGTGCCCCAATTTATGCAAACCAAAGAATATTCACCAAAGCCGTCTACAGCTACTATCTCTAATGCTATGGACGTTGGAGACCCAAGTAACTTCATTAGAATTAGACACTTGTTTCAGGATAATTTTGATTTGCTAAAGGACAATCTTTCTGCCTACTCTTTTACAGATAACGAAACAAAGAAAGCCTTAAAAGAGATTAATGATATCAATGGTTATGTTGCCGACCCACATGGTGCCGTAGGTTATTTAGGACTAAAAAAATATCAAGAGCTACATCCTAATACTTATGGCATTTTCTTAGAAACCGCTCACCCGGTCAAGTTTTTAGATATTGTTGAGGAAACCCTTGATGAAAAGCTGGAGATTCCTGCACAAATTAAAAAAGTAATGAATAAAACCAAGGCATCCATTAAAATTGCTAGTTATGAGGAACTTAAAAGTTTTCTTTTAAGCACTTAGAAAATTTCAAGGTTATATTATTTTCTCAATTCCCTGGTCAGCCACATTGGCTTCTATTTATTTTCGATAAATTTGCATCGTCAATATATATAGAAGATGAAAAATACTGCGCTTACTTCAACTCATGAATCTCTTGGTGCCAAAATGGTTCCTTTTGCCGGTTACAACATGCCTGTTTCTTACGAAGGTGTAAATGCTGAACATGAAACTGTTCGTAACGGTGTTGGGGTTTTCGATGTATCACATATGGGCGAATTTTTAATCTCTGGTCCTACTGCCTTAGATTTAATACAAAAAGTAACTTCAAATGATGCATCTAAGTTAACCATAGGCAGAGCTCAATATAGCTGCTTACCAAATGAAAATGGCGGTATTGTTGACGACCTTATTGTATATCGCATAAAAGAAGAACAATATCTTTTAGTCGTAAATGCATCCAATATTGAAAAAGATTGGATGCATATTTCCTCTTATAATGCAGAATTTAAGGCAGATATGAGAGACATATCTGAAGGTTATTCGCTTTTGGCCATACAGGGTCCAAAAGCCGTAGAGGCAATGCAGTCCCTAACCTCCGTGAATTTATCCGATATTAAATTTTATCATTTTGAAGTATCCGATTTTGCTGGAATAGAAAATGTAATCATATCTGCAACGGGCTATACAGGTTCTGGCGGATTTGAAATTTACTGTAAAAATGAAGAAGTAAAACAAATTTGGGACAAAGTTTTTGAAGCTGGGGCCAATTTTGGAATAAAACCAATTGGCTTGGCCGCAAGAGATACCTTAAGATTAGAAATGGGATATTGTCTATATGGAAATGATATTAACGACACTACCTCTCCTTTTGAGGCTGGTTTGGGCTGGATAACCAAATTCACGAAAGACTTTGTTAATTCTGAAGCTTTGCAAAAAGAGAAACAACAGGGTCCTGAACGTAAATTAGTCGCATTTGAATTAGATGAACGTGGCATACCCAGACAAGGCTATGACATTGTTGACGGTAACGGTAAAACCATAGGTGAAGTCACCTCTGGCACTATGTCACCTTCAATGGGAACTGGAATTGGATTAGGCTATGTACCGCCTATTTTCTCCGAAATTGGCAGTAAAATCAACATACAGATCAGAAAAAATGCAATACCTGCCACGATAGTTAAATTACCATTTTACAAAAGTAAATGATAGATTACCAAAGTGTTCTAAATGCAATTAATGAAACCGCATCCAAAGAAAAGGAAAGAGGAAAAATTGCAGATTACATACCGGAATTGGCAAAAGTTGATGTTAACAATTTTGGCATACATCTAATTGACAATCATCAAAATAATTTTTCTGCAGGAGATTCAAATGAACTTTTTTCCATACAGAGTATTTCTAAAGTTTTAACACTCTCAATGGCTTTAGGCCTTATTGGGGAAGATGTTTGGAAACGTGTAGATGTTGAACCTTCTGGCGATCCGTTCAATCATTTGTCCCTATTGGAATTGGAAAATGGTATCCCCAGAAATCCATTAATAAATCCTGGGGCAATCGTTATTGCAGATATTCTAGTTTCTCAATTGAAGAACCCTAAAGATGATTTTTTATCCTTCGTACGCCAAATTGCAAATGACGACACCATAGATTATGATGAAACCGTGGCACTTTCCGAAAAGAAAACAGGATTCCGGAATTTTGCGGCCGCCAATCTTTTGAAGTCATATAAAAATTTAAATAATGATGTTGATGCTGTTTTAGACTTCTATTTTCATCAATGCTCCCTTGCCATGAATTGCGAACAACTAACTCATGTTTTTTATGTATTCATGAATCATGGCAAATGCAGAAGAAACAAAACATTTTTAACCTTATCTCAGGTAAAACGTATTAATGCCATAATGCTTACATGTGGCTTTTATGATGAAGCCGGTGAATTTGCATTTGAAGTTGGGCTACCAGGTAAAAGTGGTGTTGGTGGCGGTATCGTAGCCTTACTACCGAACAAATTTTGCGTAGCAACTTGGTCTCCGGGACTAAACCCTAAAGGGAATTCAAAATTAGGTATGCTTGCGCTGGAAAAATTGACTACAGAAACAGAACTTTCCATTTTTTGAAAATAGATACAAAGAAAATACTGATTATTGGCGCAAGTGGCTTCATAGGTAATGCTATATACAAAGAACTTTGTAATTACTTCGATACTTATGGCACTTATTGTCATGCGGCAAATTCATATTCATCTAACAAACAATTTGTTCAATACAATGTTGAAGAAGATGATATTGTTGAAGTTTTAGAAGAGATAAAGCCTCAAATTATAATTTCTGCCTTGAGAGGAAATTTTGCTGCCTTGGTTATTGCCCATGACCATATGGTCAAGTATGTCGCTGAAGAAAAGTGTAAGCTCTATTTTATTTCATCTGCGAATGTATTTGACGCCTACAGTAAATACCCTTCTTATGAAATGGACAAAACATTATCTGAGAGTGTATATGGCAGACTAAAAATAAAGATTGAAAATATGCTTCTTAGATTGCCAAAAGAAAAAATGGCAATTCTACGGGTCCCTATGGTTTTTGGTAACGCATCGCCAAGAATCAAGGCAATGAAAAAATCTATTATAGAAAATGAATCGGTAGAAGTTTTTCCTAATTTGATATTAAATGTGACGAATGATGATAAGCTTACTCAACAAATTCACTACCTTATTAATAGAAATAAAACGGGTATTTATCACTTAGGCAGTAATGACCTTACCCATCATGAAGATTTTATAAAAGAAATATTAGAACGCGTAGGCAATTTTAACCCTATAATTAAAAGAGTTTATACTACCAATGAGGATAGATATTTAGCCGTACTTCCAAAAACAAATAAGTTACCCAAAAATTTACAATTTACTTTTCAAGATATTATTGACCATCATGTTTTAAATTAAAAACAATTATGAAAGAAATGGAAAAATTTACAGATCAACAAATAGCAGACTATTTAGGTCAACTTGACGGATGGGAGTATGTGGATGGAGCCATAGAAACCACCTTTGAATTTAAAAATTTTAAAGAAGCGTTTTCAGTGATGACACGTATTGCTTTTGAATGTGAGGCTCAAGGCCATCACCCAGATTGGAGCAATGTTTATAACACATTGAACATTCGCTTAAACACCCATGATGCCAATGGTGTCACGGAAAAAGATTTTGTTTTAGCTAGAACTATAGAAGATATTATAGAAAGTGAATTTTAATTAAAACGGTGCACTAAAGAAATTCATTTCAATGATTTCTGAACATTACCCGTTTTTGTACATTTGTTTAAAATAATTTACCATGGGAAGAGCTTTTGAATTTAGAAAAGCACGTAAAATGAAAAGATGGTCGGCAATGTCAAAAGCCTTTACTCGTATAGGTAAAGACATTGTAATGGCCGTAAAAGAAGGTGGACCAGATCCAGACTCCAATTCCAGACTAAGAGCCGTCATACAAAACGCGAAATCTGTCAACATGCCTAAAGACAATGTTGAACGCGCTATAAAAAGAGCTAGTGACAAAAGTCTTGGTGACTATAAGGAAGTTCTTTTTGAAGGGTATGCACCTCACGGCATTGCTGTTTTAGTAGAAACCGCAACTGATAATAATACAAGAACGGTTGCCAATGTTAGAAGTTATTTTAATAAATGTAATGGTAACTTAGGTACTTCTGGCTCTGTTGAATTTATGTTCGACCATACTTGTAATTTTAGAATACCTGCAGAAGGTATTGACCCAGAGGAATTGGAACTGGAATTGATCGATTTTGGAGCAGAAGAAGTCTTTGTTGATGACGATGGAATTCTAATCTACGGACCTTTCGAAAGCTTTGGAGCTTTACAAAAAGAATTGGAAAACCGTGATATAGAAATTTTATCATCTGGATTTGAAAGAATTCCACAAGTCACTAAAAAGTTAAACGAGGAAGAAGCTGCAGACGTAGAAAAGCTCTTAGAAAAACTAGAAGAGGATGATGATGTACAGAATGTATATCATTCAATGGAAGAATAATATTTATCGTTTATAATAAATAAAAAAGGAGACCTTGTCAGGTCTCCTTTTTTTGTTTTTAGGTTAGTCGATAAATCCTATTGCCGTTGGATCAACATTTTCTGTTGGAACTCAACACCTGCTGTATCGGTTGTTTTTACAAAATACACCCCCTCCGGCATATCCCTTACACTTATAGGTAAACCCCTATCGTCGATCGGCCCACCTTTGATGGTCTGAACCAACCTACCCGTTACATCGAATATCCGAATGGTACCTACAGTGGTCGGGAAATCGAAACTTACCGATGTTTCATCAACGGCAGGGTTCGGGTAAACGACCATACCGTTGCCAGGGCTCTCACTCGTTTTGGAGGATATGGACGATACCGGAAGGTACTGTACCAGCGTCGCCTTCGTGGCGGTGGAACTGTCGTCCACATACCCCGAAACGCCACCACGGCCGCGCAAATGGATACTCACGAGATCCGTGCCGCCGTCACTGTACACCTGCACCCGGAGCGCATCCGCCTCGATAGGGTACTGAGCGCCACCGCCCCATT